>JABFXX010000228.1 GCA_013368795.1 Kofleriaceae bacterium
CCGCACGTCCTCGGAGCTGCCGAACCTCGTCGCGTGAAGGCCAGCAACGTGCTTCCGGCGGTGTCCAATCGTTTTCGGCAGTGCATGCCGGCGCCTGCTCCCTTGGGATCCTCGTCATTCAAGGCTTGAGACGATGCTTGATGCGTTCCACGAACACGCGCGAAGACGGTTCGTCGGTGCTGGGCAGCTCGAGCATCAAGCTGGCGAGGTCGACGTCCGTCAAATAGTCGAGGCGCCAGATCAAGCGGTCTCGCCAGTCGCCCGCAGCCTCGGCCGCGAGCTGAAGGGCCGTGGCGCCCGTTCTGATGCTCGCCTCGGAGAGTCCGACCTCCTGCGAACGATCCGGAAGAACGCCGACGAGACTGCGAGCGAGCGCTTCCGGTGCGTGCTTCGAATCCAGAAGCCCGCTGTCACTGACCGTGCGGACAGCAGCTCGCCACTCAGAAAGCGTGTGCCCGACCCTCAGCGCGACTTCACTCCGGTAACGCGAGCGGGTGACGTGATCGAGGTTGCACGGAGATTGCTCTTGCGGTGCCGAGTCGCAGTAGCCCTTGCTTTCAAACTCGTGTGGTTCCCTTGGAACAAGTCGGCAAGGAGGAGCGATCGGCGTGTCCGGAATCAGTCGTTCGGACGCCTGGGAGACGAACGGCTCTAGCCAGATCGTCCGTCGTGCGGCACCAACATTCAGCTCGCCGGCCGCCCCGAATAGAACGCGCACACCGACGTGACCAAACTCTGAGCTTTGAAGCGCTGCGAACTGTCTGGTTTGAGCGTCGTCACGAAAGACCCGCGGCCTGTTGATGAAGTCTCGAAGCTGCTCGCGAGCATTGGGATCAACAAGCGGCTCGACGAGCGCAGCGACTTGATCATCTGCTTCACCCGCACGACATCCGAGCAAATCGATCTTGAGCAACTGGATCGAGTCAGCGCTGCCGTCCACCTTCACAAGGACTGCGCAGCCACAAGACTTCAAGACCTTCATGCACGAGAACGCTTGGCTCCCGAAGTAGTCATCGCCAGCACCAACACATCCGCTCTGCGTAGCACGCTCGAGGAACGTCGTGAGGGAGCCCAGCCCGGAACGACGGTCCGAGCGTCCGCACCCGACCGCCGCCAGACAAGACAAGCCGACGACGAGGGAAGCCACACGATTCGTCACCAGCCTGCCTCTTCCTGTTCCGTCTTCCATGATGACTCGGTGCCCAGAAGCTTGAGGGAGCTCTCGTTCCAAGAAACTTGCGTCGCCGGGCAGCCCGAAGCCAAGCGCCTCGACACGTTCGCCGGCGAGGCGCGATGCACCGCCGAGCGCGCGCTATCGTGGGCGAAGACTTGCCGTGATCTTGCTCTTGAACGTCGGGACGGGCGTGCTCTGGACCCGCTCTGGAAGCTCGAGTGAAAGTGCGGCGAGGTCACGGTCCGCGAGCTGGTTCAGACGACCTCGGATGTTGTCGCCCCACTCGTACGAGACGGTCTGAAGATACGCCGCAACGCCCGCTCGATCAGTTGGGACTGGCATGATCGCAGCGAGCTGCTCGGCGAGCTCGCGAGCTCGGAGCACGCGTCCGCTTGCTTCCTTGTTTCCACTCTCGGGCAGGAGGCTTGCGGTCTCCGCGAGCACCGCGAACAGCGTCGAGGAAACACGTCGACCGATGTCGGTATCGAACGGTGTCGTTCCCTGCCGGATCTTCTCTGCGATGCCGAGCAAGCTTGCAGCCGATCCCCACCAGGACTGGGCAAGGCCGATTTCGGCTGACACTCCCCCGCGCGTTGGCCATCTACCTTTGCCGAAGTCGCAAGGTGGCGAGCTCGAAGTAGCCTGGTCGCAAAACCCAAGAGCGTGCGGCTGCGTCGGTACGGGTGCGATGGCTTGCGTTTCAATGCCGGTCTCGCACTCGCCGTACGTCGGAGCGTCGGGCACGAGGGCCTGCACTTGGCCGGGGGAGTACCGATCGAGCCAGATCGTGTGCCGAGGCATGTCAGTCGTAGCACCGAACAGAACCCGCGCATGAACGTGCGCGAAGACACCGGTCTGAAACGCGGCGAACTTCGCCTCTTCCGCGGGATCCCGCCGAACCCGCGGCGTATTGGCGAACTGGTGAAACGAATCGCGTAGTGCCGATGGGAGAATTGGATCGACCAGCGCCAAGGCCTCCGTCACCGCTGCACTGTTGTTCGGGCAACCGAATATATCGATATTGACGAGTGCCACACTTCTCTTGTCCGCACTCTCCTCCGTGGAGCTGATTGCCTTCAGCAAGATCGTACAGCCACACGGCTGCAACCGTTTCGCACATTCGAACTGCGGTGGCAGCTCAATGCCAGTCACACATCCGAGCTCGGCAGCGCGCGACTTGAACGACGTCAGCGACTCGAGATAGGGAAGCTCGGCAACAGGCTGCGGCACCGATTGCCCGCATCCAATCGCGGTGACGCACCAGACGAGCGCCGTCGCCACACAGCGCGCCATCTGATCCCCTTTACCGCCCTTCAAGGAAGGTCCCACGGTGTCGAATGCCTCGACGGGGGAATGGCGAGCTTGGGCAGCGACTCTTCGTCCCAGAAGCTAGTGTCGGTTGCGCTTGTGATCATCGCGGCAGCCGAGACATCCATTCCGCCGTTCGGGAGCTGCATCGAGCGCGTGAGCGCGTAGTCCTTCATGTCGTCGCCAATCCACTCGACAAACGTCCACCTTTCGGTTCGGGCGGGCGAGTTCTTCCATTCCCCATGAAGCGCGGCATTTGGCGCAAGCTTCCGCCTGGCGAGCGCGTACCGAATAGGTTCCTGTCCATTGATAACCTGCACCGGACGTGTTTCCGCCATTGATCGGTGGTTGACGGCGAGAACTTGATGTTCGAAACGCGTCATCTGCGCTTCGAGTTCCTTCTTGATGTTCGTGGTCGTCATCTTGGGTGCGATGTCGGGCAACACGCTCGCGAGCACATTCAGATCGTCGTCGAAGAGGTCCTTCAGTAGCCCGTTGATCGTGGTCTCCCAGGTTCCCGGGACACTCTCCAGCGATGCAAGGAAGCCAGCGCGATCTGCTGGAATCTTAACCGACTCCTCGGCTCCCTTGACCAAGTCTTTGACCCTGAGCGTGCCCACCTGGCGCTCATGCGTGGTGGCCGCCGTTTCTGCCTTCGCAGCGCCCTTATCGACCACCTTCGTCGCGACAGCCTTCGCGTCCGTCAGGTCGGGACCCTTGATCTTGTTCCATTCACCTTCGATCACCACGCCTGTACTGGCTGCGCGTTCGGCCGTGTCGACGCCCTTACCGACGAGCGATTTCCCAGCGATCGCGACCACATTGAAAAGGACGCCGAGGATGATCTGCCCGAGCTGCTGTTCGAATGTGATCTCATTCTTCCGAAACATCTCGTCGACGTAACTGCTCGTGATCGCCTGCCGCCAATTGTTGGCGATAAGCGAGACACTACTTTTAACTCCAGCACGAAAGTCCTGTCGCTCCTTCTCGGTGAGCTTGCAAAGCGGATGTGGTGGTGCAAGGTCACAAAAGCCTTGGTTCCGTTCTTTGGCAAGCTCGTAATAGTCCGTGCCGGGGTCCGGATGAAACTGGCGCTCGACGGTGTCGTGCGCGTCGTTAGCGTTTGCAAAGGACGCCAGCATTGCGCGCACATCATTTGATCTCGTCAACGCAGCCGATGCCCGTTCGATCAACGGATTTCCAGGCCCGAGCTCGCTCATTGACTTGCGCAGCAGCGATCCAGCGGCATCGAGCGAATAGCGAAGCACATTGATCTCATCCCGATCCATGCTCGCTCTCTCGTTCATTCGCGACGCGACCAGAGCTGTCTGCTGCTCGACAAGCTGCGTTTGCTCGCGCACCCGATCGTCCGCCGTCGTCCCCCGGCTCGTCCCACCGGACCACGGGACCATGTGCGGCTGAAACGTTGGGCTGTAAGCGCCTACTGGACCAGCACTCGCATCGACGGGAAGCGACGAGCGTCCCACGACCGGAGCCGCCGGTTCATGGCCAGGCCATTGCTTGCTCTTGTTCGCCCTCTTTCCCTCGTACTCGCCCATCTTCAACTCCTGCTGGTTAGTCGCGCCCGTATCGGCCACGTCGTTTGGTGGGTGCGTGCGAGCGAGCAGTCATCGCGGATGGTACGAAGTCCCCGCCGCGATTCTCCCGCGAGGAAACAGCGATACTCGCGAATTCATGAGCAAAACGGCTGCACTCGATCACGAGGAGAGATCGAATGCATTTCGACCGCCGGTCTCGATCTCGATCGATGATCGAGTGCAGTGACGATCTTCAAAGGTCGCTGTTCGCGTGCCACGATGACTCCGTAGTTCCCGATGGCCGCAGAGAAGACGACGACCGACGTCGGCGCCACGCGATGGCAGGTCGATGACGAGCCACTCCGATTCCGACAGTGGGGCACCGACAACGTGTGGTTGCTTCCACTGGACCGGACGCGCGCGCTGACGATCGGTTCCGACCCGGACCGCGAGATTCGACTCGACGACGCGAAGCGAACGGTCTCGAAACGCCACGCGCGCGCGGTTCACGACGGTACGCGGTGGCTCGTGCGCGACGATGGGAGCAAGAACGGAGTTCTCGTCGCGGGCACGCGCGTGCGCGAGGCCGTGCTCGTGCCGGGTCTCGAGATCGAGATCGGCGGTGTCACGCTGATCGTGGAGAGCACGCGCTTCTTGCAGCTGCGTGCCTATGTCGCGCGGCTCGTCGGCTACGCCGAGGAGAAGCTCGCCGAGGTGGACCGCGTGCTGCGCGCGATTCGAATGGCCGGGACAGACCGCGTGCCGCTCGTGCTGCAAGGCGAGGGGAACCTCGTCGCGATCGCGCGCGACCTGCATCGCCATACGCTCGGTGCGTCGCGGCCGTTCATCGTCTGCGACCCGCGGCGCGCGGAGGCCAGCGCGAACGCGCGGTCCGCGGAGAATTATCCGACCGCTGTCACGGCGATGCAGGCCGCGATCGGTGGCTCGTTGTGCGTGTGGAGCAAGCGTCTGCCGAGCGACTTCAGCCTGGTCAGCGTTGCGATGCGCGAGCCGGGCGTGCGGTTTCAGCTGATCATGTGCGGTGGCGACAAGGTGGACCTTCGTCCCGAGCAGGTGCCACCGATCGTCATTCCGTCGCTCGGCCGGCGCAGCCGCGAGCTGGTCCGCATTGTCGAGGAGTACGCGAGCGACGCACGCGAGAGCTTCGGCGGTGCGGCGCGACTGGCAGCCGAGGATCGCGAGTGGATTCTCGAGAACTCGGCCCGAACGCTTGCAGATATCCAGTCGGGGACACCGCGCGTGGTCGCGCTGCGCGCGTGCGGAGGAAATGCGGCCGCCGCAGCGACGAGGCTGGGACTAAATCCGACGTCCCTCACGCGGTGGCTGAACGAACGTAGTCCGCTGCCCGACATTCTCTGACTACACCCGATCCCCATGTTCCTTGCGAGCCGGAGATAAGCGACCACGTTCGTTCTCCTGTAGAGTGACCGCGTGAGCGAGCGCTACAAGGTGCTGATCGTCGAGGACGAGCGGGTCGTCGCGAAGGATCTCGCGTTGACCATCGAGTCGATGGGCTACGACGTCATCGGCAGTGCTGCGAGTCGCGACGAGGCGCTCGCGATCTGTGCGCAGACGGTGCCCGACATCGTGCTGATGGACATCCGCATCAAGGGCTCGGTCGACGGCATCGACACCGCGAAGGAGCTGCTGGAGCTCTACGGGCTCAACGTGATCTATCTGACCGCGCACGCCGACGTCGCGTCGATCGATCGCGCGAAGCGGACGCGACCGCACGCGTATCTGCTGAAGCCGGTGAAGCCCGGCGAGCTGCAGGGCGCGATCGAAATCGCGATGTTCAAGAAGACGACCGCGAGCTAGCTCGCCGCCCGACCAGGTCGGCGAGAACGCGCCGCGCCACGCGTGGAGCAGAGTGGGCGTCGTACGCGATGCGTAGCCCGCTCTCGGGCGGGCGTGATTGCTCCGATTTGGTCGATCTTGCGCGCGGTCAGCAGGTCAGGGATTGATCGTGATCAGGTCGCCGTGCTCCTGCCAGTTATTGACCTGCTCCTGCGTGCACGCCGGGATGTCACAGGAGATGTCGTCGCGGTCAATGTGGCGAGGGTTCGTCACGCATACCGCGCCGCCCTCCGCCCAGATCGCCTCGACATTGTCGAGTGTGGGTGATTTGTCGAGGAAATTCCAGCCACCGGCATTCGCCCAATCGATCGGAGTGCCCAGCTGCGTATTCGGTTGCCCGGTACCGCAATAGTCCGCACGGAACATTCTCAGCGCCGCTTCGCGCTGCTCACGGGTCGTCGGGTGCGCCGCATCGTGGGCGGCCTGTGCATGCCGGATGACCAGGAGTTTCGCAAGTGCATCACCCGCGCATGCGATGTTGAACCACGGGCCTGCGTCCTGCCCGGTGGCGATCACGTCACCAGTTTCAGAGTCGTACCGATCGCCGCGAAAGATCAGGGCATGGTGTCCCAGGTCATCGGACGTGTCGCTGGTGGTATCTGGTTCGATGTTGCAGATCGCTTGCGGGATGGCGCCCCCATCGTTGGGCAACGGTGTCGACGTCATTCTCCACGATTCGAGCAGCGTGCCGTCATCACCATCTTCCCAGTAGCTCTGGAGCTGTGCGCGCTCCTCGAGACTGATGCGGTAACGCAGTCCGTGCTCGTCCTCGAGAACGAGATTGGCCCCAACGAGTTGCTCGCCCTGGAGCACCAGGTGTCTCGCGAAGCGGCCCCGCAGACGCGCCCCCTCGACGTCGACCTCCAACGGGAGCCAACCCTTCGAGAAGCTCACGATGCGGAACCCGTGCTCCGGCGCAGGGGTGGTGCCGGTTTGGTCTAGCTGGAAGAACGGCACCCCGCCGAGAATGGGGGAGTTCGGTCCACAGAGGAATTTGGTGCAGGTTGCAGCCTGCGAGCTCTCGGAGAGCATCGGTCCCTCGATACACGCCGATGTCAGGGCCAGACCACACCAAACAACGCATCGAATCATCGCTTCACCCGTTGTAGTTGCGTACATGCCGCCTACTACGAATGCGCGCTCACGATCGCCCCTCTGCTCGCGCGATCCCCTCGAGCTCGGCATCCTCAGCGCCCGGCGCGAGCCGGGTGTCCGGCGTGTCCGGCGTGTCCGGCGTGTCCGGCGTCGCGGCGTTGCCTCGACCCGCGAGGTTCGCGAACAGCGCAGCCACTCCGAATGCGAGAATGGGGAGTGCTTTCATGCTCGGGGTAGAGGAGGCACCCCGATGGCTGTTACGAAAAAAGTGAGATCGCGGTTCGCAGCGGCGAGGCCGCAGCGGGATCGAGAATCTCGAACGCTTGCCGCTTCGATGGCGATGGGTGCCGCAATATGCGGCATTGATCGCCGCCAGGAACGCCGCTAGCGTCGCGCACACCATTTTGGGTTGGTGGAGCGGAGGCGCGTGCTATGGGTGGCTTCGTGCGCTCCGTTCGCCATCGCTTGCTCGAGCGAAGAGCAACAGAGATCAGGAGTGCAGATGATGCATCGCTGTTATCACCTTGCGAGAGGATCGCGCCTATCGCGCGCAATGGCCGCCGCGCTGGGGTTCACTCTCCTCGCTACGGCGGGATGCGCGGATGACGATGCCGCCGAGTCGGAGACGGCATCGTCCCTGACAACGCGGATCAAAGATGGCTACGTTGAGACCAATGTCGCACGCACTGGGGTTGCCACCTCGTCAGGCGCCTACTCCACGCAGCCAGTGTGGACGATCAACGATGGTCGACGAGGATCACCGTACGACTCGACCATCTCTCAATATGCGTACTGGGCCAGCAGCAGCACCGCCACTGTCTACAATTGCAATTACGGCAATTGGTGGGTGCGGGTCGATTTCAACGGCCCACGGACAATCAGCGAGATCGATCTGTTCTCGTTACAGAACGACTACACGTCTGGATCGGAACCGACAAACTTCACAACCACGACCAGCTACGGAAACGTCGATTTTCATCTGAGCTACTGCCCGGAGGGCACGACGTGCACCTCCAGCCTCGGCGGCGGATGGGTTGATCCGCCCGGCGGATACATCACCGCCAACAACAAGGCATGGAATTCGATCTCATTCGCGCCTGTGCGAGCGACCGCCGTGCGCGCATCGTTCGATTGTGCTCAGAGTACGCGCGCATATGCCGTCGAGCTCGAAGCATGGGAGCGGCAAGCTCCGCCTGCTTGTAGCGCCGGAACCATGCCGCCGTCGGACAACGTGCTTCCCTACGTTACCGACGACAACAGTACCGCTTCGATCATCGCCGAGTCGGATCGCTTCTGGTGGCAGTACTTCGGCCGTTATGGCGATACCAGAACCGGATGCGACGCTGGACCCAACGGGCTCTCGGACGACCTCGACGACATCGATTGCTGGCTCAAGACCAACTCCAACTTCGCCGGCTTCGACGCGGAGGGCGGGCCCTATCCGGGCGGCGGCATAGGTGTCTGGTGGGGCTATGGCGACAAGGCAGTGGCGCTCGCGCAAATGTACGATCTGCTCGCGCCGATCGATTTCCAGCGCGCCCTGGTCTATCTCGAGCGCCTCCGACAGCTATCGAACGTGTTCCTCAAGAACCGCGACGACAAGCGCACAGGATTTCCTCATCTCGGTCAGTTGTATCCGTACCCGCAGCCGCCCTATGACCCCTACCATCAGCGCGTGATGCCGGCGTGGGGCTCCGTCGCCGGTGCGGGCGAAGGCCCGTGGAATGGGACGTGGTTGGCCCAACCCATGATGTCGGGTCTGCTCAGCTACGGCATGGCTGCGTTCGCGCGGCGAGTGGCGGAGCACCCAGATTGGTTCTGCTTGGACTACAGGGAGGACGCAGTCAGGTTCACGACAGCCGTGCTGGAGACGGACCAAGCCTTCCGCCAAGACATGCTGTTTACAGATCCCAACAATACCTCCTGGGGCTACTTCCGCCACAGTTGGCTGAGTGCCCCTGATCCATTTAATGTGACGCTGTCGAGCCTGCGGCCTATGGTCGAGATTGCCAGCGCCGCGGACAGCGAGCTGTATCGAACGTCGCCGGAGGGGCAGTGGAATGGGCTTGGGATCTACTATGCGACTGACGAAGCCCCGTGGTTTATCGCAAAGAACGTCAAGTTCTTTCTCGATCACGTCAACGATGTCTCGTTTGGCGACGGTACGTCGTGGTCCTGGTGGCGCTACAGCCTGGCGGGAGATGGCGAGTTTCCCGAGAACCTGTCGCACGGCAGTTGGACGTTCGCTTCGCTCATGACGGTGTGGGAAAACAGGGGCGTGCTCGATGCGCTCCTCGCGCGCAGCGGCTATTCCGAGCGCGTCGCAGGGCCTACTACTCTGAATTCGACGCGCTTCGGAAAGATCGCCAATACGTTCAATCGTCGAATCTGGCAGTCCGGTAACCTGCTCACAGATCGCATAGATGGTCCCAATTCTGGCGTTTACAACCCACCCACCTGGAATCAACCGATGCCTACCGTTGGGCCGCAGCCGAATCCACATGGCAGCGGGTGGATACGAGGCAACGGAAACGGATTCTGCGGTGGATTTGCGGGGCTCGCGCAGTTCGATCCGTTGGTCTGGGTCCGCTGCCGCGACGCCACATACAACCCGTTCCTGGACCCTGATATCGACGGCGATACGATTCCCAACACCCTGGACACGGACGACGACGGGGACGGAACGCCCGACACCTCGGACCCGGACGACGATCAAGACGGCATCCCCGACACGCTGGACCCATGGTCAGTCCTCAGCGTGCAAAACCACGCGGCACTTCTGCGCTACCGTGCATTCACCAGCATCGATCCGACGGACGACCTCGTGTGGGGCGGCCCAGGCTGGGCGATCTGGACGACGGTCAACGGTGGTTACCTCGCCGGAACGTCCGACACCGTGAGCTCCGACTGGTCGATCGCTGGTGCCGGTGACTTCAACGGCGATGGCTCGAGCGACATCCTGTGGCGCAACTACGATGGTCGGTTGCAGATCTACCTGATGCATGAAGCCCAATACCTCAGCACGGTTTCACTGGGCTGGCTTCCCAGCACCTGGGTCATCAAGGGCACCGGTGACGTCAACGGCGACGGCATCGCCGACATCGTCTTCACTCACTCGAGCTCGAACGAGGTCATGACGTGGCTGATTGGCCACAATGCAAGCGTGATCGGTACGGGGAGCATGGGCTTCGCGGCTGCAGGTTGGGTCCTCTCGGGCATGGGCGATTTCAACCACGACGGCAAGTCGGACTTGTTCTGGACACTGAGGAGCCCTCCGGCAGCGACTCAAACGAAGATCTGGCTGTTGAATGGAACGACGGTGACTGGATACATGAACCTGTCGACGCCGACGATTCCGTACACCTATTCCTTCAAGGGAATTGGCAGTCTCAATGACAAGTACAAAGATGACATCTTCTGGCGGAACTCGGATGGGACCTTCCTGACCTGGCGCAGCACGAGCATCAGCGGCAGCGTCGTGAACATTTCGCAAGTCACGACGGGGTGGACGGGGACCGAGTGGGATCTGAAGACCGTCTCGGATATCACCGGCGATGGCATCAGCGACTTCGTCTTGCTCCGTGCGTCCGACCTACGAGTGGAGGGCTGGGTCCTGAACAACAGTGGTGGCTTCGTCCAATCCACGCTCCTCGGCTACACGAGTCCAGGCTGGTCGCTCAGGGCCGCCGGGCCATTCGACTGAGCGGACTTCGAGGTCGCGTCGACTCAATAAGGCAGCAGGAAGTCCGAGCTCAGCGCCGCGTGGTCGCTGCCGCCCCACCCGTTCCCGTCGCGCCACACCTTTGACGAACGCGGCACGCGCACGACGCTCGTGCTCGGCGCGAGCAGCAGGTGATCGATCGCCTGACCGTAGCCTTGATAGGTGTAGGTCGCCTGCGCCGCAGCCGGCAGGTCATCCGCCACCCGAACGAGCCCACCGTCAACAACGAGCGCGTTTAGCGGCGGCGAGGCGGGCGTGTCGTTGAGGTCGCCGCCGAGCACGACCAGCGCGTCGGGCGACTGCGCCGCGCGCTCGTTCACGATCCGGCTCGCGGTCTGTGCCTCGGCGAGGCGGCGCGCGGGGTCGTCGTTGACCTTCGATCGGAAGTGCGCGGCGAACAGGACGACGTCCTTGCCGAGCTCGGTCGAAATCTGGACCTCGAGCAACTCGCGACTGAACAGGGCCGTGGTGCCGTTGGACAGTGTCAGCGGGTTGTCGGCGCGATGCAGGCGCACCGCCGCGAGCGGCCGCCGCGACACCACCGCGACGTCGACGGACGCCGTGCCCCCGATCTCGCCGAGCACGCCGTAGGGCATGACGTCGCCGAGCCGCGCGAGCAGCGCGTCGAGGCACGCCTTGGTCTCGACCTCCTCGAGCGCGACCATATCGGCATCGAGCCCGCGGATCGCGGCCGCGATCTGGTCGGCCTGCTGCGCGAACTGGTCCGCCGTTGGCAGCACCTCGTAGTCGTTCGGGCCGCACATGCCGCTGTCGCACACCGTGTCGAAGAAGCGATGCACGTTGAATGTCGCGAGCCGCACGTGCTCGCCGACCACGGCATCGGGCCGGACCGCCGGATCATCGCGGGTCCGACAGGCCGCGAGGGCGAGCGCGACGACAACTGCTGTGCGCACCTCCGCAGATTACATCTTGCGCATCCCCGCCTCCTACTCCGAACGGCTATACCGCGAAGCGCAGCGTGAACGCAGTGCCGCGCGCGGAGCGGACCGCGACGGTCGCGTCGAGCTGCTCGGCGAACGTGTAGACGAGGTCGAGGCCGAGCGTCTTGGCCTTGCTCGGATCGACGTTCGCCGGTAGGCCGACGCCGTCGTCGGCGACGGACAGCTCGATCTTGTTGCCCTCCGACTGCATCGAGACCGTGATCGTGCCCGTGCGGTCGCCGGGGAACGCGTGCTTGAGCGAGTTGGTGACGAGCTCGTTGACGATGAGACCGCACGGGATCGCGATCTGGATCGGCAGGCTGACGCCCGTCACTTCGGTGATCGCGGTCACGCCTCGGTCGGTGGCGTTCTGCGCGTACATGACGTTCTCGACGAGCGACTTCAGGTAGTCGTCGAACCCGATGTTGGAGAGGTCGCGCGACTGATAGAGCCGCTCGTGGACGAGCGCGATCGTCTGGATGCGCTGCTGGCTCTCGTCGAACACGTCGCGCAGCTCGGGCATCGGGATCCGCCGCGCCTGCAGGCGCAGCATGCTCGAGATCACCTGCAGGTTGTTCTTCACCCGGTGGTGGATCTCCTTGAGCAGCGCCTCCTTCTCGGTGAGTGCATCGACGAGCGCGTGCGTGCGCTCCTCGACCCGTGCCTCGAGGTAGTGCGAGAGATCGCGCAGGTGATGGAGGCTGCGCAGGTGCTCGCTCCATAGCCACGCGCGCTCGGCGACGCTCTGCACGAGCGAGACGTCGCGCGTCGTCCAGTGCCGCGCGGTCGCCGAGACCGCGCCGAAGTAGGCGACGCACTGGCCACCTCGCATCAGCGGGATCGCGACAAACGCGCGGATCTCGCGCG
Organism: Kofleriaceae bacterium; assembly: GCA_013368795.1. Lineage (GTDB taxonomy): Bacteria > Myxococcota_A > Polyangia > Haliangiales > Haliangiaceae > JABFXX01. The sequence continues at coordinate 12,523 of JABFXX010000228.1, forward strand.
GGGCGTAGGCGGCCTCGTAGACGCGCGCGAAGCGCTCGTCTGTCGCCATGTCGTCGACGACGAGACGCGCACCGTCGAGCAGCCTCGTGAGGCCGACCGCTTCGAACGAAGAGATCGGTACGATCTCGTCGGACTCCTTCTTCTTGCCGCGCGCGTACTGGTGGACGACGACCTGCTTCGTGTCCTGCTCGATCTCGGCGAAGTGGCACTTGTCGAGCCCGAGGTACTCGGAGACCTGCGTCGTCGTGCGCACGAACACGGCGCGCGCCGACTCGCTGCCGTGAAGGAGGTCACCGAGCTCGACCTGGAAGCGATGGTCGCGCTCGGCGGTCACGAGGTCGGTGATGTCGCGAACGAGCACGCGGGCGGCGACGACGTGCTCGCCCCGGTAGACCGCGGTCGCGCTGAGGCTCGCATCGCGCTCGGCGCCGCTCTTGCGGTGGAGCGTCAGCTGCGGGACATCGACGCTGCCGTGGTTCGCGAGCATGACGAGCGCTTGCTCGACGAATGGCTTCGACGCCTCGCCCGCGAGGTCGACGAGCGACTTGCCGACGAGCTCGCCGCGCGCGTAGCCGAGCGAGGTCGCGGCGGCCGTGTTGCACTCGGTGATCTCGCCCTCGGCGGTGACGGTGAGGTAACCGTCGGGCGCGTTCTCGTAGAGATCGCGGTAGCGCGCCTCGGCCTCCATGATCCGGCCGCGGCCGCCGGTGATCGCGAGCAGCACGCTGCCGACCACGCCGACGAACGCGAGGCCACCTGCGAGCACGAGCCACGCGAGCAAGCTGCGCCCGGGCGGTGCGATGCGTGCAACGCCGATGCGCCACGTGCGCCCCGCGATGCCGATCGCCTGCGTCCACGGGCTCGCGTCGAGGGAGCCGACGAGGAGCTGCGGCTCGGTGGTGACATCGACGATCGAGAGGCGGAAGCCCTGCGAGGCCAGCTGGTCGGTCGCATCCCGCAGCAGCAAGCCGATCGAAGCCCCGCCGACCGCGGCGCCGAGGAACGTGCCCCCATCGTCGAGCGAGTACACCGGTGCGACGACGAGGAAGCCGGTGGAGCCCGACAAGAGCTTCAGCGGCCTCGACACGGCAGGCCCACCGGTCGCACGTGCGCGGGCGAGTGCATCGGCGCGCACCGGCTCCGACGCGATGTCGAAACCGACGTTTGGCGAGGTCGGCTCGACGTACAGCGAGGGAAACATCTCGGGGCGATCCGGCGCGACGATGAGCCCGTCGAAGCCCTGCGTCTTGATCGCGAAGCTGCCCAGTTGCTCGCGCGCCGCGCGCTCGAAGCTCGGGCGAGTCGCCGGCGTGACGCGGGGACACCACGCGAGGACCTGGGCACCGCGATCGGAACCGAGCGCGCCCGAGGCGAAGGCGGCGAACCGCTGCTTGGGGAGACTGGGGTTCGCCGAGATGTAGCTCGCCGCCGCCTTGACGCCCTCGACGTAGCGCTCGATGCGTTCGCGCACCGAGAACGCGATCACCGAGGCGCGCCGCTCGAGCTCGTTGTTACTTCTCTCGGCCTCGGAATGGCTCGCCATCACGAACGCGACGATGACGCCCGCGCTGGAGACCGCGAGAGGCAGCGCCACGGTGACGATGCGAGGCCTCCACACGCTGCGAGGCGTCGCGAACGCACCGAGGAGGATCGGCGCCGCGAGCAAGACGCCGATGGTGTCGCCGACCCACCAGGTCAGCCAGCTGAACGGAAGCTGCGACACGTCGACTTCGCCGGTCGCGTACAGCACGAGCGCGCCCCAGGTCGGCGCCACGAGGCATGCGATCGGTCCACCGAGCATCATGAACGCGGCGATGTCGCGACCCGTCGCGAGTCGATCGTCGCCGCGAAGCGCCCTGCTCACGAGCCACCCGCCGAGCAGCGCCTGGGCCGCGGACCCGATGCAGAGCGCCGCCGCGATCCCGATGCCCGCGGACGTGAGGTGGACGCAGAACGAGCCGAGCGCGACGCCGACGACGCCGGGCAGGCCGAACCGCAGCGCGGCGACCAGCGCGACGCCCGCCGCTGGCCACACCGCGGTCGCATGGCCCGGTGAGATCGCCATCAGCTGCGCGAGACGGCCGGTGACGATGTAGGCGATCGCGACGAGGCCCGTCTGGACCCACCAACGACGCAGCATCGGTGGCAGCAGGTTCGACCGGATCCGCCAGATCATCAAGCCCACTCACGTCAGACTCGCCGACATCTCCGCAGCGTGATCGAACGATCGCGCGGGGTTGGCCGGGCACGACCGCTGCAATTCGGGCGCTCGACCCGTGGCCGATCCGAACCGCACACATCAGGCGACACCGAAGCGCGTACGCGAATTTCGCAAGCGCGGCGACATCGCCCTGTCGCGCGAGCTCGTGTCGGCCGGTGCGCTGATCGGTGCGGTCGCCGCCCTGCTCGCCTGCTCGAGCACCGCGCTGTCGGCCATCATGAACTTCACGCGCGATGCGGCGTTCGCCGCGGACGGCCGCGACAACTCGTGGCTCGCATCGAGCGCGGTCCGCACGTTCATCACGGCGGCGGCGCCGGCGCTGGTCGGCGCCTCGGTGGTCGCGATCGTCACCATCTGCATCCAGCTCGGCTGGCCGCCGGCGCTCAAGGGCATCAAGCTCGACCTCGCGCGGCTGTCGCCGCTCACGAACCTGCGCTCGGCGTTCGGCCTCGGCGCCGCGGCGAAGCGCACGGGCACCACGCTCGCGAAGCTCGTCGTCATCTCCGCGATCGTCGCCCTGACGCTGAAGGCCGGCATCATCCCGAACGCGATCGAGGCCGGCGAGCTCGGCCAGGTCGCGTGGTCGGTGACCAAGCGCGCGCTGCTCGTCGTCGTCGGCGCGATCGCCCTTGTCGCTGTCATCGACTACTGGCTCGCGCGCCGCCGCATGAAGACGCAGATGATGATGTCTGCCGACGAGCTGAAGCGCGAGCACAAGGAGAGCGAAGGCGATCCGATGGTCAAGAGCCGTCGCCGCCAGCGCGCCCGCGAGATGGCGAAGCGCCGCATCGCGGTGACCGTGCCGACCGCCGATGTCGTCGTCGTCAACCCGACGCACTACGCGGTCGCGCTGCGCTACGACGAGTCGACCGACCGCGCACCGATCGTCGTCGCGAAGGGCGTCGACGAGGTCGCCGCGAGGATCCGCGAGATCGCGCGCAAGCACGGCGTGCCGGTGATGAGCCGCCCGCCGCTCGCTCGCGCGCTGCACAAGCACGTCAAGGAGGGCCGCCCGGTGCCGTCGAACCTGTTCCGCGCGGTCGCCGAGGTGCTCGCGTACGTCTACCGCCTGCGTGGAGGTAAGCGATGAAGGGGACACGTGGTCACTGGGTGATGGCGGCCGCGCTCGTCGGCATCCTCGGCGTCGCGATGGCGCCGCTGCCGCCGGTGCTGTTCGACCTGCTCATCGGTCTATCGCTCTGCGTGTCGGCGCTGACGTTCCTCGTCGCGTTCTACGTCGAGAAGCCGACGCAGTTCAGCTCGTTCCCGTCACTGCTGCTGTTCGTCACGCTGTTCCGGCTGTCGCTGAACGTCGCGTCGACGCGCCTCATCCTCACCGGCGAGGACAAGCACGCCGCCGGCGCGGTGATCGCCGCGTTCGGCGAGTTCGTCATTGGCGGCAACTTCGTCGTCGGCGCCGTCGTCTTCCTCATCCTCGTCATCGTCAACTTCATCGTCATCACGAAGGGCGCCGAGCGCATCTCCGAGGTGTCGGCGCGCTTCACCCTCGACTCGATGCCTGGCAAGCAGATGGCGATCGACGCCGATCTCGGCGCCGGCATGATCACCGAGAAGGAGGCGCGCGAGCGCCGCAAGGCGGTCCAGGCGGACGCCGACTTCCACGGCGCGATGGACGGCGCGTCGAAGTTCGTCCGCGGCGACGCGATCGCGGGTCTCATCGTCCTCGCGATCAACATCGTCGGCGGCATCATCATCGGCGTCGCGCAGAAGGGTCTCGGCATCGGCGCGGCGGCCCAGACCTACACGATCCTGTCGATCGGCGATGGTCTCGTCGCCCAGATCCCCGCGCTGCTCGTCTCGACGGGCGCCGCCCTGCTGACGACGCGCGGCGATGCTCCGCAGCTCGGCGCGTCGCTCGGCGGCCAGCTGTTCACGCGCAAGAAGCCGCTGCAGGTCACCGCGGCGATGCTGTTCGTCATCGGCCTGCTCCCCGGCATGCCGCACCTCGTGTTCCTCGCGCTCGCCGGCGTCCTCACGTGGGCGTCGCGCAAGGCGAAGGACGGCGCGGCGCCCACCGAGCGCGTCGTCGACGCAACCGGCCGTCCCGCGAAGGCGGATGCCGCCGCGGCCAAGCCCGAGACCAGCGAGCGCGCGCACCGCGAGGAGATCGAGGCGACGCTGCCCGTCGAGCTCCTGACGCTCGAGGTCGGCCTCGACCTGCTCGGCATGGTCGACGGCCAGCGCGGCGGCGAGCTGCTGTCGCGCATCACGTCGACGCGCAAGCAGCTCGCGCTCGACCTCGGCATCATCATCCCGCCGATCCACATCCGCGATGACCTGCGCATGCGGCCGGGCGCGTATCGCCTGCTCATCTCCGGCGTCACGATCGCCGAGGGCGAGATCCAGGCGCACCGCTTCCTCGCGATCGACCCGACGGGCGCCGCGCTCGATCACCTGCCTGGCATCGCGACGACCGAGCCGACGTTCGGCCTGCCCGCGAAGTGGCTGCTGTCGAGTGACCGCACGCGCGCCGAGGCAGCCGGCTGCACCGTCGTCGACGGCGCCGCCGTCATCGCGACGCACATCACCGAGATCCTCCGCCGCAACGGCCACGAGCTGCTCGGCCGCCGCGAGGCGCAGGAGCTGCTCGACATCGCCGCCAAGCACAACGCGAAGGTCGTCGAGGAGCTCATCCCTCACATGATGTCGGTCGGCCAGGTCATCCAGGTCCTCCGCAATCTGCTCCGCGAGGGCGTCTCGGTTCGCGATATGCGCTCGATCCTCGAAGCGCTCGCCGACCACGCCCACACGATCAAGAACACCGACGATCTCACCGAGCACGTCCGCCAGCGCCTCGCGCGCCGCCTGACGCGCGCCCAGCTGTCGAACGACGGCACGCTGCGTCCGATCGTCCTCGACCCTCGCGCCGAGGCCCTGCTCCGCGACGGTACGGCGCGCAGCGCACGCGGTCTGTCGAAGCTCACCGAAGAGCTCGCGAACCGCGCCCGCGACTGCGCGATGCGCGACGAGCCGCCGATCGTCATCGTCGCACCTGATCTCCGCCGGGCTGTCGCCGGCATTGCTTCTCGTCACGTGCCCGGTCTCGCGGTCATGAGCTACCGCGAAGTCGACCCGGCCGTGCCGTTTGTCACGCGCGCGGTGATCACCGCGCAGGAGGCCGCATGAAGATCATGAAGTTCGAAGGTGCCACCATGCGCGACGCCGTCGCGAAGGTGAAGGCGGAGCTGGGCGACCAGGCGGTCATCATCTCCTCGCGCCAGGTCCGGCGCGGCCTCCTCGGAACCGCCGTCGAGATCTCCGCGGCGATCGACAACGAGAGCGACGTCGAAGCGCCGGCGCCGGCGTTCACGCGCCAGCCTCCGCCCCCGCAGGACAGCCAGGCCGACGTCGAGAAGCTGATCGCGCCGCTGCGCAGCGAGCTGCGCTCGCTCCGCGCGATGGTCCGCTCGAACGAGCCCAAGGGCATCGGCAAGCTCGAGTCCGAGATCCAGGCGCTGCGCCAGCTCGTCGAGCAGCTCGCGAAGCCGGCCGCCGAGCCCGCGCCTGCATCGGCCGCGTCGATCGCGCAGGCGGTCGCCGCCGCCGCGACGAAGCGCCGCGAGACCGAGGAGCCCGCGCTGATCGCGCCGAGCAGCGCGCGCGTCGTCATGCTCGTCGGCCCGACCGGTGCCGGCAAGACGACGACGATCGCGAAGCTCGCCGCCCACGCCGCGCTCGTCGAAGGTCGCCGCGTCCGCCTGATCACGCTCGACACCTACCGCGTCGGCGGCGTCGACCAGATCCGCACGTTCGCCGAGCTGATCGGCGTGCCGCTGACCGTCCTCGATCGCCCGGGCGAGCTCGCCAACGCGATCTCCGACGAGGACGAGTTGACGCTGATCGACACCGCCGGCCGCAGCCCGCTCGACACCGCCTCGGTCGTCGAGCTCGCCGCCGCGATCGGCACCGTCTCCGACATCGAGATCCACCTCGTCGTCCCGTCATCATCGAGCGCCGAGGCGATCGACAAGCTCGTCTCGCGCTACACGGCGCTGTCCCCGTCGCGCCTGCTCTTCACGAAGGTCGACGAGCACGAGAGCGTGCCCGAGCTGCTCAAGGCTCCGCGTCGCACGCGCCTGCCGATCACCTGGGTGACGACCGGCCAGTCGGTCCCCGAGGACCTCGAGCAACCGACCGCACACCGCCTCGGCGAGCTCGCCGCGCGTGGCGTCCAGCCGACTACCCCGAACCGCAACCACCGCGCCGCCTGAGATATCGATGAGCGATCAAGCAGCCACTTTGCGCGTGATTCGTGGTGACCGCGGCACCGGCCCGATCGTGAAGGGTCCGCCTCCGCGCCGCGCGATCGCGGTCTCCGGCGGCAAGGGCGGCGTCGGCAAGTCGATGGTCGCGCTCAACCTCGCGATCACCTACGCCCGCCAGGGCGCGAAGACGCTCGTCGTCGACACCGACCTCGGCATGGCGGACCTGAACCTCCTGCTCGGCGTCGCGCCCGAGAAGAGCGTGCTCGACGCGCTCGGCGGCGCGAACATCGAGGACGTCCTCGTCAAGGCGCACGGCATCTCGCTCTTGCCCGCGCTCAACGGCAGCTACCTGCTCTCGACGATCGGCCCCGCCGCGCAGCAGCGGATCCTCGAGATGATCTCGTCGCTCGCCGATACGTTCGACACGCTCGTCATCGACGTCGCCGCCGGCATCGGTCAGATCCAGACGACGTTCGCGAGCGCGCCGACCGACTCGCTCGTCGTCGTCAACCCCGAGCCGCTGTCGATGGCCGACGCGTATGCGTGCCTCAAGGTCCTGTCGACCGAGCAGGGCGTGAAGCACGCGTTCATCGTCCCGAATCGCGTGACGTCGCGCGCGCAGGCCGACGAGCTCGTCGCTCGTCTGTCGGCGCTCGTCAATCGCTTCCTCGATCTCGAGGTCACCGCAATGCCGTACATCCCCGCGGATCCCGCGGTCACCGAGGCCGCCCAGATCGGCGTCCCGCTCGCAGTCCATGCACCCGATTCTCCCGCCGCCCGCGCGCTCCGCCAGCTCGCGCGCTCGCTCGGCGGACTCACCACCGCGACCGACACCAGCACCAACTCGTGGTGGCGCTCGTCGGACCGCACTCACGGAGGATCTCGATGAAGGCCTATTCGGCGCAACTGAGGCGCCCCAACTACGAACGCGATCGGTTGATCGCCGAGCACCTCGACGTCGCGCGTCGCATCGCCGCTCGCATCGCTCGCCGCTGCCCGGCGTTCATCGCGCGCGAGGATCTTCATGCCGCCGCGATGCTCGGTCTCACCGAAGCGGCGGAGCGCTATGACAACTCGCGCGAGGAGCCGTTCATCGCGTTCGCCGAGAAGCGCATCCGCGGCGCGATCCTCGACGAGCTGCGCCGTGGCGACATCATGCCGCGCCGCACGCGCCAGCTCACTCGCAAGATCGGCGCGACGATCGCCGAGCTCGAGAAGTCACTCGGCCGGCCGCCGATCGACGAGGAGGTCGCCGAGGCGCTCGGTGTAGGTCTCGAGGAGTACAAGAACGAGCTCGAGCAGCTCGTCCACGTCACCGTTGGCGCGCTCGATGCAGAAGACGACGCGGGTATGGCCGATTCTGACGCTTCCCCCGAGTCCGAAGCCGCTCGCAAGGAAACCATGCGCAAGGTCCGCGCCGCGTTGCCGAAGCTGCAACCGCGTGATGTCCTGGTGCTGAGCCTCTACTACAACGACGAGCTCACGTATCCCGAGATCGGCGAGGTCCTGAAGGTCACGACCTCGCGCGTGTGCCAGCTCCACGGCCGCGCCATCGCCCGCCTCCGCGCCGAAATTGACGACGCCAAAGAGGCCGCGTGAGCAGCGGCATCTACGTCGCGACTGCCGGCGCCGTCGCCCAGTCGAACGCGCTCGACGCGACCGCGAACAACATCGCGAACGCGACGACCGCGGGGTTCCAGGGCGACCGCATCACGTTCCGCGAGGCGATGGGCGCCGCGAAGTCGCCCGATGTCGCGCTCGTCGGCGCGGGCACGATGCGCGTCGATACGCAGGCCGGCGCGCTGTCGCAGACCGGCAACCCTCTCGATCTCGCACTCGAGGGCGACGGCATGTTCGCCGTCGACACGCCGAACGGCGTCCGCTACACGCGCGCCGGCAACTTCCGCCTGAACGACGAGCACACCCTCGTCACCGTCGACGGCCACGCAGTCCGCGGCGAAGGCGGCGCGCACATCACGTTTCCTCCCGACGCGCAGGTCATCGGCGTCGGCGCGAACGGCGAGGTCACCGCCGACGGGCAGTCGCTCGGCACGCTCGAGCTCGCGCGCTTCAAGCACAGCCAGCTCAGGCGCGAGGGCGGCACGCTGTTCTCGGCGACGGGCAAGGCCGATGCGTCGGGCGAAGCGCCGCAGGTGCGCAGCGGCATGCTCGAGGCCAGCAACGTCAACATCGTCCGCGGCGTTGTCGATCTCGTGAAGGTGTCACGCACCTACGAATCGCTGATGCGCGTGATCCAGGGCTATCACGATGTCGAGAGCCGCGCCGCGCGCGACCTCGGCGGACCGAAGTGAAGGAGTAAGTCATGTTTCGCTCGCTCGCGACCGCCGCTTCCGGCATGGAAGCTCAGCAGACCCGGCTCGACGTCACCGCGAACAACATCGCGAACGTCTCGACGAACGGCTTCAAGAAGGGACGCGCCGAGTTCGCGGACCTCATGTACCAGACGGTGCGCAGCGCGGGCAGCGCGACCGGCACCGGCACGTCGGCACCCGACGCGACCGAGATCGGTCTCGGCACGCGCCTGACCGCGACGTCGCGCGAGCTCGGCCAGGGCGAGCTGCACCAGACGGGCAATCCCCTCGACGTGGCGATCGAAGGTCACGGCTACCTGCCGGTGACGATGCCGAACGGCGAGACCGCGTACACGCGCAACGGCGCGCTGCACATGACGGCCGAGGGCCGGCTCGTGAACAGCGAGGGCTACTCGATCGCCGGCGACATCACGATCCCGAGCGACGCGCAGACGGTCACGATCGGCGCCGACGGCACGGTCTCGGCGACGATGCCGGGCGAGAGCCAGCCGGTCGAGCTCGGTCAGATCCAGATCGCGATGTTCGCGAACCCCGGCGGCCTCGAGGCCCAAGGCGGCACGCTGTTTCGCGAGACGAGCGCCTCGGGCACCGCGGTGCTCGGCGCGCCTGGCGACGGCGGCGCCGGTTCGATCCGCCAGGGCATGCTCGAGGTGTCCAACGTCAACGTCGTCGAGGAGATGATCGATCTCATCTCCGGTCAGCGCGCGTACGAGATCAACTCGCGCGTCATCCGTGCGGCCGACGAGATGCTCGGCCAGACCGCGCAGCTGCGATGAAGGCGCTCCTCGTTTTGCTCGTCGCGAGCACCGCGAGCGCCGCGCCCGTCGAGGATGCGGTCCGCGCGCAGCTGCTCCCCGCGCTGCCACCCGATACCGACGTCGCGAAGGTCTATCTCCCGGCGAACCTCGCGAAGCTCGATGTCGAGCCATCGGATGTCGTCGTCGAGCTGCCGCGCGAGCTGCGCGTCGGCCGGCGCAGCATCAAGGTCACCGTGCGCGGCCAGCGTGCGGTGTTCGTCCCGGTTACGGTCGGTCAGCTCGTCGACGTCGCGATCACGGAGCACGCACTCGCGGTCGGCGACATCATCACCGCGGCCGACGTTCGCATCGAGACCCGCGCCATCGAAGGCACGGCGGCATCGGGCATTGCCGTCGTCGGCAGCAAGGTCGCGAAGGCGATCGCCGCCGGCAAGCCGGTCGGCGCCGGCGACATCACGCTTCCTCCTCCGCTGCCGCGCGGCACGCACGTCAACGTCGAGCTGCGCCGCGGTCACGTGAAGATCCGCGGCACGGGCACGCTCGAGCTCGTCGCGCGACCGGGTGAGAGCGCCACCGTCCGGCTCGCACAGAACAAGACGATCGTGCGGGGCACGCTGGTTGCACCAGCGACCGTCGTCGTCGGAGAGCTGCCATGAAATCCATCACCGCCATCCTCGTGCTCGTCGCGTTTGCCGGCTGCACGTCGCACATCGCGCCCTACAAGCCGAAGCATCGCCGGTTCGATCCGGGCGAGTTCGGGACCCGCAACAAGCCGCAAGACGGCAGCTTGTACGCGGAAGGTCAGGCGAACCTGTTCGAGGATCCGGTCGCGGGTCGCGTCGGAGACATCCTCGTGATCCGCATCGACGAGAAGGACCTCGCGAGCCACCAGGCGGATACCAAGCTCGACAAATCTGACGACACCAGCTACGGCGTCCCGGCCGCGTTCGGCTTCGTCGCCGCGCTCAAGGCGAAGTATCCCGACGTCGATCCGGCGAAGCTGTTCGCGACGACGTCGTCGCAGAAGTTCTCCGGCAACGGCGCGGTCTCGCGCCAGAGCCAGGTGACGGCGACCCTACCGGTCCGCGTCCGCGAGATCCTGCCGAGCGGCGACCTCTTCATCGAGGGCACGAAGGTCGTGATGGTCGGCGCCGAGGAGAAGCACATCTACCTCTCCGGCATCGTCCGACGCATCGATATCGCCGAGGACAACTCGGTGTCGTCGTCGCGAATCGCCGATGCCGAGATCGAGTACACGGGCCGCGGCGACGTCAGCGACACGCAGCGCCGTGGCTGGGCGAGTCGCGCGATCTCGAAGATCTGGCCGTTCTAGGAGCCGTCATGCGCACCGCTCTCATCTCCCTCGTCGTCCTGGCGCTCGCGAGTACCGCGCACGCCGACCGCATCAAGGACCTCGCCACCATCGGCGGCGTCCGCGACAACCACCTGACCGGCTTCGGAATCGTCGTCGGTCTCGACGGTACCGGAGACGACTCGCGGTCGGCGATGGTGCGGGGCGCGCTGACGAAGATGCTGAAGAAACTCGGTGTGACGATCGATCCGAAGGACGTCGACGCGAAGAACGTTGCCGCCGTCATGATCACCGCCGAGCTGCCGCCGTTCGCGAAGCCCGGCATGGCGCTCGACATCACCGTCAGCTCGGCTGGCAACGCGAAGAGCCTGTCGGGCGGAACGCTGCTCGCGACGCCGCTCAAGGGCGCCGATGCGCGGACGTGGGCGATCGCGCAGGGCTCGCTGTCGGTCGGCGGCTTTGTCGCCGAGGGAGGCAGCGGCACGAAGGCCAAGAAGAACCACACGCTCGTCGGCATCCTGCCGGGCGGCGCGATCGTCGAGGCGAGCGCACCGACGGTGATGCCGCAGAAGCAGATCGCATTCGTGCTCAAGCAGCCGGACTTCACGACTGCGACGCGCATGCGCGACGCGATCGTCGCCTTGCTCGGGCAAGACGCCGCGCGCGTGAACGACGCCGCGACCGTCGTCGTCCCGTTTGCGAAGGACACGGATGTCAACACGTTGATCGCGAAGCTCGAGGCGGTCGAGGTCCAGCCCGACCTCAAGGCAAAGGTCATCGTCGACGAGCGCACCGGCACGATCGTGATCGGCGAGGCCGTCACGCTGCGCACCGCCGCGATCACGTTCGGCGCGCTGACGATCGAGATCGACGAGACGCCTTCGGTATCGCAGCCGGTCGCGCCGTTCGGTACGGGCTCGACGAAGGTCGTGGCGAAGACCGACATGAAGGTCGACGAGCAAGACAAGCCGATCCGCGTGTTGAACAACGCCGCGACCGTCGGTGACGTCGCCGCCGCGCTCGCCGCGCTCGGCGCCAAGCCGCGCGACCTCGTCGCGATCCTGCGCGCGCTCAAGGCGTCCGGTGCCCTGCGCGCCGACCTGGAGACGATGTGACCGCGATCCCCAAGCTCGGCGTCCAGCCCGCGCAGACGCAGGGGGCCGAGCAGGCGAAGACCGCGGCGAAGCAGCTCGAGGCGTTCTTCCTCCGCCAGCTACTCGCCGAGGCTCGCCCGCAAGGCGGTGGCGGCATCGACTCCGGGTTCGCGGGCGACACGTTCAAGCAGATGCTCGACGAGGCGCTCGCCGACAAGATGTCGAACGCGGGCGGCCTCGGCATGGCCTCGATGTTCGAGAAGCAGCTCGATCCCGACGCGCTTGCGAAGCTGCCGACGATTCATCCCGCCGCGATCGCGAAGGCCGCCGCGCCGCACGCGACCGAGGTTCGCGCACCGCTGCCGATGCCGTCCCATGACGATTTCGGTCCTGCGCTGAACGGCGCCCCGCGGTTCGCGCTCCCGGTCGCCGGCCGCGCGAGCTCGGGCTTCGGTGAGCGCGTCGATCCGATCAACCACACGAAGAGCATACATCCCGGCTTCGATCTCGCCGCGCCGACCGGCACACGCGTGGGAGCCGCCGCCGCGGGCGAGGTCGTCCACGCCGGCCCCGCGGGAACCTACGGAAATCTCGTCACGGTCCGCCACGCAGACGGCTTCGAGACCCGCTACGCGCACCTCAGCAAGGTCGACGTCAAGAAGGGCGACAAGGTCCAAGTCGGCCAGGACATCGGCGAGGTCGGGTCGACAGGACGCTCCACCGGCCCCCACCTGCACTTCGAAATCCGTAAGGAAGGCAAGGCCTTGGACCCAAAGCCTTACCTCCCCCTTAACCCTGCCGGAAAGCGGGCGACCCCCTGAAGTAACCCGCCATGCGCATCGACCCCAAAGCCACCACCGTCACCCCCGTCGCCATCAAGACTGCGCGCGAGCAGGTCGCGCCCAAGGCCGAGCGCGAAGACCGCGCGACCGTCGTCGAGCTGTCGTCGGCGGGTGCCGCGGCCGCCGGTGCACGGCCGGCCGACTCGGGCGAGAAGGTCGCGCGCCTGCGCGAGCTGATCGATCGCGGTGAGTACAAGGTCGATCTCGATCTGCTCGCCAAGCGCATCGTCGAGGACGGGATCGCGGGAGACCTGTCGTGACCGACGCCGTCCTCGCCGATCTCACGCGCACGGGTGAAGAGCTGCGGGTCGTGTTCGCCGACGAGCGCGCCGCGATCAGCAAGCTCGACCACGCCAAGCTCGAGGAGGTCGCGCTTCGCAAGCAGGACCTCGCCGCACGGCTCGAGAAGCTGCGCACGCAGGTCTCGCTCCAGGATCCACTCGTCCGCGATCTGTTCGCGGCGATCCGCGTCGAGGCTCGCGCGACCGCGCTCCTCGCCGCGACCGCGACGCAGGCAGTTCGCGCGCTGCTCGGCTACGCGCCGGCCAACGCGTACGACCGCCGCGCGCGCCAGACCACCAGCAGCCCGGGTCGCATCCTCGCGACGTACTGAACCATGTCCGACCTGCTCTCCCTTCTCTCGCTCGGTTCCGCCGGCATCGCCGCGCAGAACACCGGCGTGAGCATCGCGAGCAACAACGTCGCGAACGTCAACACCGCCGGCTACTCGCGCCAGCGTGTCGACCTCGAGGCGCTCGTCGGAATGCCGCTCGTCGGCGGCGTCCGCTCGGGCTCTCCCGAACGCCTCCAGGACAACATCCTCGCCGGCCGCATTCGCCTGGCGAATGGCTCGCTATCGATGTCGACCGCGTCGGCCGACGCACTCTCGGACCTCGAGCAGCGCCTCACCGGCGGCACGAGCCTCGGCGAGCAGATCTCGACGATGTTCAAGCGCTTCGGCGAGGCCGCCGCATCGCCGACCGACCCGATCGCGCGCCAGTCCGTGATCTCGTCGATCGAAGATCTCGTCGACGGCATTCACCAGCGCGCCGCCGAGCTCGACGCCGCGAAGGCCGAGCTCAACACCCGCATCAAGGACAACGCGAAGCAGGCGACCGAGCTCGCCAAGCGCCTCGCCGACGCGAACAAGTCGATCGGCAAGACGAACGACCCGGTCATGCGCGACGAGCGCGACCGGATCGCGTCGCAGCTGTCGTCGCTCGTCGGCGGCAGCGCGCGCGTCGACTCCGACGGCCAGATGCGCTTCGTGCTCGACGGCGGCGCCGTCCTCGTCGACGGTACCCACGCCTCCGCGCTCGAGGCGACGCCCGACCCGGCGACCGGCGACACCTCGCTCGCCGTCGTCGATGGCAGCGCACGCCGCGACGTCACGGCCGCGATCCGCGGCGGCACGATCGGCGCCCAGCTCGGCGTCCGCGACGGCGACCTCGCGAAGGCGCGCACCGCGCTCGACCAGCTCGCCTACGACGTCGTCCAGTCGACGAACTCCGTCCACGCCGCGAACGCCGGCCTCGACGGGGTCAGCGGACGCAATCTGTTCTCGTCGCTCGGCGGTGTCGCCGGCGCCGCGACCGCGATCGCGATCGACCCGGCGGTCGAGGCCGACCCGTCCAAGCTCGCGCTCGCCGCGACCGGCGGTGGCCCCGGCAGCAACGCAGGCGCGCTCGCGCTGTTCCAGCTCGCGAACCAGAATGTCGCGGCCGGCGGCAAGACGCTCGGCAACGCCGCGCTCGAGCTCGTCGGCAACGTCGCATCGGCAGCCGCCAGTGCGACCGACGACGTGAAGCGCGACAAGCTCGTCGCCGACAATCTCGCCGGCCTGCGCGATTCACTCGCCGGTGTCGATATCGAAGAGGAAATGACAAACCTCGCCCGGTTCGAGCACGCGTCCTCGGCGATGACGAAGTTCGTCTCGACGATCAAC
>JABFXX010000424.1 GCA_013368795.1 Kofleriaceae bacterium
GGTGACAACTCGGGCGGCACCGTCGGTGCGGTCGCGCGCGATCACGCGGGTCGGTTCGCAGCGGCGACGTCGACCGGTGGCATCGTCGGCAAGCGGCCCGGTCGCGTAGGCGACTCGCCGATTCCCGGCGCGGGAACGTGGGCCGACGCGCGCGTCGCGATCTCGGCAACCGGCGATGGCGAGGCGATCCTCCGCGTCGCGCTCGCACGCGACATCGCATCGCGCGTCGCCGCGGGCCTGCCGCTGCGCGATGCCGCGATCGTTGCGCTGCGCGATCTCTCTCGCGTCACCTCCGGGAGCGCCGGGATCATCGCGGTCGATGCCGCCGGCGTGCTCGGCCTGCAGCTGTCGCCGACGATGCCGATCGCGTCGATCGTGCGCCGTGGAAGCGGCGAATCCGCCATCATCGCGGACAGCCTCGGCGAGCCGATTTGAACGCGTAGACGCCCTGCGCCACGCTGTCACGATCGGCTCCTCGATCGGCCACTGCGACTGTCGCATCTGTCGCAGAAAACTTGCGCGATTCCGTGCGGATCACTTCGCACCTACATCGGCCCACCCCTTGCTTGGCCGCGGCGCATCAATTGATTGGTTGGTAGGGAGATCTGAAAAGTCATGCAACGTTCTGTGAAGGCCCTCGTGGCCATGTCTGTCCTCTCGGTTTCTGCGTGCGCGTCGAATGGTGTGGAGGACGAGCTCGCCGGTGAGTCCACCGCGGATGACGCGGTCGATGGCAAGGCGGACGGCGCCGTCGATGGCGCGTACACCTACTTCGAAGTCTGGGCGGACTTCCGCAGGTGCGCCGCGCCGGTGTGCGGCGGCTTCTATCTCAAGCGTCTGAACCGCAGCACGACGGTGTGCGCGAACGGTCAGGCGAAGTCGAGCTGCTACGTTCCGTCGCTCGACTGGGCGGACTCGAACCTGTCGGACGCGCTGCAGGCGCAGCTGATCGACGCGGCGAATCGCGATGCGATGTCGTACGGCGCGATCGCGCTCGTGCGCGGCCGGATGGCGAGCCAGACGTATCCGGGCCAGGGCAACCTCGGCAAGTTCGTCGTCACCGAGGCGTGGGTCGCCGAGAATGACTCCGTCTCCGACGGCGTGTTCGCGAAGATCCACGACAACGGCGTTCGCTGCATCACGTCGCCGTGCCCGACGATCGGCGAGAAGGGCCTCAACTCGTCGAACACCGCGAACGTGCACGGCCTCGATTGGTCGACCGGCGGCTTCACCGACGAGCAGATCGCCACGCTCGGCAACGAGATCGTGACGCGCCCGAGCGGGATCATCATCGCGGGCGATCGCTACACGTTCAAGGAGAACAACGTGAAGGCGAAGGGCCGCACGGTCACCGCCGCGTATCGCCGCCTCGAGGACGCGCAGCCCTGCTACGTCGGCGGCTGCTCGGGCCAGATCTGCTCGGATCGCGAAG
This sequence comes from Kofleriaceae bacterium, assembly GCA_013368795.1. GTDB lineage: Bacteria > Myxococcota_A > Polyangia > Haliangiales > Haliangiaceae > JABFXX01. The sequence continues at coordinate 1,433 of JABFXX010000424.1, forward strand.
GCGCGATCAGCACGTGCGAGTGGCGCGAGGAGTACGCGTGCTACCAGAGCGCGACGTGCGAGCGTCAGGACGACGGCACCTGCGGCTGGACGCAGACGGCCGAGCTCGCGGCCTGCCTGGGCAATTGATTCGTTCCACTCGTACCTAGCTTCGCTTCTATCGGCGCGGCCCCAGGGGACTTCCGTTCCACGGGCCGCGTCGGCATTTTCGGGTGGAAGGCGATCCGGCGTGCGGCGTATGGTCCGCGTCGATGAGGACCACGGGGCTCTGGCTTTCGGTCGTGTTGTTGTGCGCGTGCGGACCCGCGACGCGCGGGGACGATGTCGGCGACGACGACATGGGCAGCGGAAGCGGCTCGGGCAGCGGCAGCGGCAGCGGTAGTGGCAGCAACGGCGAGACCGTCTTCGTCTACGCGCACACCGCGACGACGCTGTACCGCGTCGACCCCGACACGCTGCAGGTCCAGATGATCGCGCCGTTCGGCTGGGGCTCGGTCGGCTCGGACTCGATGACCGACATCGCCGTCGACAAGAACGGCGAGATGATCGGCATCTCGTATAGCCGCGTCTACCGCGTCGACACGACGAACGCGCAGACGACGCTGCTCTCGAGCTCGCTCGGCGGCACGTTCAACGGCCTGTCGTTCGTGCCGGCCTCGATGCTCGGCCTGACCGGCGACGACGTGCTCGTCGGCACGAACAACGCAGACGGCCGCGTGATGCGGATCGATCCGACGACCGGGCAGGCGACGCAGGTCGGCAACATGGGTGGCGCATTCACGTCGAGCGGCGACCTCGTCGCGGTCGATGGCTTTGGCACCGCGCAGACCGTGCCCGGCAGCAACGGCGACGTGCTCGCGAAGCTCGCGCCGAACACGTTCGCGGCGACGAGCGTCGGTAGCGGCACCGGCTACGGCCAGATCTGGGGCGTCGCGTTCTGGAAGAGCACGGTGTTCGGGTTCACCAATCAGGGGTACTTCGTCGTGAGCGATCCGATGACCGGCACGGCGATGAACGTGCAGCAGACGAACGAGATGTGGTGGGGCGCCGCGGTGACGACGACCGCACCGGTCATCTTCTAGACGATCCGTCGCACCGTGCGATGCACGCGCGGCGGCACGAAAGGAGTGGCGAGCGCGGACGTGGAGTGGCGCGGCGCCGTCGCTGCTAACGTCGTCCTCGTGCGAATCGCGATCGCAGTGCTGTCGATCCTTGCGGCTGGTTGCGCCGCCGACCGGTTCGCGGTCGCGCACGTGTGGGGCGGTACGCGCGGCCAGATCGCCGAGCGCTGGTACATCGAGGACCCGGCGATCGCGCAGCTCGCGCCCGACGGCCGGTTTGCGGTGCTCGTCGGCGGGTCTTACGAGGCGGTGCTGGTCGCCGCGCCGTCCGGTGCACGCGTTGCCGAGATCTCCACGCGCGCGTCGAATGACAGCGTCGCATTCTCGGCGGACGGCCGGCGGTTCGCGGTCGTGGACTTCGAACGGAAGTGTGTCGCCGTCTGGTCCGTCGAGCCGGCCCGCGAGGTGAGCTGCGTGCCTGCCGGGGACAACGCACTTTACGTGCGCATCGCGCTCTCGCCGGACGGCGGGGCGCTCGCGATCCTCGACACGGACGATCGGCTCTCGCGGTGGTCGGTCGCGTCACCTCATGACGCGTGGTCCGTCGCGATAAGGCCGGGCACCCACCTCAGTAGTGTCCTCGCGTGGCCTGCTACTGACGTGATCATCGTGACCGGGTACGGCGGCGCCGGCATCGGCGGCATCGCCGCCCGCGACGCTGCGACAGGGGCCGTGCGATGGGCGCTCGATCGTGACGCCACGTACCTCGGCGTGGTCGGTGGCGATGCGGTGATGAGCGGCGAGTTCTTGGCCGACGGTCCGGGATCCGGACCTATCGCGCGGATCGAGCTCGCCACCGGCAAGGTCCGCGATCTGAGCGGTGGCGGCGTCGAGAGCCCTTGGGTTTACGGCGGCGCAGCACTCGCCGATGGCACTGCGATCGTGATCGACAGCAACGACATCGCCCATCGCGTGCGGCTCGGCGGTGGCGAGGTCGGCTCGTACGTGCTCCCGGAGGGGAGTCGAGTGATCAGCGCGCAGCGCGACGGCCGGTTCGCGCTGGTGCTCGCCAGCCAGGGCATCGTGCCATGGGACCTCACCGGGGGCGCGCTGGTCGCGGTCGACGGGCAACATGCCCGCATCCTCGCGCTCGACGCCGACGAGCGCGGCGTCATCGCGATCGCCGAGGACGGCTCCGTGGTCGAGCGCGACCATGATGGCAACCTCCGCTGGCGCGGCCACATGCGCACGCCGCGGTGTCGGGCCGCCGCGGTCTCGGCCACGGCGCGCCTGGCAGCGTGCGCTGCCGAGCTACACGGACGATCCGGACAGTTCGACGCGCTGGAGACGCACGAATGGCTCGCGCTCGATGGCGGGAGCCGTGGCGATATCGGCCTGTACTCGGCTTATGCGATCGCGATCGACCGCGCAGGCTCGATGTGGACCAGCAACGGTCGGAGCGCAACATGGCTCGATGCTCGCAATGGACGCAGCGCCGAGCCGGACCTCGAGATCACCGGCAACACAGGCGTGCGAGTCGCGCGGATCGTCAGCGGGGGAGAGGCGGTCGTGTACGGAGGCATGATCTCCGCGGGCGGCTGCGGCCCGGCTGGCGATCCATGCGGCCGCTGGACCGGCGAAGGGCTCGCGCTCATGACCCGCGACGGCCGCGTGACCGTCCTCGATCCCAGGATCCCGGTCATCGCGCTCGGCAGCGATCGCGCGGGCGATCGGCTCGTGGTCGCGTCCTACCGCGAGGTTCAGCTCTGGCGCCGCACCGGAGCGGCTGTGGCGTGGGCGAGGCAGTGGTCGACCCCGGTCGAGGATCAGCGCCCTCTCGTGCCGTTCGGTGCGCCGAGTGGTATCCCCTCGGTCGCGGTCTCCGAGGATGGCGCGCGGGTCGCGGTCGCCGAGCCGGGCGGACGGACCGTCGCGCTCTACGATGGCGCGACCGGTGCGCGGATCGCGTCGGTCGCCGTCGGTGGTCCCGAGGGCCGAACGGTCAGCGCGCTCGCATTCGGTGGCAATCGGCTCTACGCCGGCACGAGCACCGGCCTCGTGCTCGTGCTCTCGCTGCCGCGTCGCTAGTTCCCGCCGCTCCACTGCAGGAGGACCTTGCCGGTCGCCTGCTTCGTCTCGAGGAACGCGTGTGCCGCGCCGACCTCGGCTGCGGGGAACACCTTGCCGACGTGCGGCTTGAGGCTCATCTCCTCGACGCCGACCATCGCCTTCGTCAGCTTCTCGATCCAGCTCTGATCCTCGAGCACGTGGAGCGCGTTGAGCGCGTAGATGCCGGTATTCGCGTCGAACAGCTTCAGCACGCTGATGCGCGGCATGCGGAGCGCGGCGATGCCGATGCGGAGGAAGTTGCGCTTGCCGTCCTTCACGCCCGACGAGATGCCGAGGCAGACCATGCGGCCGGTGATGCCGAGCCGCGCGCGCTGCCAGTTGATCTCGCCGCCGCCGCTCGCGTTCAGGATCATGTCGTAGCCGCGGAGCGATTCGTTCGCGCGGAACTCCTCGCGCGTGTACGCGATCGCGCCGAGGCTCTCGATGAACGGCTTCTTGTGCGGGCTCGTCGTGAGGCCGGTGACCTCGGCGCCCGCGTGGCGCGCCATCTGGATCGCGAGCACGCCGACGCCACCGGTCGCGCACTCGATGAGGACGCGGTCACCCTTGCGGACGCGCGCCATCTCGAACAGCGCGAGCTGCGCGGTGAAGTAGTTGACCGGGATCGCGGCGCCGGCGGCGAGGTCGACCGTCGACGGAAGCTTGAACACCTGGCGCGCGGGAATCGTCACGTGTGACGCGTAGCCACCGAAGTACGTGCCGGCGATGACCGCGTCGCCGACGCGAAGGCCGGTGACCGCCTTGCCGACGGCGGTGACGTGGCCCGAGACCTCGTAGCCGGGGACGAACGGCTTCTTCGGCGCATCCGGATAGAACCCGAGCCGCATCTGGATGTCGGCGAAGTTCACGCCCGAGTAGGCGACGTCGATCGCGACCTCGTCGTCGCCCGGTGGGCGCGGCGACAGCTCGCTGACGTGGAGGGTAGAGGCCGAGCCGTACTTCTCGATCGCGATCTGCTGGTGCGTCATGGTTATGAAACTTTCGAAGTGTGTGATGCGCCAACCGCCAGCGCGTTACGCAGCTGCGCCAGGCCGTCCGGATCGACCGAGCAGATCAGCTGCTTGCCCTCGCGCTGGGTGTGGATGAGGCCGGCGTCGGCCAGCTCCTTCACGTGATGGGACACGGTCGGAGCGCCGATGTCGGCGAGGCCGCCGAGGAGCTTCACGAGGAAGCAGTCGTGGGTCCGGCCCTTTGCGAGGTCGAGCTTGCTCTCCTCGAGCAAGTTCATGAAGAGCCGCAGGCGGTTGGGATTGGACAGCGCCCGGAACATCCGGGCGAGCTTGTCTACGTCGTCCTTGGGCACGACGACTCAGTACGACAGTTGTCGAACTGTGTCAACGGGCGATTTTCAGGCGGGCACGAGCGATAGGTACTTCTGCACCGATGGCCGCGCCCAGGTCGCGCGCGCGTAGTCGGCGATGCGCGATGGGACGGTCGGCTCGCCGTTCGCGACGAGGCGCATGAGCGTCAGCGAGAGATCGGCGTCGGCGATGCTCCAGGTCGACGCGATCGACTCCCGACCGGCCGGGACGAGCTCGCCGGCGACGCGGATCAGCTCGTCGGCATCGCGGCGACCTTTGTCCGAGAGTGGGTTCGACACGGGATTCTTGAACACCGACGACGTCGGCCGATCCTCGCGCAGTCCGCCGAGGCTCGTGCGCAGCCACGACATGACCTGGCGGGCGCGCGCCCGCTCGACGCGATCGGCGGGAAGCAGCGACGGATGGTCGGGAGGGGCGTAGGTCTCGGCGAGGAACTCGCTGATCGCCGATGACTCGGTGAGCCAGATGTCGCCATGCGCGAGGCACGGCGACTTGCCGAGGTACGCGTGCCGGCGGAGCTCGGCTCGAATGTCGTCGGCGATCGGGAACTTCAAGGGCACGAGCTTGTAGGGCAGGCCGAGCTCGTCGAGCGCGACCATCACGTGGAAACCCCACGGGCTCTCGAAGTTCGCGTCCCCGTAAAGCGTCAGATCCGGCATGGAACGCATCTTACCTACTCGCCTGGACCGCGCGGTTGTGCCTACGATGAGACTGCGTGGAGGATCGGTTCGGGCCCTATACGGTGTTCGAATGTCTCGGCGCCGGAGGTATGGCGACGGTGCATAGGGCATCGCTCGTGCTCGAGAACGACACGACGCGCGAGGTCGCGCTGAAGCGGTTGTTGCCGCAGTACGCGACCGACCAGCGGTTCATCGACGACTTCATCCGCGAGGGCAAGCTCGCCGCGCAGCTGCAGCACCCGAACATCGTCCGGATCCTCGAGCTCGGCCGGATCGGTCGCACGTACTTCATCGCGATGGACCTCGTGCGCGGCCGCTCGCTGATGTCGCTGATGAAGCGCGCATACACGAAGCGGCGGCCGGCGCCGATCGGTGTCGTCGTCGCGCTCATGACCGAGATCTGCGACGCACTCGAGCACGCGCACGAGGCCGATATCGTGCATCGCGATCTGACGCCGTCGAACCTGATCGTCACCAACGGCGGCCATCTCAAGATCATCGACTTCGGCGTCGCGAAGGCGCTGTCGGGCAACCTCCAGACGAGCTCGGGCCTCGCGAAGGGCAAGATCGGCTACATGTCGATGGAGGCGATCAGCGGCAAGCAGCTCGACACGCGTGCCGATATCTTCTCCGCGGGCGTCGTCGCGTGGGAGCTGATCGCGACGCGCCGGCTGTTCCGCGGCGACACCGACGTCGCCGTGATCATGGAGGTGCGCGACGGCGAGCTCGAGCCTCCGTCTCGCTACAACCCCGATTGCCCGCAGGAGCTCGACGACATCGTGATGATGGCGCTCGCGCGCAACAAGGAGCTGCGCTGGGCGTC
>JABFXX010000160.1 GCA_013368795.1 Kofleriaceae bacterium
CCGGTCGTCGCGTCCTTGAGGCCGGCCGCGGCGACGATCTCGCCGGCGACGCCCTTCTCGAGGCGCTCGCGCTTGTTCGCGTGGACGTGGAACAGGCGCGCGATCTTCTCTTTCTTGCCGGTGCGAACGTTGAGCACCTCGTGACCAGGCTCGATCGTGCCGCTGAACACGCGCATGAACACGACCTTGCGGCCCTCGTCCATCGCGATCTTGAACGCGAGCGCGGAGAACGGCTCGTTGTTCTTCGGCGCGCGCGTCAGCTTCTCGTTCGTGTTGCGCGGGTCGACGCCGGTGACCGGCGGCACGTCGGCGGGCGACGGCAGGTAGTCGATCACCGCGTCGAGCAGCGGGTGGATACCCTTGTTGCGAAGCGCGGTGCCCGCGAGCACCGGGATCATCTTCACCGTGATCGTCGACTTGCGGATGACCGCCTTGATCTCGGCCTCGGTGATCTCCTGGCCCTCGAGGTACTTCGTCGCGATGTTGTCGTCGAGGTCGGCGAGCGACTGGATCATCTGATCGCGCGCGTCGGCCGCGGCGGCCGCGTGCTCGCTCGGGATCTCGACGATGTCCGGCTTGTCGGTGACATCGCCGGAGAACATGATCGCCTTCATCGAGACGAGATCGATGCAGCCAAAGAACTGATCCTCGCTGCCGAGCGGCAGCTGGATCGGCACCGCGTTCGCGCCGAGGCGCTCGCGGATGTCGCCGACGACCGCCGCGAACGACGCGCCGATGCGGTCGAGCTTGTTCACGAACGCGAGGCGCGGAACCTTGAACTTGTCGGCCTGGTGCCAGACCGTCTCCGACTGCGGCTGGACGCCGGCGACGCCGCAGAACACGACGACCGCGCCGTCGAGCACGCGCAGCGAGCGCTCGACCTCGATCGTGAAGTCGACGTGTCCCGGCGTGTCGATGAGGTGGATCTCGTGCTTCTTCCACTCGAACGTGGTCGCGGCCGCGGTGATCGTGATGCCGCGCTCCCGCTCCTGCTCCATCCAGTCCATCTCGGTCTCGCCGTCGTGGACCTCGCCGACCTTGTGGATCTTTCCCGAGTGGAACAAGAACCGTTCAGACACGGTGGTCTTGCCGGCATCGATGTGCGCGACGACACCGAGGTTGCGAACTAGATCGATCTTCGCCATTCGGGTAACTCCGGCGGGCGGTATAGCGCATTACACGAGAGATCTGTACGCTCGGGCGATGCGCGCGCTCACCTTCGTCGCGATCGCCGCGATCGGTCTCGGTGAGGCACGCGCCCAGCCCGTTTCGCCGACGTCGCCCGACGCACCTCCGCAGGCTGCGCCCGCTTCGCAGGCACAACCCGCCGATCTGGCGAGGGCCGCCGAGCTGTTCGAGGCCGCGAATCAGGCGATGACCGATGGGCGCTACGCCGATGCGGCGCGCGATTACACCGCGGCCTACGAGATCAGCCGCGATCCCGTCGTGTTCTTCAAGATCGGCTCGGCGCACGACAAGGCGGGCGCGTGTGACGTCGCGCTCACCTGGTACCGCCGCTATCTCGACGAGGCGAAGCCCGAGGAGAAGTTCGCCAAGCTCGCGCAGGAGCGCATCGACGCGTGCAAGCCGATCGTCGAGCCGATCCCCGAGACGACGAAGCCGGCGGAGCCCGAGGCCCCCGCCGAGCTGCCGGTCGCGCCCGTGCTCGCGACATCGAAGAAGAAGGACACCGCGTGGCTGCTCGTCGGTGGCGCGCTGACGTTCGTGACGGCCGGCGTCGTACTCGCCTATTCGGCGAACTCGTCGGAGCAGGACCTGCGCGATCTCTACGTGTCGAACAACGGCAAGCCGCCTCGGTTCGATGACAACACGCAGAAGCGCTACGACGATCTCGTCTCGGAGGGCGAGCGGTTCGAGCACCTGTCGTGGGCCGCATTCGGCCTCGCCGGTGGCTGTGCGATCGCGGCGACCGTCCTGTTCCTGAAGCAGGAGTCGCCCGTGACGGTCGCGCCGGTCGTGACGCCGAAGGAGACCGGCGTCTCGGCGATGGTTCGGTTCTAAGCCGACGTCGTGACGCCCAGCGGGTCGGGCGGCGGCGACGGCATGAGCGCCAGCTCCGACGCGACCCACCGCGCGATGTCCTTGTCGCTCGCGGTCATCGCGTACTGCTTCATCACGCGCTCGAATGCCGCCTCGAACGCCGCACAGTCGGCGGGCCTGCGCTCGCGCTCGAACGCCATCGCGTTCAGGAGAATCCCGTCGAGCTCGGCGGGCAGCTGCGGGCGCAGCGACGACGGAAGCGGCAGGTGCGGCCAGTTCTCGACGCCGAGGTGCGCAAGCGCCGCGAGGTCGAGGTTGACGCCGTGGCCGGTGAGGATCTCGTATGCGACCGCGCCGGTCGAGTAGACGTCGGCGCGGACGTCGACCTGCTCGCCGACGCGCTGCTCGGGCGCCATCATCGACGGCGTTCCCTTGGTCTCGCCGGCGACGGTGTTGTGCGATTGCTGCGCCGCCTTCGCGATGCCGAAGTCGACGACCTTCACGCCGCCCTGCCGCGACACGAGCACGTTCGCTGCCTTGACGTCGCGGTGGACGATGTTGAGCGGCGTGCCGTCGGGCGCGAGCGCCTTGTGCGCGGCGTTGAGTCCGTCGCAGATCCGGCACATGATGCCGAGCGCGACATCGACCGGGACGAGGCGCTGCGCGGCGCGCGCGCCCTGGAGCAGACGATCGAGATCGACGCCGTCGACGTACTCCATGACGATGACGTAGTCGTTGCCGATCTTGCCGAGGTCCTGGATCGCGACGACGTTTGGATGATGAATGCGCGCGGCGAGGCGCGCCTCGTCGAGGAAGTGCTCGACCGCGCGCTGGTTGCGCGCGAGGTGCGGGTGCATGACCTTGACCGCGACGGTCTTCTCGAAGCCGGCCTCGCCCTTCGCGCGCGCGAGATAGACGTCGGCCATCCCGCCCGAGCCGAGCCGCTTGATGATCTCCCAGCGGCCAACCATCGCGCCGGGCGCGAGGTTGTTCGGACCGACGAGCGACTGCCCCGGGTCGTAGGGGTATGGCGTGCCTGCGGCGGTCACACCGGCCTGGGTCGGCGCCGTTCCGAATCCGGTCGTGCCCGTCCCCATGCCCGTCTGGGTCGAACCGGTTCCGGCTGCCGCCGAGCCGCGAGCGAGGAGCCCCGCGACGAGCAGGATCAAACCAAGGCCGAGGCCGACACCGCCTCCGGCGACGATCGGCATCGGCATCCCGCCGGCCTTCGGCGGCACGGCGACGACGAGCTTCACGTCGGGCAGCGACGGCAGCGGCACCGTCTGCAGCTGCGCGTTCGCCGGCGGCGAGCCGATCGTCCGCTTCTCCGCGCCGAGCTCGATCGATCCCGCGATGCCCGCGGCACCGAGCCGATCGATCGACGGCTTCAGCTCGAGCGGCCGCGACACCATGATGTAGCCCGTGAGCTCGCCCGCACCCTCGCGCGGCGTCACGCTCGCAACCTCGGTGATGACGACCTTGTCGCCCATCATGTCCGCGAAGCTGCCCGCGGTGCCGGCGTGCGAGCTGTGCATCGCGCCCTGCGGCTGGATGAGCAGCGTCACCGCGGGCTGGCCCTTCGGGATCTGGCCGAGCTCGATGACCTCGCCGGGCTGCGGCGTGAACTGGAGCTCGCCCTTCTCGAGCATGTCCTTCGCGGTCGCCGCGTCGGTCGCGACCGCAGCCTGCACTTGCTGGAGCGTGGCGAGCGTCGCCGCGCGCTCCTTGACGCTCGCGCGCGCCGCCTTGACGTCGCTGTCGAGGCCGTTGACCGCGGCGCCCATCGCGTCGCTCTGCTCGCGCGTCATGCCGCCGCTCGGCTTGCGCGTGACGCCGTAGCCGAGCGCCGCGCCTCCCGCGACGAGCACGATCGCGCCGAGCGCGACGAGCGCGGGTTTAGCCACGCTTGCCTCCGAACTTGTCGGCCTGCGGGCCGGCCGGCGCATCGCCCGCGACGCCGACGCTGACCGCGTTCTTGCCGGCCTTGATCGTGATGTCCTGCGTGATCGGCGCCTTGCTGCGCTCGCTCCACGCTTTCAGCTTGTACTTGCCGGGCGCGAGCCGGTTGAACTTGAAGTTGCCCTGGTCGTCGGTGACGACGTAGGCGGGTGCGGCGACGACGACGAGGTACGCCGACATGTTCGCGTGGAGGTTACAGCCGATGCGGATGATGCCCTCCTTCGTGAACGTGAACTCTCGTGCCTCGCCCGACTTGTAGATGCCGAGATCGAACGCGCCGGACGGCGACGTCGAGAACACGTTGTGGAACACGGTGTCGAAGTTCGGGAACGCGACCGTCGAGCCCACCGACAGCGCCATCACGTGGGGGAGGAACTCGCGCATGCGCTGCTCCATGACGTGGCGCTTCGGCGTGCGCGGCTTCCACTTGCCGCTCGCGGGCTCGAGCGTGACGAGGCTGTACGCGCCGGTGACCGGCTTGCCGTCGATCTGCACGGTGCCGGTCAGGCTGCCGGTCTCGACCTTCGGCGCCGGGATCTTGTCGGCCTCGTCCTCCTCCTCCGAGCTGCCCGACGCCTTCGGCTGCGGGCCCGTGTTGGAGACCTTGATCGTCGGGGTCGTCACGCGCGGCGGCGCGCCCTCGCGAAACACCGGTGCGAGCGAGGCGACCGCGTCGGCGCCGGTCAACAGCTCGGCGGTCGAGAACAGCTGCTCGGCGAGGTTCTTGTTGCCACCCGCGAGTGCGTCCCCTGCTTTGTCCAAGAGGTCGGCGGCCTGACGAAGTGTGACCGCCTTCTCGCCGGCGGGCGTCAGCTTGCCGGCAGGCTTGGGCGTCGATGCGTTTGTCCCGGTCGCCGTCGCTGGCGCGGTCGCTGCTTGGCCCGGCTTGCAGTCATAGAAGCACTCGTCGTTGGTCGCAGACGTCGCGCGAGGCTTGCTTTTGCCGCCGCAAGCCATTACGGCAACAGCAAGCACGAGACAGAAACGCATCGCAGATATTGTACGGGAGTCTGGCCCGACCAGATCGGCACTCGGCCGATTCGGTGTTAGCTTCCACGTCGAATTTCGGAGCTTACGCATGGTGTTCGGGCTGTTTTCCAAAGAGCGCTCGCTTCAGAAGACGATCGAGAAGGCGACCAACAAGCTGTCGCAGCAGGCGGACCGCTGGGCTGCACTCGAGAAGCTCCGCGAGGAGTCCACCGACGAGGCGCTGTTCGGCCTCTGCAAGCGGTTCTCGATCACGTCGATGAAGGGCGTCGAGGACGAGCAGGAGAAGAACTGGGTCGTCGACGTGCTCGTGGAGAAGGGCGGAGCCTCGCTCGCCCCGCTCAAGCGGTACATGAAGTCCGCCGAGCAACTGTCTTTCCCACTGCGCGTGCTCGAGCGGATCGCCGACCACGACACCACGCTCGCGGCGGTCGACGAGATCCTCGCGAACGAGCCGCCGGGCTACGTCCGGATGCCCGATAAGCGGATCGACCTCATCAAGTGGTTCTCGGACTGGAAGGGTGCGACGGATGACGAGCTGATCACGCGCGTCGCTCCGTACCTCGGCGATTTCGACGAGAACGTGCGCTTCGTCTCGATCAACGCGCTCGCCACGCGCGACCCTGCAAAGATTGCGAATCCGCTGGTCGACGCGCTCATCCGTCCCGAAGAGGAATCAGGGCGAATCCGTCGGACGATCGTCGAGGTCCTCGAGAAGACGAAGGCGCCTCTGGGCGGCCGCGGCAAGGAAGTCGGCGCGATGCTGACCGGCCCGCTCGCCAGCGAATTCAAGGTCGACGGCGAGGTCGTGAAGAAGCGCTAGGTTTCGTCGACGATGCGGCGTTGACGATCCCGCTTCTGTGCTAAACGAACGTCCCGATGCCACGTCGGAAGGATCTCGAATCGATCCTCATCATCGGGTCCGGGCCAATCGTCATCGGCCAAGCCTGCGAGTTCGATTATTCGGGCACGCAGGCCTGCAAGGCTCTCCGCGAGGAGGGCCTGCGCGTCATCCTCATCAACTCCAACCCGGCGACGATCATGACGGATCCGGAGCTGGCCGACGCCACGTACGTCGAGCCGCTCACCGTCGAGGTCCTCGACAAGATCCTCGCGAAGGAAAAGCCGAGCGCGATCCTGCCGACGCTCGGCGGCCAGACCGGCCTGAACCTCGCGATGGCCGCGAGCAAGGCCGGCCTGCTCGAGAAGCACGGCGTCGAGCTGCTCGGCGCGACCGTGAAGACGATCGAGATGGCCGAGGATCGCGAGCTGTTCAAGCAAGCGATGGATCGCATCGGCCTTGCGTGCCCCAAGTCGGTGATGGTGACGTCGGTCGAGCAAGCGCGCGCCTGCATCGACGACATCGGCTTCCCGGCGATCCTGCGCCCGTCGTTCACGATGGGCGGCTCGGGCGGCGGCATCGCGTACAACCGTCCCGACTTCGATCGGATGGTCCAGTTCGCGCTCGACCAGTCGCCGGTGCACTCGGTGCTCGTCGAGGAGAGCGTGCTCGGCTGGAAGGAGTTCGAGCTCGAGGTCGTCCGCGACCGCAAGGACAACGCGGTGATCGTCTGCTCGATCGAGAACCTCGATCCGATGGGCGTGCACACCGGCGACTCGATCACGGTCGCGCCGGCGATGACGCTGACGGACAAGGAGTACCAGCGGATGCGCGACGCCTCGATCGCGATCCTGCGCGAGATCGGGGTGACGACCGGCGGCTCCAACGTCCAGTGGGCCGTCGATCCGAAGACGGGCCGCATGCTCGTCATCGAGATGAACCCGCGCGTGTCGCGCAGCTCGGCGCTCGCGTCGAAGGCGACCGGCTTCCCGATCGCGAAGGTCGCGGCGAAGCTCGCGATCGGCTACACGCTCGACGAGCTCAAGAACGACATCACGCGCGTGACGCCGGCGTCGTTCGAGCCGACGATCGATTACGTCGTCGTGAAGTGGCCGCGCTTCGCGTTCGAGAAGTTCCCGTCGGCGAAGGCGGTCCTCGGCCCGCAGATGAAGTCGGTCGGCGAAGCGATGTCGATCGGCCGCACGTTCCGCGAGGCGCTCGGCAAGGCGATCCGTTCGCTCGAGACCGGCCGCGCCGGCTTCGATCTGCCGATGACGAACCTCGGCGACGACCTGCCTGCAATCGAGCGTGCGATGTCGATCGCGTCGCCGGACCGCCTGTTCCAGGTCGGCCGCGCGTTCCAGCTCGGTCTGACGATCGAGCGCGCGCACGAGCTGACCCGGATCGATCCGTGGTTCCTCCATCACGTCCGCGAGATCGCGCTCGCCGAGACGAGCCTCGCCGGCAAGAACGTCAACGACCTCGGTGAGGAGCTGCGCCGCTACAAGCGCCTCGGCCTCTCCGACCGCCGGATCGCCGCGGTCACCGGATCGACGGAAGCCGACGTCCGCAAGGCGCGCCACGCCGCCGGTGTCCGCCCGGTCTACAAACGCGTCGACACGTGCGGCGCCGAGTTCGAGTCGCACACGCCGTACA
>JABFXX010000468.1 GCA_013368795.1 Kofleriaceae bacterium
CCGCCGCCGGCACAGCGCGTTCGCGAGGAGCCACCGCCAACGCAGACCCAGCAGCAAGCACCGCCGCCCGATCGGCAAGCACCGCCTCCCGACGTCCAGATCACGCGCGTCAACGCCGCACGCCCGACGCAGTTCGTGCTACGCGGCGAGCGGCACAACGGCAAGGACTTCTGCCAAGCGTTCACGACGATGGACGCGTGCACGTCCGCATGCACGAACATGCTGCGGCCGAACATGCTGACGAAGCCCGGCCCGGATTCGCCGAAGGGCTGCGCCTGCAACGAGCAGGACACGGGTTGCTAGAGCGGATCGCCGCGGTACGCGCCGCTGCCGTCAGCGCTCGAAGGTACGCGTGGGTTTCACGACGCGCTCTGGGCGTCAGCTATCTGCCCGGGATGGCGGCGGCTTGAGGCCGTACTTCTCCAGCTTGTAGACGCCTCGTCGTTCGTGAACGCGCTCAACGACGGCGATACGGTGTTCTCGTCGAGGAAGAACACGCCGAGGAGACAAACGGGAGACAAGAAATCGTCATGAAACTCACGGGCGCGGTCGACCGCCCGCTCCATCAGACCTGATCGATCTGCATCCATCTCCAGATCACGTGTTGATCAGGTGCGCCCTTCACGAACCGCACGTCCTCGCCGAGGACCTCTGTGCGACGAAACCAGCCGAAGAAGGTCGTCGGGGATGAGCGGGGTATCAACTTGAGACAGCAGGTGCCTTATGTCTGACCAGGTGCAACAAACGGTTGCACCAGCAACGCGGCTTCGCGCGAAACGAGGCGCACCACGCAGTGGTCTTCCGCCTGGAGCGCGGTGACGCTCGCCGCATGCTCGACGTTGGCGACGTGACCGCACGTCGGCGGGGACGCCGCAACGCAACACACGCATTGGCCCTCCTCGCGCAGCTTCCGGGAGATCGACCATTGCGATCTGCTGGATGAACAACGAGGAGCACACACGTTCGCTTGCGTGTCATCGGCCCTGAACGTGCCCCGAGCGGAGGCAACGCCCTCCATGTATCGCCAGCGGTTCCGAGGCAATGGGCGGCTGGAGCTTGCGCTGGGCCACCTGAATGCGACGCGCCGTTGAGCTGTGTCCGCATGCCGGACAACCTAATGAGTAAGCAACCTGCGTGTCCTGCTTCGAATCCTAGAGCAAAGACCAGAGCCGAGCCATATGATGTAGCCGATGCGTTCGCGACAGGTGCAGGAGGAGTTCGAGCATCCGACCATGGAGCCCGCGTGCTCTGACTTGGAGGAGCGCGAGACACTCTCGCAGCGATGGTTCCCTGAGTGCCGCGTGCCTCCGCCCGTCACGACAGAAGGTCACCCAACTACAAGACCGACAGCATCGGAGCGAGCGTACTGTCCAATCCCCGATCCACCCGCAGGCACGGAGCGCATCGAAGGATCGCTCTGGGCAGTGGACGAAGGCGGTAGAGCTTTGCCACCCAGCATCGAGGACATCCACCAAGGAAATAAGTCCTTCGATTGCTACGTGATGGCGTCGTTAGCAGCCCTTGCGCACACCCGCCCAGAAACCATCGTGAAAATGATCCATGACCACGGTGGCGGCGTATACACGGTCCACTTTCGCGAGCCCGGGTGGTCCGTCGTATCACCCTCCGTGACGTTGGACTTCGAAAAGGAGAAGCATGCCGGCCTCGGGCCGCGGAACGCGCTGTGGCCACTCGTCATCGAGAAGGCTTACGGGCAGACCAAAGGACGCATGGAGAACCTCAACGTGGGCGGAAGTCCCGCGGGCGTCTTGCGCGATATGGCGGACATGCAAACGAGTTCGTTCTTCGTAACTCAGCGTGATCCCGATGCAATTCTCGGGGTCCTGGCCAAAGCCATGCAGGAACAGAAGGCCGTGACGGCGATGACCCCAAGTAAGGCCGAGGGAACGGAGGACGCAAACCGCACGATCAACGTGACCCGTGGCTTGGTTGTCAGACACGCGTATCTGGTGACAGACGTGGATTCCGAGGGGCGACGAGTCAAGCTCTTCAATCCGTGGGGCTACAACCATCCAAACGACTCAGGTTGGCTCTCTATCGACGTCTTCAAGAAGTCGATGCTCACCGTCAACATCAGCGGATGATTCGTTGCATGCGCCCGACACCCAGTAGGTGTGTGATGACTGCGCTGCTCGCGCTCGCGGCATGTACGGGGCGCGGTTCCCAGGAGCGCCCCGAGAACCGAACACAACCGGACCAGCGAACACAGCCAGAGCCGCGAACGCAATCAGACTGTGGCCGTTCGCTGGACGCGGAGCTACGACAATTGTCGGAGAACAGCTCGAACGAGATCTCGAAGCGGCTTCTCGGCGTCGTCAAGATCATGGACCGAGATATGGATGACGGCAGCGGTCACAGCTCTCGTCGTCTGTCCGTCGAGTTGATCGTTTTCGATCCGGCCACGAAACAGGAACGCCACGACAACGTGGCCGTAGGAAACTCGATTATCGTCGGCGACGACGCGTACTGCCTCGTCGACATCTACGAGGGTAAGGGCGACGAGCTTGGCTGGGTCGCGCTGCGGCGGATCGCACAGTAGCAGGCGACGCGACCGCGAACCTCAGCCAGCTACTCTGCTCGAGACGGCGGCGGCTTGAGGCCGTACTTCTCCATCTTGTAGATGAGCGCGCGGCGCGACAGACCGAGTCGGCGAGCAGCACGCGTCTGGTTCTGATCCTCGGCCTCGAGCGCGGTGACGATCGCGGCGCGCTCGACCTCGGCGAGGTGACCGCGCATGTCGGCGGCGGGCGCGACGGGGCGCACGCGCTGGCCGGCATCGCGCAGCTTCTCGGGCAGGTCGGCCATCGTGATCTGCTCGCCGCACAGGACGAGCGCGCGCTCGATCGCGTTCTTGAGCTCGCGCACGTTGCCCGGCCAGGCGTAGGCGGTGAGCGCGGCACGTGCGTCCTCGGCGAGTGCCGGGACCGGGCGGCCCTGCTCGCTCGCCGTCAGCGATGCGAAGTGCTCCGCGAGCGGCAGGATCTCGGCCGCGCGATCGCGCAGTGGCGGCACGACGAGCGTGAAGCCGCCGATGCGGAACATGAGGTCCTGGCGGAACCGGCCGACGCGGACCTCGGCCTCGAGATCGCGGTGGG
This sequence comes from Kofleriaceae bacterium, assembly GCA_013368795.1. GTDB lineage: Bacteria > Myxococcota_A > Polyangia > Haliangiales > Haliangiaceae > JABFXX01. Next base: position 3,117 of record JABFXX010000468.1, read on the forward strand.
TGGCCGCGACGACGCGCGCGTTGGTCGCGATCTCGGTGGTGCCGCCGACGCGCGTGATCATCTTGCGCTCGAGGACGCGCAGGAGCTTGGCCTGCAGCGCGAGCGGCATCTCGCCGATCTCGTCGAGGAACAGGGTGCCGCCGTCGGCCGCTTCGAAGAAGCCGACCTTGCGCTTGTCGGCGCCGGTGAAGGCGCCGCGCTCGTAGCCGAACAGCTCGGACTCGAGGAGCGTCTCGGGGAGGGCCGCGCAGTTGAGCTTGATGAGCGGCTTGTCGCGGCGCGACGACTTCTTGTGGATCGCCTCGGCGACGCCTTCCTTGCCGACGCCGGTCTCACCGAGGATGAGCACGGTCATCGGCGTGTCGGCGATGCGCTCGACGAGCGTGTAGACGCGGCGCATCGCGGGGTCGAGCACGATCGGCTCGTTCGCGGTCTTGGGCGCGGTCGCGGTGTCGCGCGGCGAGCGACCGGTGCGGAGGCTGGCGCGGACGGCACCGATCAGCGTCTCGTAGGTCGTGCCGTCCTCGGGGCACTGCGCGGTCGCGGCCTTGGCGGTGACGCCGGCGCCGCGCGCGAAGTCGAGGAGGCGCTCCATGGCCTCGGCACCCTCGGAGCGCGTGAGCTCCGGGAGGATGACGAGGTAATCGTCGCCCGCATCTTCGGCCATGAGGTCCATGGGACGGAGCGAACGCGCCATCGCGTCGGCGACGGCATCGTTGGCGATGCGGACGAGACCGACAGTGAGCGGGCGGTGGTAGCGAACCGAGCGATCGACCTCGGCGACCAGGCGCGACTCGCCGCGGACATCGTCGGCGATCGGCGACGAGCGGCGGAGGCCGGAGGTGACACCGACGACGGCGAGGATCGAGCCGATCGCGATCTCGTCACCGGTGGCGACGCGAAGGATGCCTTCGATCTTCTCGCCGTTGACGCGCGTGCCGTTGCGGGAGCCGAGGTCTTCGACTTCGATGACGTCACCGATGCGCTTCACGCGCGCGTGCATGCGCGAGACCTTCTCGCTCTCGACGTGAACGGTGGCGCCGCGCGAACGTCCGAATGTGACATCTACCCCATCAGGTAGATCGACGACGCGCGACCCTCGCTCCTCGCCTTCGACGTGGATCACGAGGAACGCATGTGCGGCATCGTGGACGGCGAACGCTGTCCCTGCTTCTTGCGTCTGCAGCTCGGTAGGCATTGCTTTGTACAGATCGTGCACAGTGGGCAATTCACGTGCACCCACGCGTGCATGAATTCGCCCGATTAGGATTGTTTCGGCGTGGCCCTGGCGTTGCTAACATCGAACGTATGCAGGGGATGATCCGGTGTGTTGTTGTCGCCGGTCTCCTCTATGGGTGCGGTCCGGGCGACACGGTCACACCTGTCGACGGTGCGGGAAGCAGCGGAACGGCTGCGCTGTCGATCCAGTGGAAGGCGGTGCCCGGCGACTGGCCGGGTGACATCAATAGCAGTGTCACGATCGATGAAGCGCGGTTCTCGTTCGACAATCTGCGCGTGATCGGCGACGCGGGTCCCGGAGATCCGAGAACTACCGAGACGACGTTCGAGGTGCGGTGGGATAGCGGCACGACCCCGGCCTCGATCGACTTCGACAACGCACCGATCGGCCTCTACTCGCAGCTGTCGCTTCAGATCGCGGGCCGCGACCTGTCGAAGAACAGCTACGAGCTTCGCGGCACCGTCGATATCGGGGACAGGATGGAGTTCCGGATCGAGGACAAGCTGCCGATGCCGATCGCGCTCTCGATCGACAAGATGCTGATGCCGAACAAGACGGCGACCGTCGAGCTCGAGATCGACTTCGTCCACGCGCTGTCGGGCGTCGACTTCGAGACGATGGACGTCGATAACGGTCGCCTCGAGCTGAACGAGACGGATCCGGAGATCATCGGGTTCCGCAAGAAGCTCGTCGAGTCGTTCAAGCCGACCGACGGCTCGAACTAAGCGAGCGCGACGAGATCCTCGAACGCCGAGTAGTAGCCGCGCCGGAACGCGGCGAGCGTCGCGGTGCCTGCACTCGCGCGGTGCGTGACAAGGTTGCGGACGGCCGCGAGCGTGTGGAGACGATGCGCGAGCTGGACGGTGCGGTCCGGGCTCTTGCCGCCGAGCTTGAACAGATTGCGAAAGCCCGTCGACGGATGGTCGACCGCGAACAGCACCATCAGCCGCGCCCACTCGGTGACCGACAGCGGCGAATCGAGCCGCTTGCGCCGCCGCTCCTGCAGCTCGCGCACGGCGTTCGGGATCGAGCGCAGCGGGATATCGACCTTCGTGCCGCCGACCTCGGCGGGGTCCTTCCACTTCGGTTCGATCCAGCGCTGGTAGCCGCTCCAGCTGCCGCCGATCACGCGATCGACGTAGTCGAACAGCGTCCCCGGATCGCGCTGCAGGCCGGCCATGCGCGGGCCGAGCCACGCGTGGACGTAGTTCTCGAGCACCTTCATCCACAGCGTGATCGGCGGCGACAGGTCGGCGTCCTTCTGCGAGCCGGTCGTGTGGAACAGCGACTCGGCGGTGCGCAGGCTCTTCACGAGCGTGTCGAAGCCCGACAGCTTCACGAGCTGCGGAAAGCTCGGGAACACGCTCGCGATCTCGGCGTCGACATCGATCGATGCGGACGGTGCACCGTGCGCGACGTGCGAGGCGAGCTTGAGGCGAACGAGCGGCTCGAACGCTGGATCGTCGGCGCCGACCTTCGCGAGCGCGCCGTCGATCACGGTCGAGAGGCGCTCGGCGTGAGCCGGCGGGACGTGGAGCGCGCTCGCGAGCGCGACGCGGGCGGCGGCATCGCCATCGCCGGCGATGAATGCGATCGCCTGCGCGAGCGCGTCGGGCGTGCCGAGCCGGAGCAAGCCGGTTGCCGCGCGCTCGTGGATCGACGCGTCGTCGTCGCGGAAGGCGGCGAGCAGCGTCTTCTCGCTCGCGGCATCGGCGAGCCGGCCGAGCGCCCACAGCGCAGCGCCGCGTACCGACGGTGAGTCGTCGGCGGCGAGCCGCGCGAGCGCTGCTGCGGGGACCGCACCTCCGAGCAGGCCCGCGATCTCGGCCGCGGCTTCGCGCGTGCGCGCGTCGGGAGCCTCGAGCAGCGTCGAGATCCGGCCGGCGAGCGACGCGAGCGCGTTCGGGTCGGGCGATGCCGCGATCAGCGCGTTCGACGCCGCGCCGAGCACGCGCGGATCGTCCTCGCGCCGGATCGCGGCGACGACGTCGGCGATCACGCCGGGCATGCCGAGCTCGCCGAGCGCGACATAGGCAGCCAGACGCAGCTCCGGCGTGTTGGCGTCGACGACGCAGTGGCGCGCGAGTGCGGGCGCGAGCTTGTCGAGGCCGAGGTTGCCGGCGCCGAAGCACGCGCGTCGGCGAACCATCGGATCCGGATCGTCGAGCATCGGTTCGACGAGCTTCGCGATCTTCGCGGCATCGCCGCGATCGTCGGGACGGCGCGCGAGCTGCAGCGCCCACATGAGCGCGCCGCGGATCGTCGGCCCCGGTGCGTTCGCGAGATCGGCGACGCGCTCGAGCAGCTCGGTGCTCGTCGCGAATGCGCCCATTGCCTGGATCGCGGATGCGCGGAGCGAGTCGTCGGCATCGGCCTGGTGCGCGATCTTCGTCAGCTCTTCGCGCTCCCACGTCTGGTCCGCCTCGATCGCACCGATCGCGCGCGCGCGCACGTGGACCGGCAGATCGGCGCGTCCCGACAGCGCGAGCAGGTAGCGCGTGATCTCGGGCGCGCGGACCTCGCCGAGGATCTGGACGACGCCCGCGGCATCCTCGCCGAGCAGCACCTCGGCCTGGTCGAGCACGTCCTTGACCGGCAGCGTGCGCAGCCGGCGCGCGAGCACGGCGCGAACGGCGCGGTCGGGCTCGCTGAGCGCGACGAGGAAGCGCTCCCCTGCATCGCGATCGCGCTCCGCCTTGAACGCACGCGACGCGAAGCTCGCGGCGAGGCGGATCTCGGCGTCATCGGATCGCGCGAGCCGGCGGAGCACGGGCAGCACCTCGACAGCTCCGAGCTCGGCGAGATAGCGGACGGCGGCGACCTGAACCTCGGGCTCGAGCTCGCCGTCGAGCGCAGCGAGCGCTGCATCGCGCGCGGCAGGCGAGCGAATCTCGGTGAGCGCGCTGAGCGCCGCGGCGGCTTCGCTCGGATCGCCGAGTACGAGCGGCACGAGTCGATCGACGGAGCTGACCGCGCCCATCCGGCCGAGCGCGCCGATCGCGGCTCGCCGCAGCACGGCCGGCGCACCCTCGCATACGAATGCAGCAACCGCGCCCTCGAGCGCGGGGACGCCGAGCCCG
>JABFXX010000644.1 GCA_013368795.1 Kofleriaceae bacterium
CCGTGTTAAAAATGCGGAGAGGATGAGGGGCGTAGTTTCTTTTGCGAATGCGGGAGGATAGACCGCAGATGGATACGCGCACGCTGCTTCGTGAACGCCTGCGTCGGTCTCGGGACTGGACGCAAACGATCGATGAGCTCGAGAAGGAGCTCGAAGGTCAAGGATCCAAGCCCGAGCAGTCCGAGCGGCTGTTCGAGCTCGCAGTTCTCGTCGAGGATGTAATCCCAGAGCGCGAGCGCGCTCTCGGTTTGTATCAACGCGCGTGGAAACTGCATCCCGACAATCTCAAGGCACTCTCGCGCGCACGCGAGGTGTACGGCGAGATTGGTCGATTCGAGATGGTCGCCAAGCTCGGCGAGATGGAGCTGCGCAGTCCCCTCGCTGCGCAGAACCTCGCGCAGATCGTGGGCGAGGCTCTCCTCGACAACGGGCAAAAGGACAAGGCGCTGCCGATTCTCCAGCGTGCACTCGGCGCGCAGCCCGATTCGATTCGCGTGAAGGACGCACTCGCGGCCGTCACGTACGATCAGGAGTTCTGGACCGACGAAGTCGAACGTCTATCCGACGACGCCGATCGGTTCGACGACGCGCAGTGCGTGCGCATGCTCCTCCGTGCAGCGCGCATCGTTCGCATCGAGTCGCCGGATGATCCGCGGCTCGAAGAGCTGCTCAAGCGCATCTTCGCGAAGGATCTCGACGAGCCGTCGGCGAACTTCATGTTCGAGATGCTGCTCGCGGGCACAAATCGCTGGGAGGATCTCGAGAAGCATCACTATCGTCGCGCCGAGCGCGCGCCGAACCACGGAGCGCGCATCGAAGCGCTCCGGATGTTCGCTCTCGAGTGGGTGCAGCGCTTCAAGGACAAGGAGCGCGGCGCGAAGTTCTTCAACGCGGCGCTCGAGGCGAGCGCGAGCAACGGCGCATCGCCGATGCGCTCGACCGTCGCCGCGTTCACGCTGCTCCGTCAGGTGCAGGGTGACAAGGGCGAGTGGACCAAGCTTCTCGACCTCGCCGACGCCGTCATCGAGCGGATCCAGAACGGCGAGGAGAAGCTGTTCCTCGCGATCCAGGCCGGCCACATCGCGTTCGACCAGGTGAACGACCTCGCGCGCGCGAAGAAGTACTTCGCGATCGCCGCGTCGATCGAGCCGCAGAACCCGAACGTTCAGGACTTCGTCCAGCTCGTCGGTCCGGAGGAGATGCCGCTCGCGTCGGGCTCGATGCCCGGGATGCCGGCGGTCAACGACGACGCGGCCGCGGATGCAGCCGCGCGTGCGGAAGCCGAGAAGTCGGCGGCCGAGGCGAAGGCGGCGGCCGACAAGGCAGCTGCTGAGCAGGCGGAGAAGGCTGCTACCGAGAAGGCCGCTGCCGACAAGGCGATGGCGGAAGCGGCGGCGAAGGCCGCGGCGGCCGACCAGGCCGATGCCGAGGAGGCGGAGGCCGAGGCGAAGTCGAAGAAGGGTCGCAAGAAGTCGCCGACCGAACAGCCGGCGGCTGCGGCGACCCCCGCAGCAGAGGCACCGCCCGCGGCACCCGCCGCGGCAGCGGAGCCCGTGAGCGCGGACCTCGAAGGTGCGATGGCGAAGGCCAAGGCGGCCGAGAGTGGCGGCGACAAGGGTGTCGGCGCGTGGAAGCAAGTCATCGCGCAGTACCCGACCGACAAGGCGCCGCGCCGCGAGCTCGTGCGCGTGCTGAAGACGGCGCAGTCGTGGGCTCAGCTCGCCGACGCGCTGAAGGACGAAGAGGCGAAGGCCTCGCCGACGCCGGAGGAGAAGTCCGCGGTGTTCGTCGAGCTCGCCGAGACGTACGGCAAGCTCAACAACGATAACCAGGTCATCTCGTCGCTCACGCAGGCGATCCATCACGACCCGTCGCGCGCCGACGCGTTCGACAAGCTCGCCGCGGTCTACGAGAACAAGAAGCGCTGGCCCGATCTCGTCAAGATCTTGAACGAGAAGGCCGAGCGCACGGTCGACGGCAACCAGAAGGTCGCCATCTATCTGCAGGTCGCGAACCTGTACCTCGAGCGGTTCTCGAACCAGGCCGAGGCGATCAAGGCGTTCGAGAAGGTCCTCGAGCTCGACCCGAACAACCTCACCGCAGCCGAGCACCTGCTCGCGGTCTACGAGAAGCGCCGCGACTGGGAGAAGCTGATCAAGCTCAAGGAAGCGGAGATCGAGCGCGCGCCCGAGGAAGCTCGCGCCGCGAAGGTCATCGACGTCGCGCGCATGGCGCAGACGAAGGTGAAGAAGCCCGAGATCTGCACGTACTGGTGGGAGAAGGTCGTCCAGTACGAGCCGACCCACGAGGAGGCGCTGACCGAGCTCTACAAGCTCTACGAGCGCAACAAGGAGTGGGAGAAGCTGGCGGAGATTTGCCAGCGCCAGGCCGATGCGGCCTCGGATGCGAAGCTCCGCGCGGACGCGCTGCAGCGCCTCGGCCTCCTCTACACGGAGAAGGTCGAGAACAGCGCGAAGGCGATCGACGCGTGGCAGCGCCTGCTGCAGATCGACGAGAACAACCGTCGCGCACAGGACGCTCTCAAGAAGCTCTACGTCACCGAAGGACGTTGGGACCTGCTCGAGGAGTTCTACACCTCGCGCGGTAAGGTCGACGAGTACATCCGCGTGCTCGAGCGCGAGGTCGAGTCCGGTAGCGACACGCACCGGCTCTCGCTCGCGATGAAGATCGCGGTGCTCTACCGCGACACGATCCAGAAGGCCGACCGCGCGATGCGCGCGTTCGAGAAGGTGCTGCAGCTCGACGAGAACAACCTCGCCGCGGCCGAGGCCCTGATCCCGCTCTACGAGCAGGGCCGCGATCCGAAGGCGCTCGTTCGCGTCCTCGAGATCCAGCTCCGCGCGACGGACGACAAGTTCGAGCGCCAGGAGCGCATCAAGCGCCTCGCGCAGTACAACGAGGAGCGCCTGCGCGACAAGGGCGCGGCGTTTGGCTGGTGGCTCAAGGCGCACGCCGAGGATCACCAGAGCGAGGAGATCCACCAGCAGATCGAGCGGCTCGCCGCCGAGACGCAGGGCTGGAACCAGCTCGTCGACGCGTACGCCGCGTCGCTGCCGAAGTTCGATCGCCGTGAAGATGCGCTGCCGCTCATGCTCGTCATGGCGCGCGTCATCGAGAAGGAGCAGGGCGACGTCGATCGCGCGCTCGACATGAACCGCCAGATCCTGAAGCTCGACGAGCGCAACGAGCAGGCGCTCGACGCTCTCGAGCGGCTGTATCTCGGCAAGGGTCAGTTCGAAGACCTGCTCAAGGTCTACGAGAAGAAGCTCGACCTCTCGAGCGACGGCGACGAGCGGATCGCGATCCAGTCGAAGATCGGCCAGCTGTACGAGGACGAGGTCAAGGACGACAAGCGCGCCGTCGCGGCGTACATGGGCATCCTCGATGCCGCCGGCGACGAGCCGCGCGCGCTCGCCTCGCTCGATCGGATCTACGTCCGCAACCAGCAGTGGAAGGACCTGGCCGACATCCTCGGCCGCCAGATCACGATCATCGGCCCCGACGAGAACAAGGCCGCGCACGTCGAGCTGAAGTACCGCCTCGGTCAGCTGAAGGAACAGCACCTCGGCGACACGCCGGGCGCGATCGACGCGTACCGCGACATCCTCGACATCGACGTCGGTCACCCCAAGGCGCGCGAGTCGCTCGAGCTCCACCTGCGCGGCGACGACAAGCAGAAGCTGCTCGTCGCGGGCATCCTCGAGCCGGTCTACGAGCAGCTCCAGGAGTGGGGGCCGCTCGTCGGCGTGCACGAGATCCAGCTGAACGCGGAGAAGGACAAGCTCCGCCGCGTGTCGCTGCTGCTTCGCATCGGCGAGCTGCAGCGGACGAAGCTGCTCGACGCCGAGAAGGCGTTCGACGGCTACGCGCGCGCGTTCAAGGAAGATCCGTCGACCGAAGCGGCGAAGGATCACCTCGAGGCGCTCGCACCGCTCATCGAGGACGGCTGGGGCCGCCTCGTGAAGCTGTTCGAGGGCGCGCTCGAGAACAAGGACATCGATCCGAAGCTCGCCCACGAGCTGTCGACGAAGGTCGCGCGTAGCTACGAGGACCGCCTCGGCAACAGCGCGAAGGCCGTCGAGTTCTTCAAGAAGGCACTGTCGATCGAGACGGACGATCTCGCGGCCCTCGCGGCCCTCGAGGCGATCTTCACCCGCGAGGAGAAGTTCACCGAGCTGCTCGAGATCTATCGCCGTCGCATCGACATCGCGAACGAGCCCGACGAGCGGCTGGAGTTCCTCTACCGCTCGGCCGCGATCCACGAGGAGATGCTCAACGCTCCCGACGAGGCGATCGCGATCTACACCGAGATCCTCGGCCAGGCGCCCGACGATCTGAAGGCGCTCCGCGCCCTCGATCGGCTGTACGTCCAGCGCCAGCAGTGGCGTGACCTCGGCGACAACATCAGCCGTCAGCTCTCGCTCGTCGAGCAGCCGTACGAGCAGGTCGCTCTGCTCGTCCGCCTCGCTCAGCTGCGCGAGACGCACCTCGGCGAGGTCGCCGGTGCCGTCGAGACGTACCGCCAGGTGCTCGACCACGAGGACCAGAACCGCGACGCGGTGATGGCTCTCGAGCGGCTCATCTCCAACCCCGAGCACGAGCTCACCATCGCGAACATCCTCGAGCCCATCTACAAGGCTCGCGGCGAGTGGACCAAGCAGATCGGCATCTACGAGATCATGGCGAAGCACGCCTTTGATCCCGCCCGCAAGATCGAGCTGCTCCACATGATCTCCGAGCTGCACGAGATCGGCGGCGACAACGCGGATGCCGCGTTCGCCACGTTCTCGCGCGCGATGCGCGAGGATCCGCGCAACGAGACCACGCATGCCCAGCTCGATCGCTTGGCACGTGGCCTCGACAAGTGGAGCGAGGTCTCGGGCCTCTACGACGCTGTCGCGAACGAAGCGCAGGAGGACGACCTCAAGGTCGCGCTCCTGTTCCGCCGCGCGCAGATCCAGGAGCACGAGCTGCGCGACAACGACGGCGCGGTCCAGACGTACGAGCGCGTGCTCAAGGCGTCGCCGCAGACCGTCGAGGCCGCCACCGCGATCCAGACGATCCACGAGCGCACGGGTGACTGGACGAAGCTCGTCGACATCCTGAAGCGCAAGAGCGAGATGCTGCCGAACCTCGAGGAGCGCAAGCAGCTCCTCTTCCGTGCGGCGCAGATCGAAGAGGAAGTGCTGTCCAATGCGGACGCCGCGATCGCGACGTTCCGCCAGGTGCTGTCGATCGACGACGTCGACATGACGGCGATGGATGCCCTCGAGCGCATGTACGTGCGCCTCGCGCGGTGGGAGCCGCTCAAGGACGTCTACGCCAAGAAGGCCGACCTCGCCGACGATCCGGAAGACAAGAAGGCGATGCTCTACGTGCTCGCGCAGGTCTACGACCGCGAGCTCGGAGACGTCGCGAAGGCGATCGAGACGTACCAGGGCATCCTGGACATCGACGCCGACCAGCTGCCGGCGATCCAGTCTCTCGACCGTCTCTACGGAGCCGCCGAGCGCTGGTACGACCTGCTCGGTAACCTCGAGCGCCAGGTCGAGCTGTCGGAGACGACGGGCGAGACCGTCTCGCTCAAGTACCGCATCGGTCACCTCTGGCAGATCCGCCTCGGCGATGTCGCGCGTGCGATCGAGAGCTTCCGTGAAGCCCTCGAGATGGACCCGCAGCACGCCGAGACGCTGCACGCGCTCGACGGGCTCGTGCACGGCAAGGTCGAGCCGGTCATGGCCGCTCGCGTCCTCGAGCCGATCTACGAGACGGCCGGCGAGTACGCCAAGCTCGTCGATGTCCTCGAGGTGATGGTGGCGCACAACGAAGATCCGCACGCGCGGGTCGAGTTGCTGCACCGCATCGCCCAGCTCCACGAGCAGATGATCGGCAACGCGCACGCGGCGTTCGACGCGTACTCGCGCGCGCTGCGTGACGACTCGGGCAACCAGCTGACGCTCGGCCACATCGAGCGCCTCGCGGAGATCACGGGAACGTGGGAGCCGCTGGCGAACCTCTATGCGGCGGAAGCGGGCAAGTCGCTCGACGTCCCGCGCCAGGTCGACCTGTACTCGCGCCTCGCGCGCGTCTACGAGCAGGAGCTCGCCGACGTGCCCAAGGCGATCGCGACCCTGAGGAAGCTCCTCGAGGTCGAGTTCGACAACAAGCCGGCGGTGCTCGCCCTCGATCGTCTGTACACGCAGACGAACGCGTGGCCCGAGCTCACCGAGATCCTGCGCCGCGAGATCCAGCTCGCCGAGAGCGATGCCCAGACCGCCGACCTCCAGGCGCGCCTCGGCCACGTGCTCGAGACGCAGCTCGGTGACCGCAAGGGCGCGGTCGAGGTCTACCGCGAGATCCTCACGGCTCACCCGACCCACGAGGGTGCGCTCGGCCAGCTCGAGAGCATGTTCCACGCGGGTCATCTCCAGATGGAGATCGCCGCGGTTCTCGAGCCGCTCTACGAGGCTGCCTCCGAGTTCGGCAAGCTGCACGGCATCCACGAGGTGCAGCTGACCAAGCTCGCCGGCCCGGATCGCCAGGCGATGTACCAGCGCCTGGCCGAGCTCGCCGAGACGCGGCTCTACGACGAGAACAAGGCCCTCGATTGGTGGGCCGCTGCGATCGTCGAAGATCCGCGGTGGGACCGCGCGGTCGAAGAGGCCGAGCGTCTCGCCGGCTCGACCGGCGCCTGGAATGACATGGTCACGGCGTACACCGGTGCGCTCGAGAAGACGCAGGACAAGGACATCCGCCGGCACACGCTGCTGCGGCTCGCCCGCGTCCACGAGTTCGAGCTCCACGACGCCGCGAACGCCGTCACGACGCACCTCCGCGTGCTCGAGATCGAGGCGAAGGATCCGGACGCGCTCGCCGCGCTCGATCGCCTCTACCTGAACGCGGCGATGTACGACGACCTCGTCGAGATCCTCCGCCGCCGTATCGAGGTGGTGCAGGATCCGGACGAGCAGCTCGAGCTGTACTTCCGTCGCGGCGCGCTGTTCTCCGAGGCGCTCGGTGACCTCGAGCAGGCACTCAAGTGCTACTCGTCGGTCCTCGAGCAGGAGAGCCGCAACCGTCGCGCCCTCGAGGCGATCGAGAGCATCCACTTCCGCCGCGAGGACTGGAAGCAGCTGCTCGACACCTACGAGAAGCTGATCGACACGGCCGACACCGACACCGAGATGGCCGACATCTACGCGCGCATGGCGCGTATCTGCTCGGACGCGCTCAACGAGGAGGGCAGGGCGATCGAGCTCCTCGGTCGCGTGCTCGACATCCGTGGTGAGGAACCGCAGGCGCTGCAAGCGCTCGCCGACCTCACGACCCGCCAGGGCAAGTGGGAAGAGCTCGTCGAGATCGTCGAGCGGCAGATCGCTGTCGCGCCCGATAGCGAGCAGATTCCGCTCTACAAGCACCTCGGCCGCGTGTGGGAAGAGAAGCTCGGCCGCGAGCGCAACGCGCTCGACGCCTGGCTCGCCGCCGATCGCATCGACGGCAACGACCTCGAGACGTTGCGTTCACTCGCGCGCCTCTACCGGTCGACCCAGGCGTGGGACGAGCTCTCGCAGACGATCCGTCGCATCATCGACGTCGGTCAGCTCTCGGGCCAGATCGGCGAAGACGAGACGATCGAGCTGTACGCACAGCTCGGTCAGCTCGAAGGCGACGTGCTCGGCCGCGTCGACGAAGCTGTCGATGCGTGGCGCCGCGTGATCGCGATCGACCCGAGCGACTTCCGCGCCCTCGCTGCCCTCGAGACGTTGTTCGTCCGCGAAGGCCGCTGGGAGGAGTCGATCGACGTCCTCGAGAAGCGCGCGATGGTCCTCGAAGACGAGGCTCAGCGCCGCGAGACGCTGCTCCAGGCCGCCGCGACGTGGGAAGAGAAGGTCGAAGACCTCACCCGCGCTGCGCAGGTCTACGAGCGCGTGCGTGCGTCGGACCCGGCGAACGCGACGGCATCGGATCGCCTCGAGGCGATCTATCGCCAGCAGTACAAGTGGACCGAGCTCGTCGAGATCTTGCTCGAGCGCTCGGAGCTTCGCGGCACGAACGAGGAGCAGATCGGCATCCTGAACCAGGTCGCCAAGATCTACGAAAGCGAGATCGGCGATCAGGAGAGCGCGTTCTACGTGCTCCAGGCTGCGTTCAAGCGCGACTACTCGCACGACGAGACCGCGCTCGAGCTCGAGCGCCTCGCCACGGCGACGAACCGCTGGCAGGAGCTGCTCGACGAGTACACCAACCGCGTCAACGAGCTCGAGCGCGAGGACCGTGGCTCGGCCGCTGACCTCTGGGTCAAGATCGGTCGCTGGTACGCGGAGCACCTCAGCCACCTCGAGTACGCGATCCACTCCGTCCAGCAGGCCCTGCGGATCGATCCGGCGCACACCGGAGCGCTCTCGGGCATGGCCGAGCTGCAGCGCAAGCGCGGCAGCTGGGGCGAGCTGATCGAGACCCTGCAACGCCACGCGGCGGTCGAGCCCTCGAAGGAGAAGAAGACCGAGCTGTACATCCAGCTCGCCGAGCTCCTCGAGCGCCAGATGCAGGATGTCGGCGGCGCGATCCACAGCTACCAGCAGGCGCTGATCCACGACGCGAACTCGCGCACCGCGCTGGTCGCGCTCGATCGGCTCTACCGCCGCACCGAGCAGTGGGAGCCGCTGATCGACGTCCTCCAGCGTCGCGCTGACCTGTCTTCCGACGACAACGAGATCATCAAGTTCCGCCTGGAAGTCGGCTCGATCTGGGACCTGCGTCTCTTCAACGCGGGCCAGGCGATCACGGCGTACCAGAAGGTCCTCGACCTCGATCCGTCGAACCTGACCGCGCTGCGCGCCCTCGAAGGCCTCTACGAGAAGACGGAGCAGACCGAGAAGTACCTCGATGTCCTCGAGGCACAGCTCGACGCGACCCCGTCGGACGCAGAGCGCGTCTCGCTGTACGAGCGCATGGCCGCGGCGTGGGAAGAGCGCTTCGGCAAGCTCGACCGCGCGGCGGAAGCCCTCGAGAAGATCGTCGCGATCGACAGCCGCAACTACAGCGCCTACCGCGAGCTGGCTCGCCTCTATCAGGCGGCCGGTAAGTACGAGGCGCTTGTCGAGACGTACCGCAACCACATCATGGCGACGGCCGATGTCGCGACGCGCATCGAGCTGTACGTCGCGATGGGCCAGGTCTACGAGGTGGAGCTGAAGGAAGTCGATCGCGCGATCGAGGCCTACAACGACGTCCTGTCGTTCGACGGCGACGAGATCCGCGCGCTCGATGCCCTCGGTCGTCTCTACGAGAAGATCAGCGAGTGGGACCGCGCGATCGACATCATGACGCACCTGGTGCAGCTGACGTCCGACGTCCGCCGCCAGGTCGACCTGTACTGGCGCATGGGACGCATCCAGTACGGCCAGCTCGGCGACGCCGAGGGTGCGGAGGCCAACCTCCTCCGCGGCCTCGCGCTCGACCAGGGCCACGTGCCGACGATGGAAGCGCTCACCAAGCAGTACTCGGATCGCGGTGACTGGCTCAAGGCCGCCCAGATGATGGTGCGCGCCGAGAGCTACACGGCGGTCGCGATCGACAAGGTGCGCCTCCTGTTCGAGGCCGCGAACATCTACGCGTACAAGCTCCGCCAGGACGACCAGGCCAAGCAGCTGTACGCCGCGGTGATCTCGCTCGACCCGGAGCACGTCGATGCAGGACGTCCGCTCGCGGACCTCTACTTCAACGACAAGCAGTGGACCGATCTCTCGCCGGTGATCGACATGCTGTGCCGCAAGGTCGGCCAGCTGCATGCCGACCCGCGCGAGCTGAACGAGCTCTACTACCGTGCGGCGAAGACGGCCGACGAGCTAGGCGACTTCCAGAAGGCGCTCGGCTACTACAAGGCCGCGTACGACATCGATTCGACGTATCTGCCGACGCTCGTCGGCCGCGCAGACCTGCTGTTCAAGATGCAGGACTGGGATAACGCCGGAAAGATCTACCAGACCATCCTGGTCCAGCACCGCGACGGTCAGGACGAGGCCGACGTCGTCCGCATCTACAACCGACTCGGCATGGTTCGCCAGGCCCTGGGTGAGCGCAAGAAGGCGCTCAACATGTTCGAGAAGGCGCTCGAGATCGATCCGACGCATCGCGAGACGCTGCAGGCGGTCATGGACCTCCAGCAGGGTCAGGGCGACTGGGAAGCAGTCGTTCACGCCAAGCGCGGCCTGATGCAGAGCGCGAAGGAGAAGGAGAAGACCCAGCTCCTCAGCGAGATCGGCGGCATCTACTACGAGAAGCTGCAGAACCCGCAGAAGGCGACCGCGGCGTACCTCGAGGCTCTCGAGATCGCGCCGGAGGATCACCAGCTCCTGCAGAAGGTGCTCGACCTCTACACCGAGACCAAGCAGTGGAAGAAGGCCGTCGAGATGATCGAGCGCTTCGTCGCGCTCGAGAGCGACGGTGTCCGCAAGGGCGCCTACTACCACGCGGCCGCGACGGTGTGCCGTGACGAGCTCAAGTCGCTCGACGAGGCGGTCGACTACTACAACCGGGCGCTCGACGCGTTCTTCTCGCAACCCGAGAAGCTCTCCGAGGGCATGATCCCGCGCGCGCTGAAGTCGTTCGAAGCGATCGACAAGGTCCTGACGACGAAGCGCGACTGGAAGGGTCAGGAGCGCGCCTATCGCGACATGATCAAGCGCATGCCGAAGGGCGGCGCGAACCCGATGTTCCACAAGCTGCAGGTCGGTCTGTTCGACGGCCTCGGCGAGATCTATCGGTCGCGCCTCAAGCACTACCAGTCGGCAACGCAGGCGTTCGAGATCGCGCAGCAGATGGATCCGAAGAACGAGCTGCGCGCCGACGGAACCGACCGTGCCGAGATCCTCGCCGAGCTCTACCTCGTCGCGGGTCCGGACTACACGGACAAGGCCGTCGAGCAGCACATGCGCATGCTCCGCGCCGAGCCGTTCAAGTACGACTCGTACAAGGCGCTGCGCAAGATCTACATGGACAGCCACCAGTACGATAAGACCTGGTGCGTCTGTAACACCCTCGCGTTCTTGAAGAAGGCCGACCCGGACGAGCTGCAGTTCTACGAGCAGTACAAGCCGCGCGGTCTCGTCAAGGCGAAGAACATGATGAGCCCGGAGACGTGGGGCAAGCTCGTGCACCCCGACGAGAACCGGTACATCAGCGCCATCATGAGCGCCGCCTGGCAGGGCGTCGCCGCGATGAAGGCGTTCCCGCACAAGGACTTCGGCATCAAGCGCAAGGATCGCCGCCAGCTGCAGGGCGACCCGCTGATGTTCAGCAAGCTCTTCTACTATGTCGCGCAGGTGCTGAACGTGCCGCTGCCCGAGGTGTTCCTCGTCGAGGACAACAAGGCCGCGGACATCCAGCTCGCCAACGCGATCGAGAAGACCGAGCTGTGCCCGTCGTTCGTCGTGCGCCCGCACTTGCTCCAGGGCAAGAACGAGCGCGAGGTGGCGTTCCTCTCGGCCCGCCGCCTGACGTTCATGCGGCCGGAGTACTACCTGAAGATGCTCCTGCCGACGAACACGGAGCTCAAGGTCGTCGTGCTGACCGCGATCGTGATGCTGCAGCCGCGCTTCCCGGTTCCGCCGGATACCGTGCAGCTCGTGCAGCAGTACCTGCCCGAGATGCAGAAGCGCATGCCGCCGCACGCGATGGAGCAGCTGGGCCTCGTCGTCCAGAAGTTCATCCAGGCGGCACCCGAGATCAACCTCGCCAAGTGGGGTCACGCGGTGGATGCGGTCTCGCATCGCGCGGGCTTCGTGGTGTGCGGTGACCTCGAGGTCGCGGCTCGCATGGTGAGCGCGGAGCCGGTCACCGTCGGTGGCCCGCAGGTGAAGGACAAGATCAAGGAGCTCGTCCTCTACTCGATCAGCGAGGAGTTCTTCGCGGTCCGCGCCCAGATGGGCCTCACGATCGCCGGTTAGTCGCCGCCGTCGAGAAGTCGTGACGCCGTCGAGTGAAAGCTCGGCGGCGTTTTTTGTTTTCGTCGAATGGCTGAGCGCTCGATTCTCCGAGCCGTCGTGGCACAGCCGATGCTGCATCGATCGTAGGGAGATCGATATGTCCTTGCTAAGAACGACGACTCGCAGATCTGTGCTCGCACTGATCCTGTTCTCTGCCGGTGCCGGCACAGTGTCGGCGCAGGGCACGAGCGGAACTCCGAGTACGCCCGGTCAAACGGGCGATACCAGCACGAGTACCTCGGAGCAGAACCAGCCGGGAATGACAGCGCCCATGGGAACCACACCGGGCAGCGCAGGCAGTGCAGGCGAACCGACGCCGACAACGCCGACAACTCCGGGAACCCCGGTGCCGCAAACGCCGACGCCGGGAACCCCGACCCCGGGGACGCCCACGACGCCGACAACGCCTGGAACGCCGGCAACGCCTGGAACACCGACGCCCGGAACACCGACGCCCGGAACGCCGACGCCCGGAACGCCGACGCCCGGAACGCCCACGACGCCGAGCCCGACGGGAACGCCGGGCACGCCTGGTACGCCTGGAACAACAACGCCAGGCGGATCGACAACGCCGAACGGGACGGCCCCACCGGGCGCGTCGACACCAGGCGGCACATCTGGGACGTACGGAACGCCTGGAACGTCAGCCCCTGGTGGCGGAACGAGCGGCGCGCCAGGAGCGCCAGCCGGAGGCGGTGCAGGCGGCGCAGGCGGTGCAGGCGGCGCGGGCGGCGGTCGCTAGTACCTGCGGTTGTTGACGATCAAGCGCGCGGCACTGGCGCGTCGGCGGCGATCAGCTGCTCGCGCCGGAGTGCGTCCCAGAACGCGCTCGGGATCTTCGTCTTCATCGACGCTGCGTTCGCGGTGACCTGCTCGGGCGAGCGCCCGCCGGGAATCACCGCGGCGACGACTGACGGCGCGGCAGCGAACTGCAGGGCGGCGGTTCGCAGGTCGACGCCGTGCTCGCGCGCCAGCTCGATCATGCGCGAGCGCCGCTTCGCGTGCTCGGACGGGATGTCACCGCCGTAGTCGTAGCGGTCCTTGCCGGCGAGGAAGCCGGCCTCGAACGGCGCGCCGACGACGATCGAGATGCCGCGCTGCTCGAGCAGCGGGAACAGGTCGCGGATCGTGTGCGCGTGGTTCGAGAGCGAGTACTGGGTCGCGAGCAGGCAGATGTCTGGATCGCTCGCGCGCGCGGCATCGATGATCGGCTCGATGCGATTGACGCCGAGGCCCCACGCTTTGATCACGCCCTCGTCGCGCAGCTTGCAGAGCGCGGGAAACGCGCCCTTCGCGGCGACCTCGAACTGCTGCTTCCAGCCGCCGAGCTCCTCGTCGTTCTCGGGCGACAGATCGTGCACGTAGACGATGTCGATGCGCTCGATGCCGAGGCGCTGCAGGCTGTCCTCGATCGAGCGCCGGACTCCGTCGGCGGTGTAGTCGTAGCGGTAGGTGAACGGCGAAGGATCCTTCCAGAGCGGGTGCGGTTTGGGCGTGCCCGCGGTGAAGATGCGGCCGACCTTCGTCGAGAGCGTGTACGCGTCGCGCTTCTGGGTGTGCAGGAAATGACCGAAGCGCCGCTCCGAGAGCCCGAAGCCGTAGAACGGCGACGTGTCGTAGTAGCGGATGCCCGCATCCCAGGCCGCGTGCAGCGTGTCGTGGGCCTGCGCTTCGCTCAGCGCGTGAAAGCCATTGCCGATCGCGACACCGCCGAGGCCGAAGTGAACGGGAGGACGCCAGTGCTTGGTCATGACAAACCGTGGGCTGCGCCACGGGAGCCGGCAACTCGCGGTTTGCAAACTGTTAACGCGCGATCGGCCGTGCGCCCGTGACGCTAGCCTGTCGTTCGTGCGGCGAAGCTGGATGGTGCTCCTGTTGGTCGGTTGCGGACCTCACTACGTGAAGCTCGACCCTGCGCGCGTGCGCGGCATCGAAGCGCGGGCGCCGGGTGGTGGCCCCCGTCAGTGCATCCCGTCGGACGGTCTGCAGCTGCAGGCGATCGTGACGTACACCGACGGGACGACGCTGCTCACCGCGCGCCATAGCGGCGCGTTGCATCCCGAGGCGCTTGCGTGGTCCTCCGACGTCGGGCGCGTCGATGCCGATGCGAGGCTTCACATGCCGGAGCTCGTCGGCTGGTACGACCGGAGCACGAAGGTCGAAGTCAGCGTGCCGACGCGCCCCGAGATCCGCGGACAGCTCGTCGTCGTGCCGCGCTTCGATTGTGACGGCATCAGCCTGCACGACGCGACGTCGGCGCCGCGGCACGTCGAGGTCTCGCTCGCGTACGTCGACACGCAGCTCAACGGACGGCTCGTCCTCGTGCGCGTCGTCGAGCCCGGGCAGCCGATCGAGTATCACCTCGTCGATCCGCGGGGCCCGTCGGCATCGCGGTTCATCGTCTCGGTGCGCGGCGCACCAGGGCAGGACGGGCAGGCGGGAGCCATGGGACGCGCCGGCATGGACGGCTCGAGCGGATTCGACGGCCTCTCCGGCAGCACGTGCGAAGACGGCAGCGATGGCAGAGATGGCACCGACGGTAGCAACGGCGGAGATGGTGGCGACGGCGAAGACGGCGGCACGGGCGGCGACGGCGGCGCCGTCGTGCTGTTCTATCCACCGCAGTTCCCCGAGCTCGTCAAGGCGATCCAGATCGACGTCGCGGGCGGTCGTGCGGGCCTCGGCGGTCGCGGCGGTGACGGCGGTGCCGGCGGTTCGGGAGGACGCGGTGGTCGCGGCGGCGCCGGCGGGCTCGAGTCCGACAGCAACGGCAGGTTCTGCTCGACATCCTCGGGCCGCGACGGCCGCAACGGCAGCGACGGCTACTCGGGATCGCCGGGGCAGGACGGCCAGGATGGCGAGCCCGGTCAGCCTGGAACGATCACGGCGCAGGACCGCGACGTCGACGCGCTGTTCGCCGGCGAGCGCGAGCACGGCTGGAACATCGTCCGTTAGGGCACGAACTGCAGGCCGCCGGCGATGAACAGATCGACGTTGTCGCGGCTGTCGTCGAGCGGCGTACCGACGGCGAGATAGGGCTGGAACGTCTTGCCCATGAACCGCACGGTGAGCGCGAGATCATCGAAGAACTCGTTGTCCTCGTGCTCGATGAACGCGAGGCTGTTGACGAGCTCGAGGCTGAGCGCGACGGCGCCGAGGTCGACACCGGCGCCGATGTTGAATCGCAGGAAGTGCGCTCCTGCCTCCTCGAGAGCGATGTCGAAGCCGAGATCGCCGCGCAGGAAGAACTTGCTCGCGTAGAACAGCGGCGAGAACCCGAAGCGCAGGTACCACAGGCCTGTCGTGTTCGCGAGGTCGGTCAGCCGCGGCCAGATGCCGGCGCGCAGCGTCGCGGCCTCGTCGCGGTCATCGCCGGCGGTCGGGAAGGAGACACCACCGTGGAACACGAACGAGAGCTCGCGCGACTTCGTGAGCACGTAGAGGCCGCCGGCTTCGAGGTTGCCGAGCGCGGTGGCGTCGTTCGGGATCACGTCGGGATTGTCCTCGGGCGCGCCGAACGACATCGTCAGCGGCAGCGAACCGTAGATGCCGAAGCCGGAGCGGGTGACGTACTGGCCGTAGAGCTCGAGGCGGAGCGCGAGGTCGTACGGGTCGTCGAGGAACGTCAGCCCGGCGTCGACGGCGATCTTGCTGATGCCGTCGCCGCGGTCGAGCGTCGCCATGTCGGGGGCGCGCTGAGCGTTAGCTGTGCCTACGGCGAGCGCGAGAACGAGCAGTACTGGAATGGCTCGAGTCATGGCGCAGCCTAACGCGAGTACGTGCGGTGATTCGGCATCGCGCCGATCACGCGCATGTGTACGCGCGCTGGGCGTTACAGACACGCGCGATGTTGTGATCGAACACCCAACGATCGCCGCGACTGACTCGATCTTCGACGAGCACGAACACGTTCGAACGTCGCGCGCTGACGATCGTGAAGCGACGTCTGCGAACCGAACGAGCGCTTCGATCCGTGCTCGCGATGCGCGCGACGGTCTCGTTCGCGCGCTTCCCGAAATTTTTTTCGATCTTTTTTTCGCAGCGATCGCGTGACTCGCGCGACGTTACTCGGCGGATTGGTTTGGTGACCTGAATTATGAAAAATCGGGAATTGTAAAAATCTCGGTTGGAATTATCAAGCGTTACCTGATCGGTGTCGTCATACGCACACGTGTCGGAACAGCTCGGGTCTACAGTCCCCACCGTCTCACAGCGCAGCAAGTGTCGGAAATTTGTGCCCTTGCTGGAACTGAGCCGGTTTCTCTAGATTGGGCCCGCTCGTCCAAAGCGAGCATTCAATGGGGCACTACTTAACAGGTCCGAAGATCGGCAGCGGTGGTATGGCCGAGGTGTACCTCGGCACACACGAGGCGATCGGCGGGTTCCAGAAGCTCGTGGTGATGAAGCGCCTGTCGGGATGGCAGAGCAGCGACCACGACGCGATCGAAGCGCTGCTCGACGAGGCGCGGATCGCAGCGACGATCAACCACCCGAACATCGTCACGACGCTCGACATCGGGCGCGAAGGCGAGCTGCCGTATCTCGTCCTCGAGTACCTCTCGGGCGAGGACCTGCGCTTCATCCTCCATGCCTTGCACGAGCGCGGCGACAGCATCCCGCTCGGCATCGTCTGTCGCATCGGTGCCTCGATCGCGGCCGCGCTGCACCAGGCGCACAACCTCGTGCTGCCCGACGGCACGCGTCGCTGCATCGTGCATCGCGACGTCACGCCGTCGAACATCATCGTTTGCTACAGCGGCGTGACCAAGCTGGTCGACTTCGGCGTCGCGCGCGTCGTCGACGACGTACCGAAGACCCAGGCCGGCATGGTCAAGGGCAAGTTCAGCTACCTCGCCCCGGAGCAGCTCTCCGGCGGCACGATCGACGGTCGCACCGACGTCTTCCAGCTCGGCATCGTGCTCTGGGAGATGGTCGCGATGAATCGCCTGTTCGAGGGCGCGAGCGATCACGAGCGCGTGAACGCCGTCCTCAACCGGAGGATCCGTCCTCCGAGCGAGCTCAACCCTTCCGTTCCGCCGTTCCTCGAGCACACGATCATGCGCGCGCTCGAGCGCGACCCCGAGAAGCGCCACCAGAGCGCGCTCGAGCTGGAGACCGAGCTCCGCGACGCGATCGTGGACCTCGGCGGCTCCGGTGGCGATCACTCCGTCGGCGCGTGGGTGCAGATGGCGTTCGCCGAGCGCCAGCGCTGGCGCAAGGAGCTCGAGCGCCGGACGCTCGAGGAGATCGCGAATCGCGAGAGCGACGTCGAAGACATGGAGGTCGAGATCGTCTCGGGCTCGTCTCGCCGCCGCAACCCGCTGCGCGAGACCGCACCCGGGTTCCGCACCAGCGCGACCGGCACGACGCTCGGCCTCGCCGCCGTCGAGAGCTCGGCGACGCCTCCGTCGCGCGGCTTTGGTCGCGTGCTCGTCGGGCTCGCTCTCGTCGCGATCGCGGGCGGCATCTGGTGGCAGGCGACGCGTTCGTCCGATGCGCCCGAGAACGTCGCGGCCGCGGAACCGGCGACGCCGAGTCGACCGGAAGCGGCGCCCGACTACGACGTCGACATTCGCGTCGTGCCCGCGCACGCCTCGATCACGATCGATGGTGAGGTCGTCGCGCGCGGGCACTATCGCGCGACGTTCTCCGGCGACGGCAAGACCCATACGGTCACGCTCTCCGCGCCGGATCACTCGACGGTTCAGCGCCGGTTTCACAGCGCCGCGACGATGGAAATCTCGCTCGACGAGCTCGCCAAGCCCGTGGCCGTGGAGGCGCCGAAGGCCGACGCGCCTGCGGAGACCGAAGCAGCCGCCGAACCGTCGCCGAGCCGACACAACGCGGGACGTCGCGGCCGCGGTCGTGCGGCGCCCATCCGCGAAACCGCGACCGCAACTCGACCGACCACCGTTCCACCCGACGCAGCGCCTCAGCCGCCTGCGCCCAAGAAGGCCGCCGACGACCCGTTTGCGCCGGCGTCCGACAACCTCGATCCGTTCAAGCAATGATCCACACGTCTCATATCCGCCGCGTGCTCGTCGGCGCGCTCGGGGTTTGCCTCGCCGCCTCGTCGGTGCAGGCACAACCTGCGAGTGCCGGCGATCCTGCCGCTCCTGCCGATGACAAGAAGCAGGACAGCGCGGCCCTCGCCGAGGCGCGAAAGCTCTACGAGGAAGGCAACGCGGACTACAGCGCCGGTCGCTACGTGCTCGCCGCGGAGCGCTTCTCGCGCGCGTATCAGCTGAGCGGTCACCCCGCGCTGCTGTTCAACCTCGCCAACACGTACGAGCGTGCAGGCAACTACGAGAAGGCAGCGCACTACCTGCGCATGTACCTCGAGGGCGGCAGCGTGCACGACGCGGGCTCGGTCAAGGCGCGCCTCCAGCGTCTCGAGCTCGCCGTCGTCGAGCTGCAGACTCACACCGAGCCGGAGTCCAAGCCGGACGCCAAGGCCGCGGAGAAGCCGCAGGCCAAGCCGACGCCGACGCCCGTGGTCGTCGAGCAGGACACGCCGAGCCGCGTGCCCTACGTCATCGCCGCCGGTGGGCTCGTCGCCGGTGCCGCCGTGGCGGTCACGTTCGGCCTTCGCGCGCGCAGCGAGCGCAACGAGATCGATTCGTTGTGCAAAGGCGGCCTCTGCCAGGACGGCGCGCAATCGCACTTCGACAACGAGCGCCGCGATGCGCTGCTGAGCGACATCGGCACCGGGCTCGCCGTCGCATCGGCAGCCGGCGCATTGATCTACTTCCTTGCCACCAGAAACAGCGATGCGCGGGCGGAATCGACCGCCCCGTCGCTGTCGGTCGTGCCATCGACCGCCGCCGAGGGCTTCGGCGTCGTCGCGATCGGTCGGTTCTGATCTCGCCTCTACAGGAGTTTCATGTCGAGCGTTCGAATTCGGCTTTCTGCCGTGCTGCTGCTCGCTTTCGCGATCGGCTGCGGTGACAACGGAGACAACGACGCACCCCCGCGGTGCGGTGATGGCGTTGTCGACAGCGGCGAGCAATGTGACGACGGGTCGGCTAACAGCAACACGCTGCCCGACACGTGCCGAACGTCGTGCAAAACGCCAACGTGTGGCGACGGTGTCGTCGATAACGGCGAGACGTGTGACGACGGCGCCGACAACAGCGATACCGATCCGACGGCATGCAACACCGATTGCACGATGACGTCGATGACCTGCGGCGACGGCGTGGTCGATGCCGGCGAGCAGTGCGACGACGGCGCGGCCAACAGCGACACGAACCCCGACGCGTGCCGCACCAACTGCAAGCTTGCGAAGTGCGGCGACGGCGTCATGGACGGCGGCGAGGCTTGCGATGACGGCGCCGCGAACAGCAACACGCAGGCGAACGCGTGCCGGACGACGTGCGCGCTGCCGTCGTGTGGTGATGGCGCGATCGACACCGGCGAGATTTGCGATGACGGCGCCGCGAACAGCGACAGCGCTGCCGACGCGTGCCGCACCTCGTGCGTGTTGCCTCGTTGCGGCGACGGCGCGATCGACACCGGCGAGACGTGCGACGAAGGCACCGCGAACAGCAACACGGTGCCGAACGCGTGCCGCACCACGTGCACGATTGCACGGTGCGGCGACGGCGTGATCGACACCGGCGAGTCGTGTGATAACGGCCCGGCGAACAGCAACACCGTGCCCGGCGCGTGCCGGACCACGTGCGCGGTCGCGACCTGCGGCGACGGTGTCGTCGACGCGGGCGAGACCTGCGACAACGGCACGGCGAACAGCGACACGACGCCGAACGCGTGCCGAGAGGCGTGTGTCGTCGCGGACTGCGGCGACGGTGTCGTGGATACCGGCGAGCAGTGCGACATGGGCATGGCGAACAGCGACACCCAAGCGGGTGCGTGCCGGACCACGTGCGTGCCGGCGAGGTGCGGCGACGGTGTCGTCGACACCGGCGAGCAATGCGACGACGGCGCGCAGAACAGCGACTCCATCGCTGGCGCGTGCCGCACGACCTGCCGGGTGGCGGGCTGCGGTGACGGCATCCTCGACACGGGCGAAGCGTGCGACGACGGCGCGGCCAACGGTGACACCCCCGACGCGTGCCGCGCGACCTGTGAGCTGCCGACGTGCGGCGACGGCATCGTCGACAGCGGCGAGCAGTGTGACCTCGGCTCTGGCAACAGCAACGCCGCGGGCTCGCAGTGCATGACGACGTGCCGCGGCCTGTGGAAGTTCGTCAGCATGCCCGACCTCCTCAGCTACGACGTCGGCGATGTCAGCAGCCTGACCGCGCTGGTCAACAGCACGAATCCGTTCCACGAGCAGGCGATCAACCTCGTCCTCGACGCGGTCGCCGCCGAGAATCCCGACTTCGTCCTCGTCGCGGGTGATCTCGTCGGTGGCAACTGGCACTCCGACGCCGACATGCGTCAGGTGTTCGGCCCGGTCACCACCGTCGCCGACAAGGCCACGGCCCTGGGGCTCGCCGCAGACACCTACTACCCGCAGTGGCTCGCGCGCTTCGCGACCCGCGGGATCCCGGTTCACGCAGCGCTCGGCGATCACGAGCTCGGCAATGCACCGTGGCCGGCGAGCTTCGATCGCTCGCAGCTCGTCGACGAGTTCAAGGCCGGCTTTGCCAAGCACATGACCAAGGCCCCGGGCGGCGCGCACCGCTATACCAACCGACCGGTCGGCACGCCGTACGAGGACACGGCCTACGCGTTCAAGCACAAGAACATGCTCGTGCTCACCGTGGACCCGTTCTACTACGAGCCGGGGGCGAACCTCGGCGACCAGGGCACGGTCGCGCTCGACATCAAAGCGGACCAGATGACCTGGATCAACCAGGTGTTCACCGCCGCCGCCGCGGATCCCGAGATCGAGTACCTCGTGGTCCAGGGACACATCCCGGTCATCAAGCCGGTGCGATTCCAGGCGTCGACCAACCTAGGTCTGGACAATGAGAGGACGTCGGCGTTCTGGCAGGCACTCGCCTCGGCGGGCGTCGACCTCTACCTGACCGGCGATATGCACGCGATGTCGGCGAAGAACGTGAACGGCGTCGAGCAGGTCTGCCACGGCGGCCCGATGGGTACGCCGGGCCTGACGACGGTCAACTACCTCGTCGGCAGCGTCTATCCGGACCGCATGGAGCTCACGCTCAAGACGATCGACATCTCCTACGACGCGACGAACACGAACAAGCTGTGGCAGACGGGAGCGACCCGGCCGCTCGAGCAGCTCGCGCTCGACACCACGAACGGGTTCACCAACGCCGGCTCGATGGTGATCGATCACACCGGCCCGACGCGCGTGTATCGCAATCGCACGGGCTACTTCCTGCCGTTCCAGGAGCAGCCGCCGCCGGCGCTGCTCGTCCACCTGCCGCTCGACCAGCAGACGGATGGCAAGACCCCGAACCTCGGCCTGTCGGGGCAGCTCAACCGCGGCATCATCTCCGGCGCCACGTCCGTCGCCGGCAAGTTCGGCAGCGCGATCGACTTGGTACCGGGCCAGCGTGTCGTCGCCGGCTCGACGCCGATCTCCTCGAACTGGCCCCGCACGGTCTCGCTCTGGGTCAAGCGTCCGGCGGGTGGCACCGGCCTCATCACGATGATGACGTTCGGGCGCAACGCCGGTAACGGCACGAAATGGGACATGGACATCGATCTCGACAACGGCGGCGTCGTCGAGCTCGGGGTTGCGAGCGGCCGCACCGATGGCGTCGGAACCACGTCGGTCACCGACGGTAACTGGCACCACGTTGCGATGGTGCTGCCCGACGGCATGACAACGATCAAGCAGGTCGTCATTTACGTCGATGGCACGAAGATCACGACAACGAGCGCAACCGCGACGGCGATCGTGACGGCGCTCGAGCTCGCCGATCAGGCCGCCAGCTCGTCGCTCCTGATCCTCGGCCATGCGGCCAACGGCATGACGACCCAGCAGTTCACCGGCCAGCTCGACGACGTCGCGATCTGGAGCCGCGCGCTCGACGCCGCCGGGGTGAAGGCGATCTCGTCGCTGGCCAGCACGTCGGGCCTCGCCTACGACGCCGGCAAGGTCGACCGCCTGCTCGGCGCGTTCGCGGCGCAGGCTGACATCACGATCGGCAACATCACGTGGAGCTACCAGGCGTCGGGCCTCACCGGCGCGGCCGGTGTCGTCGTCCAGCCGACGAGCGGCAACCAGTACGAGCTCAACCTCGGCGGCGGCGCGGGCTTCGTCGTCCACTGAAGGAAGAAAGCGAGAACTGAGTGCGAGTATCCGAACTACAGAACGTGCTGGTGGGCGTCGTGCTGGCGTGCATCCCCGCCTGCTCGTTTCGCACGGCCGACAAGGTGTCGTGCGTCGACGACACTCAGTGCGTCACGGCGTTCGGGGCAGGTGCGGTGTGCCGCGCCGATGGGTTCTGCGAGGGTGGGACGGCGGTCAACCCCGACGCGAACACGAGCTCCAACGAGCCGTGGACGTTCGTCAGCTTCCCTGACTTTCTCAACGCGGACATCGGCGACGTCAGTGCGCTGACCAGCGCGGTCAACAGCACGAACGCGGCGCACGAGGCCGCGATCGCCAAGGTCCTCGACGCGCTCGCCGCCGAGCATCCCGACTTCGTGATGGTCGCCGGCGATCTCGTGAACGGTCACTGGTATCTCGACGCGAGCGGCGTCCAGGTGTTCGGTCCGGTCAGCACGCGCGCGCAGAAGGCCGCCGCGATCGACAAGGCCGCGGACCTCTACTACACGCAATGGAAGAAGCGGTTCGAGGATCGCGGACTCCCGGTGTACGCCGCGGTCGGTGATCACGATGTCGGCGACAACAACTGGGAGGCCAATACCGACAAGGCGTACCTCGTCGCCGACTACAAGGAGGCGTGGGCGCGCCACTTCACCGTCGACGACAACGGCAACGCGCTGTTCGAGAACCGACCGGAAGGGACGCCGTACGAGCACACCGCGTACGCGGTTCGCCACAAGAACGTCCTGATCGTCACCGTCGACGTGTTCCGCCAGGACAGCCCGACGCAGACCATCGACTCGAAGACCGGCAGCGTGCGCACCGAGGTCGCCGGAGAACAGCTCGCGTGGCTCGATTCGGTGCTCGCCGGCGCTGCCAGCGATCCGGAGATCGATCACGTGATCGTGCAGGGTCACGTGCCGGTGCTCGTGCCGGTGCGCCAGCAGAACAGCAGCGGGATGACGATGCCCGGCGCCGAGACATCGGCGTTCTGGCAGACGCTGCAGAGAAATCACGCGGACCTCTACTTCGCCGGCGAGGTCCACGACATGAGCACCAACAACGTGGGCGGCGTCGAGCAGGTCGTCCACGGCGGAATCATGGGCTACGCGCCTTCCGTCAACTACCTGGTCGGCCACGTCTACCCCGATCGCGTCGAGCTCGAGCTCAAGCGTGCAGAGCTCGTCTATCCGGCGGACACGACGCGGCTGTGGCAGGCCGGCAGCAACCGGCCGCGTGCAGACTATGCAATCGGGCCTGGCGGCTTCACGTCCGCCGGCACGCTCGTCCTCGACAAGAGCTCGGGCAGCACGCAGTACCTGAACCGGACCGGCTACTTCATTCCGCTGGCGACCTCCAGCGAGGGGCTCGCGGTTCACCTTCCGTTCGACGAGGCCGCTGGCAGCAGCGTGGTGGTCAACCACGGGACGACGGGACCCGCAAACAACGGCACGGTGACCGGTGCCACGTTCGTGGCGGGCAAGCTCGGCAACGCGGTGTCGATCGACAACCTCGATCGCATCGCCGCCGGCGCCGCGCCGCTGGTGGGCCCGGTGCAGCGGACGACCTCGGTCTGGATCAACACGGGCCCCGGTCCAGGCACGGGCAACGGCATCCGCACGATCTTCACGTTTGGCGCGAACATGCAGAACGGGACCAAATGGGATGTCGATATCGACGAGCTCGGCAAGTTCGAGCTCGGCATCAGCGGTGCGCGCACCGACGCGACCTCGACCGTCTCGCTCGCCAATAGCCAGTGGCATCACCTCGCGATCGTGGCGAACGCCAACGCGACGATTGGCACGGTCACCATGTACCTCGACGGCGAGCCTTATGCGTTCACCACGACGATGGCGACGACGCCGATCAACACGAAAGCGGGCAACCTGATCATCGGCCACTCCGCGAACAGCCTCAACTTCCAGCAGTACAACGGGCTCGTCGACGACCTCGCGATCTGGGGCGAGCCACTCACCGCCGCGCAGATCCGCGCGCTGGCCTCGTTCGCGAACGAGTCGACGCTCAACTACGACGCGGGCGAGCTCGAGGTGATGTTCGAGGGACTCCGTGACAAGCAGGATGTCCAGATCAGCGGTCGGCTGTGGCGTTATCAGGCCTCGGGCCTGACTGGAACGCCGGGCCGCGTCGTGGTGTCGGGCTCCGACTATTCGGTGAACCTCGACAACGGCGCCGGCTTCGTCAGCCCGTGAGCGGTGTGTCGTATGCGCAATGTCCTTGTGAACGATTGCTGTCCTTGTCGTGAATGGTAGTGGGACTGGTTGTTTGGAAGTGCAGTAATATTCATTCTGTACTTCTGATTTCCGGATGGCTTGTAGTAGAGTGAGGTTCCGCTTTCAGGCGGTTTCAGGGGGCGCGGCTCGCACGAGTCGTCGCTCGGTGCAGGGGTTCCTTGATGTTCACAAAGGAGTTCCCATATGACCCTCGAACTTCGGCTGTCGCTTCTCGGGCTCGCGTTCTCGGTGGCGTGCTCGACGCCGGACTCACTCGATTCGAGCGACGACACCAGTACGTCGTTCCTCAAGACGAAGAAGTGCCATGACCACGATAACGGTCATGGCAACGGTCATGGGTACGGGCACGGCAAGGGACACGAGGACTGCGAGGACGAGGAGAAGCCGATCGCGCCGTGGAAGTTCGTCAGCATTCCGGACTTCCTCAATTCAGATATCGGCGACGTCAGCAACCTGACGTCACTGGTCAACAGCACGAATCCGGCGCACGAGGCCGCGATCGCGCGTGTCCTCGACGAGATCGCCGCGGAGAACCCGGACTTCGTGATGGTCGCGGGTGACCTCGTGAACGGCCACTGGTACCTCGACGCCAGCGGCGTCCAGGTGTTCGGTCCGGTCAGCACGCGTGCGCAGAAGCAGGCGGCGATCGCGAAGGCCGCCGATGTCTACTACACGACGTGGAAGGAGCGATTCGAGAGCCGCGGGCTCACCGTCTATCCGGCGGTCGGCGACCACGACATCGGCGACAACGACTGGGCCGCCAACAGCGAGAAGGCGTTCCTCGTCCCCGATTACAAGGCGCAGTTCGCCAAGCACTTCACGCTCGACGCGAACGGCCAGCCGATCTACGCGAGGCGCCCCGTCGGGACTCCGTTCGAGAACACGTCCTACGCGATCCGGCACAAGAACCTCGAGCTCGTCACGCTCGACGAGTTCCGCCAGGACAGCCCGACGACGAAGCTCGATGCCCAGCGGGGCAGTGTGCTCTTGTCGGTCGACGGCGATCACCTCGCGTGGCTCGACCAGGAGCTCACCGACGCGACCGCGACCGGCAAGATCAAGCACGTCATGGTGCAGGGCCACATCCCGGTCCTCACGCCGGTGCGCACGCAGAACTCGAGCGGTATGACGATGCCGGGCGGCGCGCAGACGCCGTTCTGGCAGACGCTCGTCAATCATCACGTCGACCTCTACGTCGCTGGTGAGGTGCACGACATGAGCGCCAACAATAATGGCGGTGTCGAGCAGGCCGTCCACGGCGCGATCATGGGGTACGCGGACGACGGCAGCTACATGGTCGGAACCGTGTACCCGGATCGCATCGAGCTCGAGCTCAAGCGGTTCAAGATGGACTACCCGTCCACCGAGAAGCTGTGGCAGGCGGGGACGAACCGGCCGAAGGCGCAGTACTCGGTTCCGCCCGAGCCGTTCGAGTCGGTCGGCACGCTCGTCATCGACAAGAGCTCGGGCCAGACGCAATTCCTGAACCGCACCGGCTACTTCATCCCGATGAACGAGCAGGGCGGGGGCGATCAGCAGCCCGCTCCGCCGGCCCAGGGCCTCGCGGTGCACATGAAGTTCGACGAGACGCCGGGGAGCACGACCGCGATCAACTCTGGCACCGCCGGCGCCATCCACAACGGCGCGATCAGCGGCGCGACGTACGTCGCCGGCAGGCTCGGCAACGCGATGCACTTCGACGCGCTCGACCAGATCATCGCGGGACCGTCGCCGGTCGCCGGGTCCGCGGCGCGCACCACCTCAGCGTGGGTCAAGGTCGCCTCGACCTCGACGGCGATCCAGACTGCGTTCACGTTCGGCAAGAACACGGACGGCGGCAAGTGGGACTTCGATATCGACCTCGCCGGCAACCTCGAGCTCGGCGTCGGCAACGGCCGGATCGACAGCGCCGGGTCTCAGAACATCGAGGACGGTGCATGGCACAACGTCACGGCCGTGCTGCCAGCGGGCGGAACGCTCGCCGCTGCCAAGCTCTACGTCGACGGTGCGCCGATCTCGTTCACGGCGCCGACGAAGGCGATCAATACCGTCGCCACCGGCACGTTCGTCATCGGCCACGGCGCCAACGCGCTCAACTCACAGCCGTTCGCCGGTGACCTCGACGATCTCGCGATCTGGGCACGTCCCCTCGGCCCCGCGGAGGTGCAAGCGATGGTGTCTCTCGCCGCTACGGCGGGACTCGCGTATGACGCCGGCAAGGCCGACAAGGTCCTGACCGCGTTCGCGAGCGCGGCCAACGTCCAGATCGACGGACTCACGTGGAAGTACTGGCCGAGCGGCCTCACCGGCCCCGAGGGTGTCGTTCGCGCGACCGCGACCAGCCGTTACGAGATCAACCTCGGCGGTGGCGCCGGCATCGTCGTTCCCGTCGATCCGAACGCAGAGCCGCCGCCCGCACCGTCGGCCTCGGGCCTCGCCGTGCACCTCGCGTTCGACGAGGCCACGGGCAGCCTGACGGCTCTCAACACCGGCACCGCCGGCGCGGCCCAGAAC
>JABFXX010000311.1 GCA_013368795.1 Kofleriaceae bacterium
GCATCCTCGATCCGTCGAGCCTGATCGTCACCGATCGCGTGATCGAGCACACCGTCGGCGGCGTGCTCGCGGTGCCATCATTGCGCATGCGCCTGCAGCTGCAGCTCACGCACGTCCAGGAGCAGGCGGCGCGCGAGCTGTCGAATGACCGCGCGCAGCTCGCTGCAGAGGTCGCGCTTTGACCCGCGCGATCGCGCTCCTCGCACTGGTCGCGGCGTGCACGGGCTCGGCGCCGCCGAAGTCGCGCGCGCAGCGCATCGGCAAGCTCCAGGAGGCGATCGGCGGCCCGCACGCGATCGGTCGCGTCGGCGACTTCATCCTCGAGAACGATCAGGTCCGGTTCGTCATCGCCGACACCGGCCGCTGCCCGCCGAACCCGAAGCCCGGCGCGCCGCCGTGCATCGATACCTACGGCCGCGTCAACACGACGTTCGGCGGCACGCTCGTCGATGCCGACCTCGTGCGCGTCGCGGGCGACGGCGAGGGCAACGATCAGCTCGCCGAGCTGTTGCCCGGCTTCTTCTTCACCGCGATCGACGCGACCGAGGTCTCGGTCACCGCCGACGGCTCCGACGGCCGTGCGGCCGAGGTCACCGTGAAGGGCACCGGCGGCGACCTGTTCCAGATGGTGTCGCTGCTCAACACCGGCCTCGTGTTCCCGCAGACCTTGCAGTTCACGCAGGTCTACAAGCTCGAGCCCGGCAAGCGCTACGTCACGATCGAGACGACGGTGAAGAACGCGTCGACGGGCGCGCACCCGTTTCCGTATCTCAACCCGACGCAGCTCGACGATCTGCTCGGCTCCAACATCCCGGGCATCAGCAACATCGAGCTCTCGGTGCCGCTCGGTCAGCTGCCGCTGTTCGGCGGCGAGCAGACGATCTTCACGCCCGGCGCCGCCGGCTTCAACGTGCGGTTCGCGATCGAGGACAGCTACAAGACCGCCGGCGGCTTCCCGTCGTTCCCCGGCATGGTCGTCGACTTCGTCGCGACGAAGGGCAAGGGCGTGTCGTACGGCATCACGATCCCGGAGTCGCCCGACAACTACGTCAACGCGTACCCCGACGGCTACATGGGCCAGGAGATCACGAAGCACTCGATGCTCCTGCCGTTCACGTACGCGGGCGTCACCGGCGCGTACATGTATCGCGCGCCGAACCAGCTCGGCCCGAACGAGGAGCGCACGTATACGTCGTACTTCATCGTCGGGCGCGGCGACGTCGGCTCGATCTACGACACGATCCTCGACCTTCGCGCGGCGTCGACCGGCACGTTCGGCGGCCGCGTCGTCGACGAGCTGACGCAGCAGCCAGTCGCCGGCGCGAGCGTGATGATCCTGAAGGCCGGCAAGATCCTCGACCAGCTCGAGACCGACGCGCGCGGCTCGTTCCTCGGCAAGCTCGAGCCCGGCAACTACACGTACACGGTGATCACGCCGGATCGCGAGAAGTCCGAAGAGAAGCCGTTCTCGATCGTCGCCGGCGAGCAGACCGGCGAGCTCGTGCAGCTGAAGGCATCGGCGACGCTCGCGGTGTCCGTGCTCGACGAGCTCGGCCGTCACGCGCCGGCGAAGATCCAGCTGCTCGCAAAGGACTCGCGAGTGTCGACGGTCGACGGCCGCGGCATCCTGTACTCGCTGCAGCTCGGCGAGGCCGTCCGGCCGACCGCGTTCGACGGCACCGGTCGCTACATCGAGGGCGCGTGGTGGACGACCGACGGCGTGCTCGAGACGAAGGTCCGCCCCGGCACGTACGAGATCGTCGTGTCGCGCGGTCCCGAGTACGAGATGACGACGAAGTCGATCACGCTCGCCGCTGGCGGGTTCGCCGCGGAGCAGCTGCGCCTCACGCGCGCGTTCTCGACGGACGGCTGGGTCTCCGGCGACTTTCACATCCACGCGCAGCCGTCGACGGACTCCGGCCTGCCGATCGACGAGCGCGTCGCGAGCTGCGCCGCCGAGGGGCTCGAGGTCGCGGTCGCGACCGATCACAACTACATCACCGACTACGCGCCGGTGATCGCGTCGAGCGGGCTCGACCCGTGGCTCGTCGGCGTTCCCGGCATGGAGCTGACGACGTTCGAGGAGGGCCACTTCATCGGCTGGCCGCTCAAGGTCGATCCGGGCTCGACGCGCGGCGGCGAGTTCACGTGGGCGCATCAGACGCCCGACCAGCTGTTCGACCAGCTGCGCAAGCTCGCGATCGACGCGACGCAATCGATCGTGCAGGTCGCGCACCCTCGCCAGCAGGTGCTCGGCTACTTCGCGCAGTTCTACATCGACCAGGACACCGCGCGGCCGTACACGCCGACCGGCATCATGGGCGTGTTCGCGCCGTACGGCGACGAGTTCAAGGCGGAGAACTTCAGCTACAAGTTCGACTCGCTCGAGCTGCTCACCGGCCTCAAGACCGAGGACGTCCACACCTACAGGGCACCGAACCCGCTGCCGCCGGGACCGTTCCCCGATCCGCAGCCCGTGCCGGGCCAGATCGTCGTCGGCAAGGACGGCAGGCCGACGTTCCCCGGCACCGTCGAGACCTGGTTCTCGCTGCTCGATCGCGGTCACAAGGCGACGGGCATCGGCGCGTCCGACACGCATCACCTGCTCGGTGACGAGCCGGGCTACGCGCGCACGCTGCTCTACGTCGGCGAGGGCAAGGACACGCCGGGCGGATTCTCGCGCGCCGATGTCGTCGCGGCGACGAAGGAGCACCGCGCGATCGCGACGAACGCGCCATTCATCGACATGACGGTGAACGGGCAGGGCATCGGCTCGACCGTCGTCGCGAGCGGAGCCGTGCCCGTACAGATCCGCGTACGCGCGCCGAGCTGGGCGAAGGTCGATCACCTGATCGTCTACTCGAACAGCGCGGTCGTCGCCGACATGCCGATCGCGACCGGCACCGACTTCACGACGACCGTGATGCTGACGCCGACGAGCGACGCGTGGGTCGTCGCCGAGGTGACCGGCACGCAGAACATGTTCCCGGTGGTCTCGGCGGTCGAGTTCCCGCCGCTCGACGCGACGATCATCATCAGCGCGCTCTCGCAGGGACTCGACCTGTCGAGCCTGCCGATCGCCGGCACGCTCAAGCCGGTGCGCCAGCACACCGCGACGCCGTACGCGATCACGAACCCGATCTGGATCGATCGCGACGGCAACGGCTGGACGCCGCCGAAGCCGCCGCTCGCGACGCGCACGCAGGTACCCGATCCGGGCTCGCGCCCCGACGTCCGCGCCCAGTTCGACGCGCTCCCGGAGGTCTCGCAGTGACGCTCCTGACGCGCTGCGTGGCTACTGCCGTTGCCGTTTGCCTGGCAGCCGCATCTGCCTGGGGGCACACGTTCCCGGCAGTGCGGACGGTTGTCGTCCAGGTCGAGAATTGCGAGCTCGCGGTCATGGTCGGATACCGGCCGGCGTCCGGCGAGGCGACCGATGCGGTCCTCGCGCGCGTGGCCAGTCAGCCGAAATCACAGATGGTCGAGACCGCGAAGAACGTCCTCGCGCAGCAGGCGATGGGTGCGCTCGTGATCTCGGTCGACGGCACGCCGCTGGTGCCCACAACAGTCCGCGCCAAGCTCGGCGTCGACCCGGGCGGAACCCGGCCGATGGTCGTCGTCCTCGTGACGTATTCGATTCCGCGCGGTGGCGGGCTCGAAGTGAAGACGCGCGACCCGCGTAGTACGCGGATATCGTGGACAGATCGCGACAGTGGCCGGGTCGATCTCGAGCGATCTCCGGCGCAGGCCACGTGGTACAGCGGCGTGGCCTCCTTCTTGCTGACTCTCGCCGCACCCACGGGAGGGTCAGTATGCGTCAGCTCCAGCTCATCGGTCTCGCAGCAGCGCTAAGCCTCATCGGCTGCGCCGACAACGCCTACGACCCGAACGCGCCGGCGCTCGACCCGAACGCCCCCCGCGTGCACATCACCTCGCCCGCTCGCGGCACGATCGCGGGCGACGTCGATCGCGTGATGGTGACCGGCACGGTCTCGGACGACAGCGGCTCGGTCGCGTCGGTCCTCGTCAACGACGTCGCCGCGGCGGTCTCGCCCGATGGCACGTGGACCGCGTACGTCCCGCTCGTCGCCGGCACGAACCTCCTCCACGCGGTCGCCAAGGACGCGCAGGGCAACACCGGCAAGGAGTCGCGCGCGGTCGTCGCCGGTCCGATGGCGACGCTCGCGCGCCAGATCCCCGACTCGATCACCGCGACGCTCTCGGCGCAGACGTTCGATGCGATCGGCCGCGGCGCCGCTGGCTACATCACGAGCGGCAACCTCATGGCGGCGATCGCGCCGCTCAACCCGGTCGTCGACGCCGGCGCGCCGGACGGCCCTGACTGCCTCTATGGCCAGGCGTCGATCACGAGCATGACCGTCGGCGACGCCGACATCCTGATGGCGCCGCAGAACGGCGGCGTGTTCCTGTCGGGCGAGCTCCGCAACGTTCGCGTCGGCATGCACCTCCAGTGGGCGGTGTCGTGCCTCGACGGCAGCCGTGACATCGTCATCTCGGCGAGCAAGGTCTCGGTCCAGGGCAACCTCAAGGTCGGCATCGTCGGCCGCAACTTCGACATCAAGCTCGAGAACCAGAACGTCGGCATCACCGGCTTCAACCTCGACCTCGGCGGCGTCCCGGGCCAGATCGTCGACCTGCTGTCGCTCGACACCGCGATGGGCCCGATCCTCGGCTGGGCGACCGAGCGCTTCGTCGTGCCGATGCTCAACAACTCGCTGAAGAGCCTGAACGAGACCAAGACGATCGACGTGCTGGGCACGCCGGTCGACATCGACGTCAAGCCGTCGCAGATCACGTTCACGCGCGAGGGCGGCATGGTGCTGCTCAACACGACGCTGCGC
This sequence comes from Kofleriaceae bacterium, assembly GCA_013368795.1. Classification (GTDB taxonomy): domain Bacteria; phylum Myxococcota_A; class Polyangia; order Haliangiales; family Haliangiaceae; genus JABFXX01. The sequence continues at coordinate 4,863 of JABFXX010000311.1, forward strand.
GCGAAGAACGACACCGGCAGCTTCGTCTACGTCCCGAACACGGTGCCGACGATGGACATGTCGCAGGGCTTCCAGCTCGCGGTTGCCGACGACGCGGCGAACCAGCTCCTCACGAGCTTCTGGTCGGCCAAGGGCATGGACAAGACGCTCGACCTCGCGACCGGCAGCTACGGCGACGTCGGTCAGCTCTACGACTCGGTCGAGCTCTCGGTGAAGGTCCCGCCGTACGTGCAGGCCACGGATGGCAAGCTCTCGCTGACCGTCGGCGACATGGTCGCGTCGTTCAAGCTCGCCGGCGGCATCGCGACCCAGGTCGCGATCAACGCGCAGGTCGACCTCGAGGTCGCCGCCGGCCCCGACGGCAAGCTCCGCTTCGACATCGGCACGCCGACCACGTACGTCGACATCATCGACGAGGGCATCGAGGGCGCGAACCAGCTGTCGAACGCGCAGTTCGAGGCGATCACGTCGTTCGCGCTGGCGCGCATCGTCGCGGTCGGTGCCGGCTCGGTCGGCGCGATTCCGCTGCCCGCCGTCGGCGGCGTCGGCGTCACGAACCTCGGCGTCGACTCGCAGCACGGCTACCTGATCGTCGACGGCGAGATCCAGTAACCTCGACATGTGAACGTTCTCGACGAGGCGGCCGGGCGGTACGGCGGCGTCAGCACGAACGGCGGGATGCACATGACGGCGCGTCTCGGCTCGTGCCAGCTCGCGATCCGAGCCTGGTCCACCGAAGCGACGGACTGGTCCCCGGAAACCGGCATGACGAACTGGACGCTGGTGGTCGCGAGGCCGGCGTTTCCAGAGTTCTCGGTGGAGCCCCGGCGCTTCTTCGACAGGCTCTTCGGAGGCCGCGGCATCTCGCTCGGCGACGAGGACTTCGACGGGCATTTCATGGTGACGGGCAGCGATCCGCTCGCCGTGCGGCGCGTGTGGAGCCGCGACACGATGACGAGGATGCTCGACTCGTTCTCGACGGGCTCCCTCTCGTCCAAGCAGCAGGAGCTCTCGCTCTATCGCGGCCGTCTGCCGAGCACGATCGAGGATGTCGTGAGCGGGATCGAGCTCCTGCGGATGCTCGCATCGTCCGACGTGCTCGGTCTCGCGGCTCTCGGCGCGATACCCGATGCGAAGCTCGATCGAGGCGGGGCACTGTTTCCCGACGGTGTCAGGGTCGGACCACTCGTGATCGAGGGCCAGGCGATCACGCGCGCGATCGCGACGTCGGCGGCGGCAGCCTCCTGGATCGTCGAGGTCGTCGACGGAACGGCCACGGCGCGGGACCTCGAGTGCCTTCCCTTCGAGGCTCGCGCTCGCGTGAGCTCGCTCGGCACCGCGCGTGTCTCGTCGATCAATGGCGAAGCCCAGGTGCGGTGGAAGACGATCGAGACGGATCCGACCCGGCTCGCCGCGGCGATCGCGATCCTGCGTGCGCTGGCGAGAGCGCCGTCTCTCGGGGCGTTCCGCTAGATGCGTGACGAACCTCGGTGTCGACTCGCCTGATCGTCGACGGCGAGATCCAGTAACCTCGATCGGTGTTCGGATCGAAGGAGCGCCGCAGGAGCGAGGAAGTCCTCGCCGAGACGGCGCGCAAGTACGGTGGTGCAGCATCGGGCGGTGGCTGGACGGGGCGGCCTCGCATGACCGCCACGGTGGGTGGCCGCGAGCTCACCGTCGAGACGTGGTCGACCAAGGACGACCAGGGAACCACGTGGTCGTTGGCCCTGCCGCGCCGCTTTCCGAGGTTCGCGGTGTACCCCGAGCGTCTCATGAGCTCGCTCGGCGCGGACGTCTCCCTCGGCGACCCGGTGTTCGATCGGCACTTCGTCGTGAAGGCCGATGATGTGCGGCTTGTGCGTCGCGCGTGGGACGTCGTTGACCTGCGGACGATGGTGCGCGTACACGCGCAGAGCAAGCTCGAGAGCGACGGCGCATCGCTACACCTCCAGAAGCCACAGGTGGTCTCCCGTGCCGACGAGGTCATCGCGGGCATCGAGCTGCTGACCTCGATCGCGTCGAGAGACGTGTACGGGATCGTGGCGCTGCGCGGGCTGCCCGAGGCGAAGCTGGTTGCGGACCAGGCTCACTTGCCCGGTGGGATCCGGGTCGGACCATTCGAGCTCCAGAGCAGAACGGTCACGCGCGCACTCGGTCCCTCGGATAGACGCTTTGCCTTCGCAGTCGCCGATGGTGACGCGACGGTCACCGATCTCGAGTGTCTCCCCGTCGACGCGCGCAGCCACGTGAAGGCGCTCGGCACCGCGCAGGTCATGGCCGGCGAGGGGGAAGCGCAGATCCGGTGGCTCACGATCGAGGCCGATCCGGCTCGCCTCGCCGCGGCCGTTACCGTGCTGCGCTCGCTGTCGAGAGGTCCGTCTCTCGGGGCGTTCCGCTAGCGAGTGGCCTCCGCCACAGCGGATCGGTCGTTAACGGTTCACGCTTGACCGTGCGGGGTGTGCCGTATGACACCTCTCGCGAGGGGGTCCCATGATGCGTGCCCGGATCGACTGGTTTGTGGTGATTACAGCGGTGTTTCT
>JABFXX010000140.1 GCA_013368795.1 Kofleriaceae bacterium
GGCCGAGGCGGTCGATATCGAGGAGCGCAATGCGCTCGTCGCGCGCTCGATCCAGGAGCTCGCGCGCGATCGTCGGACCATCGCGTTCTGCGTGACGGTCAACCATGCGCGGAACTTGTCGCGCGCGCTGAATCATGTCGGGGTGCCGGCCGGCATCGTTCACGGCGAGATGGCGGCGGCGGATCGCGCGCGTGCGCTCGAGGAGTTCCGCAATGGGCGAATTCAGGTGCTCGCCAACGTCGCCGTTCTGACCGAAGGGTTCGACGATCCGGGGGTGTCGTGCGTTGCGATGGCGCGCCCCACCCGCTCCGAGGGGCTGTATGCGCAGTGTGTGGGTCGCGGCACGCGCCTCGCGGAAGGGAAACGGGATTGCCTGATCCTGGACTTCGTCGACGTGTCCGAGCTCAGCCTGTGCACGCTGCCGTCGTTGTTCGGGTGCCCGCGCGATCTCGATCTTCGGGGAGAGGACGCACGCGATGCGGCCCGGGCGTGGGAGCAGATCCAGCTCGACTATCCGGAACTGGAGCTCGAGGCGGGCGCGCTCACGTTGCGTGACATCCAGGACCGCGCGGCGGCATTCGATCCGCTCACGCTCGACGTCAACCACGAGGTGCGCGCCATCTCGGGCAACGCGTGGTTCTCGCTCGGACGGCACGGCGTCGGGCTGCACTTCGCACGCTCGGCGGGCGCGATCAGTACGGCGACCGTGCTTTCGTGCGCGCCACGCGGCAAACGCTGGGAGGTCGCGATCGATCAGCGCGTGATGGAGCGATTCACGAAGCTTGAAGAAGCGGTGCAGGCGGTCGACTACGAGATCGAACGGTTCGGCCGCGCCGCGGGTGCATCCGCTCGTCACGATGCAGCGTGGCGCTACGCTGCTGTGCCACCCGGGCTGCTCGCTCGGTTGCGCGAGAAGGATCGCGTGAGCACGCACGCGGATGCGTTGCAGCTGCTCGTGTGGAGAGCCGTCACGCTTCGCTGAGCGAGTTACGGCAAGATCGATGCTGTTCGCGGGTCTCCGAGCAGCTGGCGGAACACGGTCAACTGCTCGCCCATGAGCTCCCAGCCACCGGTGCTCGAGTTCAGGTTCGAGTCGAACGCCGAGAGCCCGACGGTGCGCGCGCCTGCGCCATCCGCGTTCGACGCGATCGCGGCCTCGTACCAGGCGCGTACGCGCGCACCAGCTGCAGCGTCGGTGCCACGCATGCCCCACTCGCCGACGGCAACGTCGACGGAGCGTGCGGCGGCCCACCGGCGGACCGACGACCACGTGCTGTCGAGGAGCGAGGCCTGCGCATCCTTGTAGTGATCGACGCCGAGGAAGTCGTAGATGCCGGGCGCCCACCACACGTCGGGGTTACGGCCCGATGCCGCGGTCCACGTGTACGTCATGAGGATCGGAGCCAGCGCCACGTTGTCGACTCCGAGCGCCGTCATGCGCTCGCGAACGCGGCGGTTCATCGCGACGTGACCTGCGGGACCCGCAGGATCATCGGGCGCATTGACGCCGCCGCCACCTTCGGGCTCGTGATGGATCGTCAGCCACACCGGACCGGGCAGCGCATCGAGTGCGCGCAGCATCTCGTCGATCTGCGCATCGTACGTGCCCGCGGCCATCGCGGCCCACGATGGCGTCTTGGTCGATATCCACGGCAATCGGCCATGCGCGATGTCATCACTCGCCGTGGTGATCATGCTGCCGGTGCGCTGAGTCCACTGCCAGAAGGTGCGGTGGACCGAGAGCACGTGGCCGGAGGGCACCTCGTGACGCGCGACCGGGTCGCTGTTGCCGCCGATGCTGGCGCCCCAGAACACCGTGCCCGGGACTGGCTGTGCCGGGTAGCGCGCGACGAAGATGGGCGTCGTCGTCACCGACAACGAGTACACGGTCGAGGTCGAGCTCTTGTTCTTGATCCCGATCTTCCAGGTACCCGGCGTTGCGCCTTCGTAGCTCACCGTCTCCGGCCGGGTCGACGGTCCGTTCGAGTAGACGACGAGCGCGCCGGTGGGGTCGTACAGGAAGAGATTGAGATTGACGGTCGTCGTGCTCCAGTCGAGTACGGCGTCGATGTCGCTCAGGGCGGTCACCTCGAACGTGTGGGTGACCCACGCGTTGGCGGCGATCGTCGTCGTCAGCGCGACGCCATCAGGACCGATCGGCGTCGAGACCAGATCTGCTGGCGGTTCGTCTGGATTGCTCGTGTCGGCATCGAACGAACAAGCGGTCAGAAGGGCGCAGAGTAGAAGAGATAGCGTTGCTCGTGCTCGCATGTGTTCTCACTGGGGTGAATGGTTGGCTCGACGTACGTGGGAGCACGAGGCGTCGGTTATGATGTCTTTTTGAAGCTCCGCCTCTCACTGGCCGCGTTGCTCGTGATTCTCGCGCTTTGGGCGCCACGGGCTGTGCGGGGCCAACCGAGCTCGTCGCTCAGCTGGAGCCGTTTGCCCGGCGGCGAGTCGTGCATCGGTGCGCCAGAGCTCGCGCGCCACATCGAAGAGCGACTTGGTCGGGGCGCGTTGGTCGCGCCGTCGCGCGCCGACCTCTCGATCGAAGGTCGCGTCGGCCCGCGCACCGGCGGTGGTTGGCGCGCAGCGATCGCACTGGCGCGCGCGGACGGCACGCTGCTGCGCGAGCGAACGCTCGAGACGCAAGAGCGGAGCTGCCGTGCACTCGACAACGCAGTCGTGCTCGTGATCGCGCTGCTCATCGATCCCGAAGGGACACAGGCACCCGCGCGCGAGCCCGAGCCGCGCGTCGTCATTCGCGAGATCGTGCACGAAGTGAAAGTTCCGGTTTACGAGCCGTGGCAGCTCGGCATTCGCAGCAGCGCCGAATCCGAGCTCGGCGCGCTCCCCGGGATTGGATGGGCTGCATCGCTCGCGCTCGCGATCGATCCACCCGGCATCCCCAGGGTCGAGATCGGGAGCTTCGTGACGAAGGAAGCGCATGCGGACGCATCGCTCGACGGACGCTCGGCACGTATGCGACTCGTCGGGGCTCGCGCTGCGGTGTGTCCGCGCCGCGCGCTGGCGAGGTTTCATGCCGCGCTCTGCGCCAGCGGCGACCTCGCGTGGCTGACCTGGACGGGCTCGGGATTCGAGGAGAGTCGTGGCGGTACCGTGCTCGTTCCATCTCTCGGGCTGACCGGCCGCCTCGAGCTGCCCGTCGTCTCGGCGCTGGGCGTATTCGCCGGCGTGGGTGTGCGTGTGCCGCTGCGCCACATCGAGCTCACCTACGAGCTCTCGCCGGCCGTTTCTGGCGACCCAACTCCGCGCACCGAAGTACTGTTTCGGCCGGCTCCCGCCACGCTCGCCGCCGAGCTCGGGGTGATGATCTTCTTTTGATAAGGCGACGGCGCCGCTCCCACTCATGAATGAGGGGACCGCCCCCACACATGAGTGCTTGGTCCTTCGAGGAGGTCTATCGCGACAATGTCCGCTTCGTGTGGCGTCAAGTGCGGCGGCTTGGGGTCAACGAATCCGACGTCGAGGACGTGTGCCAGCTCGTCTTCGAGGTCGTCCATCGCCAGCTGCCCGCCTTTCGCGGCGACGCAAAGGTCACCACGTGGCTGTTCGCGATCGTCATGCGCGTGGTTTCGGACTATCGCCGCTCGGCGTATCAGCGCCGCCGCCAGGATCACGATGAGGAGACCGACATCGCGATTCCCGCCGGGCAGGAGCTCGACCTCGAGCGCGGCCAAGCACGCGCGCTGCTCGACCGACTGCTCGCCCAGCTCGACGACGAGAAGCGCGCCACGTTCATCCTGTGCGAGCTCGAAGGGCTCGAAGTGAAGACGGTCGCCGAGATGATGGGCTGTCCGGTCCAGACCGTGTACTCGAGGCTGCGCGCGGCGCGCGAGCGGCTCGAAGCATCTGCACGGCGGTTCCGCGTTACCGAGAAGGCATCATGAGCGACGATCGCAGCATGCTCGACTCGCTGATCACGAGCGCAGCGGCCGACGAGCCCAGCGAGGAGCAACTGCGCCGGCTCGAGGCTCGCATCGCACCGCTGTTCGCCGGTGCTGGTGCCGGCGGAGGCGTCGCCGCGGCCGCGAAGGCCGGCAAGTCGACGCTCGCGAAGTGGCTCGCCGGCGGCTTGACGGTCGGTGCGCTCGGCGCGGGCGGCTACGCCGTTCATCGTTCGATGCAACCATCGTCGCCGACCGCAGTCGGTGTCGACGCCGCCGCGCCGGACGTCGAGGCGCTGCCAGACGCTCCGGTACCCGACGCCGCGTCGGAGGTCACGGCGCCAACAACGGATGCACCGAAGCAGCCAACGCGTGCGAAGCCGGCGAGCAGCGCCGACGGACTCGCCGAGGAGGCACGCATACTCGCTCGGGCGCAGACCGCGCTCCGCGACGGGCAACCAGCTCGCGCACTGCGCGACATCGATCGCCACCAGGCGAAGTTCCCGCGCGGCGCCCTCGCAGAGGAGCGCGAGCGCCTGGCGATCGAGACCTTGCTCGCACTCGGGCGTCGCGATACCGCCGAGGCACGCGCACGGCACTTCCGCAGCGCGTTCCCAGACTCGCTACAATGGGACCGCATCCGTGCGTTGCTCGACGGCAGCAAGTAGCCTCGTGCTGGTCGCGCTCGCGACCGGCTGCGATGTCGACATCAGCGCCGGCAAGGTCTCGCGTTGTGCGCTCGGCGCCCACGCACAATCCCCGAACGTCGGGCTCCCGGACGCGCTCACCGCGTTCGAAGGGCTCATCGGGCGCTCGGTCGACATCGATCGCCAGTACTACAAGCTCGACGACCTCGTGCCCGGCGACCACGAACGCTGGACCGCAGAGCACGGGCGGCTGCCGCTCGTCAGCGTGACAGGTGGCCTCTCCTCTGGAGCGCGCATTTCGTGGGCTCGCATCGCAGACCCGAATGACGCCGAGGCCAGTGCGCTCGTGAGCGCGCTCGCTCGCCGGCTGCGCGAGCTCGGGCACCCGATCCTCGTCATCTTTCACGACGAGGCGCAAAACGACGGCGCGTTCGGTACGCCTGACGAGTTCGTCGCGGCGTGGCGGCACGTCGTCGAGGTCGCGCGCGCCGAGGGCGCCGACAACGCCGCGTGGGTCTGGTCGCTGTCGTCGAGCGGGTTCCCGACGGTGGCCGACGCCTGGTACCCGGGCGACGAATGGGTCGACTGGATCGCGACGACGGGATTCAACTGGTACACCGGCGATCCGGTCTCGCCATGGCGAACGTTCCCGTCGATCTTCGCGCCATTCTACGAATGGTCCGCTGGACGCGGCAGGCCGCTACTCATCGCATCGGTCTCGAGCGCGGAGAACCCGAACGAGACCGAGAACGGACCTCGCAGCAAGGCGACATGGATCCGCGAGGCACTCGACACGCTCGAAGGCTGGCCCGAGATCCAAGGCCTCGTGTGGCTGCATGCGCCCAGTGATGATCCATTTCGCAACTGGAGCGCCGACAGCTCACCGGCCGCGCTCGCGGCGTTTCGCGAGCTCGCCGCTTCACCGCATCTCGATATCAGCGCGCAGACGCCGCCCTGATTCAGAGCACGACGCTCGAGCTGACGCTACCAGCCCGGACGCTTCTGCTTCTTCAGCGTGCGCTGGTCGGCCTTGCTGACGACGATCAGCTCCTTGCTCCGGTGGAGCTCGACCTTGCGGCCGTCGACGCTGATCACCTGCGCGATCGAGTGGTCGCGGCCGTAGTAGCCATCCTTGGGCGGCTTCTTCGACAGCTTCGCCCACTCCGCGATCATCGCTTCAACCTTCTTGTCCCCGAGGCAGAGCCACAGGTCGGGGCCGAGCTTCAGGTACATGTAGCTCTTCTTGTTGTCGGGCGGGATTTGCCAGTAAAGGGTGCCCACCGGGTCCTTCACCGCCTTCGCCTGCGCGGTCTTGTAGGAAACCAGCTTGGCGGGCTTCCACGCGAGCTCCTCGGGCGGCGGTGGGATCTGAAAATGCGTCGGGATCACGACATCAGCCCGCGCGCCGACACAGCACGAAGTAGTGATCGAGCGGCCGCTCGCGCTTGAACGCGGCGCCGACCGAGACATGTCGCGACACGCGGCGCATGAAGTCACGCGTCTCGCGATACACGAATCGCTGCAAGCGCCAGTCATTGTCGACGACGCGCGGCCAGCCGTCGGCGACTGCGCCGTCGGGTACCTGAAAGTAGTCGACGACGATCGCGCCATTCGCCGTCCAGCTGGGCCGGCCGGCCGTCGGTACCGCGACGAAGAAGCCCGGTCCGATCCACCGACGGGTCGGGCCCTCGTTGTAGCCGAACAGGCGCGGGCCCGCAGACTCGTCGTCGGGCCGACAGAACCGCTTCTGGAACCGACGCAGTGGCCGCGGGACGGGGAGCGTGTTGACGCCGTCGTGGATGACCTCCTCGCGTGGACGTGCATCGACGCCAAAGTGTGCGAGGTCGATCGGCGCGGCGTGCGCCGCCTTTGCGTACAGCGTTCGCTGGCGCGCGCGACCGAGCTCCTGCACTTCGTGCCATCGCGCCTCGGCGGCGAGGCTGTCGAGGTGCGCAGCGATCGTCTCGATGCCGGCGCGTTGGTCGTCGATCAGATCGTCGAGGGTGCTCACCGACCAGAGCCTATCGGATCGATTCGTTCGTGGCTGACTCGATCATGCCCGACTTTGTCGATCTGGCTCGGTATCCAGAACTGAGCACTCGGAACTATCTGGTCACTGGCTGACGGCGGCTGCCGATCGTGACTTCGGGCCCGTCGGCCCGCAGCTATGCCAGCGATCGTCCCGGGTCGCGATAGAAGACCGTGATCGCGATGCAGTGAAACGAAGCATCGCTCGATTGCGTCACGACCATCTCGGTGACCTGAACGTGCGAGTTGTCGGCGACCCAGCGGGTGACCTTCTCGCCGAGCTGATCGCGATCCGCAAACATCGTCGCGGAGAACACTTTCACGGCATTGAACGGGACGCCTGGACGAACGGTCAAGCTACCCGCGGACTGCGACTGCGCCATCGCGCGAACGTAGCACCCTCTCGTCCGGAACCCCACCCGCGTTGGCTCCGGGTAACGCTTACATCGAACGCGGTGTCAATGCGTGAGGCGTCGACGCGGATGGTTGGAGAGATTGGAGCGTCGATGCTCCATCCGGGCGCCGAGCTAGGACTATCCTGTGCGCGAGGTTTGAATGTCCCACGCTGACAAGAGAAAGCAGTCGCTCTACTTCCCGGAAGACATGTTGAAGGAGATCCAGCACGAAGCGGCCCGTCTGGACCGCTCGCTGTCCTGGATCGTCCAGCAATGTTGGAAAATCTCGCGAGGCAAGCTCAAGGAGTTTCCTTCGAGCACCGACGAGCCCGGCGCACTGCCGGACCCGCGCGAGGAATAGGTTGCCTGCCGTTGCTGGGAGCAACGGCATCGCTTGATGGTTGGGCTTAGAGCGGGCGAAC
>JABFXX010000204.1 GCA_013368795.1 Kofleriaceae bacterium
TCCACTGCGTCCACTTGTAGTACTTGGGATCGGACGTCGCGAGCTCGCGCGTCCAGTCGTACGACAGGCCGAGCTTCTTCAGCTGGCCCTTGAACGTGTTGATGTTGCGCGCGGTGATGACGCTCGGATGCTCGCCGGTGCGCTCGGCGCGACGCTCCGCCGGGAGGCCGAAGCTGTCCCAGCCCATCACGCGCAGCACGTTGAAGCCCATCATGCGCTTCGCGCGCGCGACGACGTCCGTCGCCGTGTAGCCCTTCGGGTGGCCGACGTGAAGGCCGTCACCCGACGGGTACGGGAACATATCGAGCACGTAGTACTTCGGCCGCGTGCGATCCGTCGGGGTCGCGAACGTCTGCTCGCGATCCCAGTACTCCTGCCACTTCTGATCGATCGTCTTGTGGTCGAAACCCGCCATTAGTCGTTCAGCACCGCTTTGATGCGCTCCGTGATGACATCTGGATCCCCCACGCCATCGACGCGCTTCAGGATCCCCTTCTCCATATAGTAGGGGATGATCGGCGCGGTTTCCGCGTGGTACTTCGCCACGCGCTTGTCGACGGCCTCCTTCGTGTCGTCGCTGCGATGCACGAGGCGACCGGCGATCTCCGCCGGCGGCGGGTTGTACTTGAGGTGGTAGATCGCGCCCGTCTGCGGATCGCTCCGACGGTGAATCGCGCGCTCCTCGAGAAGCTGATCGGGAACCTCGATGAGGACGACCGCGTCGAGCGCGACGCCGGCCTTCGCCATCTCCTTGTCGAGCGCCTCCGCCTGCGGGCGCGTGCGCGGAAAGCCGTCGAGCATGAAGCCCGCCGCCGTATCCGCCTGGGTAATGCGCTTCAGCACGATCGGGATCGTGACCTCGTCGGGAACGAGCCCGCCAAGCTTCATGTGATGGTCGAGCTGCTTGCCGAGCTCGGTGCCTTGCTTGACCTCGGCACGGAACATGTCACCGCTCGAGATGTGCGGGATGTTGAACGTTTCGACCAGGCGTGCCGCTTGCGTGCCCTTACCTGCTCCCGGCGGCCCGACGAGAATCATGCGCATGAGGCGCATCCAAGCATGTGCGCCCCGGTTAAGCAATGTGGCGCCAGCGTGCGTTATGGTCATCTCCGATGAGGCCGGTACCGAGGTGGTTCACTGCCATCTGCTGGGTGATGGCGATCCTGTTCTCGCTGTCGGTCGGCTTGCAGGTGAACGACCCCGATCCAATCCGGTGGATGGTCCTTTACGCCGCCGCCGGAATTGCGATCGCGATGCTGCCCTACTGGAGACCGGCCGCGATCGCCTCGCTCGCGATCGGCATCGTCTCCGCCGTGTGGGGCGGTTACCTCGAGCACGAGGTGTTCCGGGTCCTGAAGTTCAGCGACCTCTTCATGAAGATGAACGAGAAGGGCGGCGCGGTCGAGGTCGGCCGCGAGGCCGGCGGACTCATCATCGTCGCGGTCGCGATGATCGGCGGAGCCGCGTTCAGGTGGACCCGGTCCTGACCGTCAGCTCGCCGGTCTGATCATCTCGATGTGCGGGATTCCGTCCTCGTCGTAGACGTCAGACGCCCGCGCGAATCCGAGGTCGCCGTAGAACTTCTCGAGGTGGGCCTGCGCGCCGATGTGGATCGCGGCACCGCCGCACGCCGCGATGCCGCGCTTCATGAGCTCGCGACCCAGCCCGCTGCCGCGTGCAGCAGGCGCCGTGATCACGCGGCCGATCGAGACCTCGGGCCACTTCACGCCGGCGGGCACGATGCGCAGGTACGCCGCGATCGAGCCGTCACGTTCGGCCCAGACGTGTCGCGAGACCGGGTCGTGACCGTCGGCGTCGAGGTAGGGGCAGTTCTGCTCGACGACAAACACGCGCTCGCGCAGCTGGACGATCGCGTAGAGCTGCGCCGTCGTCAGGTCGCCGAAACTGCAGTCGTACCAGCGGAGGTCCACGTCGCTAACGTACTATGCGGATCGTGCAGCAGGTGTGCGTCTTCCTGTCATCGTCGTCCGGCACACCCGAGCACGTGCGTGCGATCCAGGAGCTCGGCACCGAGCTCGCACGTCGCAAGCTCTCGCTCGTGTACGGCGGCGCCCATCGCGGTCTCATGGGCGTGCTCGCCGATGCGACGCTCGCCGCGGGCGGCCGCGCCACCGGCGTCATCCCCAAGGCGCTCGTCGAGCTCGAGGTCGCGCATAGGGGACTTACCGAGCTGCACGTCGTCGACACCATGCACCAGCGCAAGGCGATGATGTTCACGCTCGCCGATGCGTTCGTCGTCGCGCCCGGAGGATTCGGTACGCTCGAGGAAGCGTTCGAGATCCTGACCGGACTACAGCTCGGCTATCACGCCAAGCCAGTCGTTTTCTTGGAGGTCGAAGAATTCTGGCGGCCGATGGTCGCCTTCCTCGATCACGCGGTCGCGACGGGCGTTCTGCAGGCGCGCGTGCGCTCGATGTTTCGCACCGCGTCGACTGCCGGCGCAGCGCTCGATCTATTGAGCACGTGATATCGTCGGGGCATGGCCCCTCGCGCCCTCGGCGCGCTGCTCGCGCTCGTGGCCGCGCTCGCCTTCGCGGTCTCGATCGCGACGTCCGCGTGGTGGGCCGGCCATCCGGTGGTCGACGGCCGTCCGATCAGCGCGAAGGATGTCCACGTCGGCCTGCTCGGCGCCGAAGGCTGCAACACCGGCGGCGATGGCAGCTGCGAGCCTGTCGAGGTCGGGGCGACATTCAAGCTCGCGACCTACGGCGAGCTCGCCATCGTCGGCCTGACCGCGCTCCTCGCACTCGCACTCGCGGTCTCGGCGTGGAAGGTCGGCGATCGTCGCAAGGGCCTCGCGCGAACGACGATGACGTTCGCGATCCTCGCCGCGGCGGGTGCAGGCGTCGTGCTCCTCCTCGGTCCATCGATCAAGGCGGGCCAGCGCGTCGACGTGCCGATCGGCTGGGGCCTCTACGTGTTCGGCGGCGCGATCGCATCGTCGCTCCTCGCCGGCGCGATCGCGCGCAAGCTCGAGCCCGAGCCGCTCCGTCTCAAGCCGGGCGCCACCGTCTCGCCGATCGTTCCCGCACCTCACGGCGACGTGCGCGAGATGCTGCGCGAGCAGCAGGACGGCATGCTCCATCCCGGCTCGCGGACATCGGAGCCGCGCCTCGGTCAGCATCATGGCCACGGCCACGAGCCGCCGCATCGCGAGAGCGTGCCGCTGTTCGGCTCCGCACCGCAGCTGCGCCCGCTCTACGATCTGCACAATGCCGGTGTCGTGCCCGCGCCGCCGCAGCCGGTCCTCCCCGCGCGCGCGCCGACGCCGCTGCCCTATCAGGCGGTCAAGGAGCTCACCGGCATGCCGACGCCGCAGCCGGTAAACAGGCCGAACGGCTCGCCCGATCCGTTCGCGCAGACCGCACCGGCGCCTGCGCTGCGCGCGGACTCCGCGATCGAGCCACCGGCGCCACCGAGCCGCCCTGCTCCACCGACGAGGCCGCCGCAGTCCGCCCCGCCGCCGCGCGCGAGCTCGTCGACGAATCCGCCGCCGTTCGCGAACGCTCCGCCTGCGCGACCGGATACGTCGACGTATCCGCCGCCGCGCGCGAATTCGTCGACGAATCCGCCGCCGAGCTCGTCCTCGAGTTTTGCGCCGCCCAACCCGCCGACGAATCCGCCGCCGTACGCAGGCGCCCCGACGAATCCGTCTGCGCGACCGAGTACGTCGACGTATCCGCCGCCGCGCCCGAATTCGTCGACGCATCCGCCGCCGAGCTCTTCCTCGAGTTTTGCGCCGCCGAACCCGCCGCCGCTCGCGAGCTCGTCGGCGAGCTTTCCGGCGCGCCCGAACACGCCGGCGACTCCGGGGCGTCCCAAGCCGCTGTCGATGCCGCCGACGCCACCGAAGGCCTCACCGACGCCGCCGCCGGGCCCGAAGACCGGGACGCCGCCGCCGGGAGGTCGCACGGCGATCATGGGCGCGGTGCCGCCGCCCGCGATCGAGGCAGTGCCCGCACGCGGCGGCAAGAAGGTCACCGTCCCGCCGCCCGCACGGAACACGCCGGCGCCGCGCGCCTCGCACCCGACGCTGGCGCACGCGGTGCCGCCGATGCCGAGTGCCGACCAACCCGCGCCGGCCGAACGCGGCGAGCGCGCGACGACCGAGGCCGACGACCGCCTCGAGACCGGCATGCGCGAGACCGAGGCCTTCGATGCCGTCGGCGAGAGCACCGACATCGGGCTCGCGCCCGCGCCGCCCTCGGCCGATGAGCCCGTCGACGCAACGGATCAGACGAAGGCGCCCGAGAACATGCTCGAGCGCAACCCGAAGGCGGCGACGCCGATCGCGCCCGCCCCCGTCGCGGCCGAGGCGCCGAAGATTCCGATCACCACGGCGCCGTCGACACTCCCGCCGCCGAAGAAGGTGACCGAGACGACGAGCGGTCCGACCCCCGCGTGCCCGCAGTGCGAGGCGCCGATGGCCTGGGTAGAGGAGCACCTGCGCTTCTACTGCAAGAGCTGTCGAATGTACTTCTGAGCAACGCTCGCCGTTCGTTAGAGTGGCCGTCTGATGTCTGGCCGTTCCGTCGTGTGTTTGCTGGTGGTCCTCCTCTTCGGTGCCTGCGGGCCGAGCGTCGGGTCGACGGGAGGCGATGCGTCGCTACCGTCGTCGCCGCTCGTCTCGATCGTCGTGACGCCGGCCGATCAGGTCCTCACGATCGACGGCAGCACCGCCGCCACGAGCGCGTACACCGCCGTCGGCACGTTCGAGGACGGCACGACCGCCGACATCTCGCACGACGTCGCGTGGTCGCTCGACGATGCGACGCTCGGTTCGTTCGCCGCCAACACGTTCACGTCGACGCTCGATCACGGCGGCCAGACGCGTGTCATCGCGCAGCGTGGGAGCGTCACCGGCGACACCGGCCTCGAGATCCACATCAAGCAGCGCTACGCGGACCCGGGCGCGACCGGCCTGCCGCTCGATCCGGCGGCGCCGTTCAACGGCCCGGCCGACGCGGCCCGCGCGCCCGACCTCGTCTACCCGAGCGACGGCGTCCTCCTGCCGCCAAACCTCCGCCTCCTCGAGCTCCACTTCATGCCGGGCGCCGGCAACACCCTCTTCGAGCTCAGCCTCTCGAACAGCCTCACCGATATCAAGGTCTACACGCGCTGCACGACGCCGCTGAACGGCGGCTGCATCTACACGCCCAACGCCACCGTCTGGCAGTGGATCGCCGAGACCAACCGCGGCGGCGACGAGGTCACGGTCACGATCCGCGGCACAGATGATGCGGGCACCGGTGTCGGCACCTCGACCAGCCAGCGCATGGCGTTCAGCCTCGAGGACGTCAAGGGCGGCATCTACTACTGGAAGGCCGCCGGTGGCGCATCCAATGACTCCGCGATCATGCGCTTCGACTTCGGCGATGTCCTGCAGACCACCGCCGACCGCTTCGTCGGGCCCGAGAAGGCCGGCGGCAAGTGCGTCGGCTGTCACGCGCTCTCGCCCGACGGCAAGAAGATGGTCGCCTCCGCCGGTGGCTGGGACGTCGAGGACATCCTGATGGTCGACGTCGAGACCGCCAATCGCGTCGGCACGCCCACGCGCACCGCGTTCGCCTCGTGGAACCCCGACGGCACCAAGTACGTCGGCGTCCTCAGCTACTCGGGCACGACGACGTACGACCTCATGATGCTCGACAGCAGCGGCGCCTCGCTCGGTACGATTCCCGTCGGTGCGACTCAGGCGGAAGCGACCAGTCACCCCGACTGGTCGCCCGACGGCTCGCGCATCGCGTTCGTCCGCTCGCACATCGCGTCCGAGGAAGGCGTCAACAACCAGCGCTTCTACCAGGGCTCGATCGAGATGGTCGAGGCGCAGGGCAGCTCGTTCGGAAGCCCGATCACGGTCGTGCCGTCGGTCGCCGGTCGCAACCGCTACTACCCGTCGTTCTCGCCCGACAGCAAGCTGCTCGCGTTCGACGAATCGATCTGCCCATCGGCGCCTCCGCACAAGGACTGCAACGCCGACACCGATCCGAGCGCGACGCTGTTCGTGACCAAGCCGACGGCGAGCTCGACGCCGGTCGCGCTCACGAAAGCCAACGCGCCGGGCAAGACCGACGTGTCGAGTGCGCTCACGAACTCGTGGCCGAAGTGGGCACCGTTCGAGTTCCAGCGCACGAAGACGCCCGGCTCGCGCCTCATGTGGCTGACGTTCTCGTCGAGTCGTCGCTACGGCCTGCGCACGCCGCCCGCTGGCACGAGCAGCGAGTCCGCGACCGGCACGCTGCTGTGGATGGTCGCGATCGATCCGGATCGCGCGATCAACGGCCAGGATCCGAGCTACGCGGCGTTCTATCTGCCGTTCCAGGACGTGACGAGCTCGAACCACATCGCGCAGTGGACGAAGCAAGTCATCGTCCTGCAGTGACCGCGCTCTAGCCGAGCTCGATCAGTCGCCAAGCCCGCTCCTGCTCGCCGAGATGGTTCAGTACCTCGAGTGCCGCATCGCGATGCTCGCCGATCGCCTCGCGAATCAAGAGCCACAGGCCCTCGCGGGCGACCGCGTGGCAGCGCTCGCGGATGTCGGGGGGCGTGGACGCGCTCGGCGACGCGTACCCACCGAGGATCCAGAACAACAGCTCGAGAACAGCGATCCGAACCCAGCGCTCACGTGGGTCGAGCAAGGACGCGATCAAGACGGACGTGCACGCCTCGGCCACCTCGAACAGGTCGTGCTGCGCGAATGCGTGGTTCTCGATTCGCCAATAGGCTCGCTCTGCGCTCTCGGGACTGTCGGAGGCCAGAAGGTCGGCCAACGCACTTCGAATCCCATCGCCGTTCGCATCCGCGATCGCATGAAGGCGCGACCAATCGATCGTCGTCAGGAGGCGTTCGGCGGTGTTCACGCTGGTCCTCTGCCGCACGAAGCATGTCGTGCGTGACGACGTTCTGCGTCGCGAACCGTAGTCCGCGCAGTCAGGCGTCGACGCCCCCCGACGCGACCACCGGTAGGCTGTGCGATAGCGGGGCGACTCAGGATCGCCTGAATCGCGTCGTCGTGAGCGTCCGTGTCGCGGAGGAACGCCGTCGGCGCGTAGCCAGCACCCGCCGTGCTGAAGAGCGCGACGTATCCGCTCTCGTCGACGCCGAGCCAGTCGTACTCGAAGCCCTGAATGTCGATGGCGGATTTGGGAGTCGCCAAGATATGCCGATCGTAGCCGGAAGGCGCTCAGAGGTGCCGCGGCGCGCCGCCATCTGACGAGATGGGCCCGGGAGCAGCAACGAGCTCGACGACATCGCCGAGCTCGCAGAACAACGCAGGGAAGCTGACGCCGATTAGAAGATCGGGCCGTCGGTCGGCTGCGGCGGGACGAGGAAGAACACGTCGCGCTCGTCGAGCTGCGTGACGCCGTCGCCGTAGAC
>JABFXX010000323.1 GCA_013368795.1 Kofleriaceae bacterium
TGTCGCCGTGCGCGCTCTGGTTGCCGTGATCGCCGTGCGCGTTGTTGTTGTCGCCGTGGGCGCCGTCGCGATCGCCATGCGCGCCGTCGCGGTCGCCGTGGGCGCCGTCGCGATCGCCATGCGCGTTGTCGCGATCGCCGCGCGCCTGCTGGCCGTCGCGGTCGCCGTGTGCGCCGTCGCGGTCGCCGTGAGCGCCGTCGCGATCGCCATGCGCCTGCGCGCCGTCGCGATCGCCATGCGCCTGCTGGCCGTCCCGGTCGCCGTGCGCGCCGTCGCGGTCGCCATGCGCGCCATCGCGATCGCCGTGCGCCTGCGCGCCATCGCGATCGCCGTGCGCCTGCTGGCCGTCGTTGGTGTTCGTGCGGTCGCCGTTCGTGTTGGTGCGATCGCCGTGGGCGTTGTTGCCGTCCGCGTGCGCGTTGCCGCCGTCGGCGTGTGCGCCGCCGCCGTCGCCATGCGCGTTGTTGTTGCCGTGCGCGTTCTGATTGCCGCCGGCGTTGTTGTTGCCCTGCTGGTTGCTGTTGTTGCTGCGACCCGCGCCGCCCTGGCCCGCGTCGGCGTGAGCGCCGCCGTTGTTGTTACCGTGCTGCGCGCCGCCCGGATCCGCGTGCTGCGTGCCGCCGGTGTTGCCGTGCTGCGTGCCGCCCGTATTGCCGTGTTGCGTGCCGCCGGTGTTCGCGCCACCGCCGGTGTTCGCGTGCTGCGTGCCGCCGGTGTTGCCGTGTTGCGTGCCGCCCGTGTTGCCGTGTTGCGTGCCGCCCGTGTTCGCGCCGCCACCGGTGTTCGCGTGCTGCGTACCGCCGCCGTGGTCGCCGCCGCCACCACCTCCGCCGCCGCCACCGCCGTTGCTGCTCGGAACCGGCGAGCCCGGGCCGTGCACCGAGATGCGGCCGTTCGCGCCGCCGATCTCGATGTGGCCGGCGCGGTTCTGGATGCCGCCCTGGACCCGCTCCTGGAGACCCTCGTAGCGCTTCGTGCTGCTCACCGCGTTGGTGACGAGCGACGTCGCGAGGTTCTCCATCGAGAACTCGTAGTGACCGGTGACGATCAGCTGGCCCGCGGCATCGCTGATCGTGTCGCCGGCGACGCCGACGCCCGTCTTGATCGCGAAGCCACCGAGCGAGCCGCCACCGGGCGCGCTCATCGCCGTCACGACGCGCGCACCCGAGCTCGCGAAGCGGCTGCCGCCCGACGCGAGTGCACGCGCACCGGCGGTGACGCCCTGCGAGAAGCCGGCGCCGACCGCGCCGCCGATCGCGCCCATCGCGACCGACTGCCACGTGATGCCGTCCATGAGGCCGTTGCCGAGCACGAGGTTGCTCGCCATCTGACCCAGGACACTGCCGAGCGCACCTGCCGCTGCACCGACGAGGATCGCGCCGACGGGACCGGTCGTGACGATCAGCGCCGTGATGACGACGGTCACGACGATCGCGACGACGATCGAGACGACGAACGCGAGCGCCTTCTGCCACCACGGCTTGACCGCGTCGGCGGCCTTCTTCGCGTTCGCGAGGATGTCGGCGGTCTCCTTCGTCGGGACCGCCTCGTTGAACGAGCTGCGAACGTTGTTGACCGCGCCGTCGAGGCCGCTGTTGAGCTGCGTCGTCGCCTGCTGGTAGGCCTCCGTCGTCGCCTTGACGACGTCCTGCATGGCCTTGCCGCCCTCTTGAGCGACCTTGTTCGCGTTCTGGGCCGTGCTCTGCGCGAGCTGCGTGAGGCTCTGGCTCGCGCCCTGCGCCATCTGACGCATGCCCTGGACCGCGCCCTGACCCATCTGCGACGCCGCCGCGTTCGCCGCGCCCGCCGCCTGCGCCATACCCGACGAGGCGCCCTGCGCCTGGCCGTTCATGCCGGCAACCGCGCCGCTCGCGCTCTTCTGCAGGCCCGCGCCGATCTGCTTCGTGCCCTGCGCGAGGCTCTGGATGCCTTCCTGCGCCTGCTTCTTTGTCTCCTCGGGATTCGGCGCCTCGATCTGCTTCGCGCCCTTGATGAGGCCGTGCGCACCCTTCTCGATGCCGCTCGCCGCCTGGGCGACGCCCTGGGCGACCGCGCTCAGCGCTGCCGCGCCTGCCTGCTGGATGCCCGCGCGCGCGCCCGCAGCCTGCTGATGAATGCCCGCGACCGCCTGCGCCGCCGCCGACGCGAGGCTCGAGATCGTCGTCGACGAGGTCGAGTTGACCTGCGCGACCGACGACGTCTGGATCTCGCCGGCCGCGGTGATCGCCTGCTCGCAGACCTGATCGAGCGTCTGCTTGCACTGGGTGAACGCCTCGTTGACCTTCGTGCGCTGATCGGCCGCGATCTTGCGGACGTCGGCTTCGGTCTTCGGCTGCTCGGCGAGGATCTGCTCCGCCGCCTTCGACGCCTCCTCGGGCATCGCCTTCGCGTACTCCGCCGCGACGTCCTTCGCCGCATTGCGCGCGGCCTCGAGCTTGTCGCCGTCGTACGGCAGCGAGATCGAATCGCCAAGGCCACTCGCCTCGGCCGACTTCGCCGCGCCGACCGCGATGATCGCCGCCTGCGTGCGCGCGAACGCCGCCGCGACGACCGCGAGCTGCGCGGTCTCGGCCGCGTCGATGCCCGACAGCGCCTGCGTCTTTGACTGCGCCAGCTGCTGGTTCGCCTGCTGCTTCGCCTGATTGATCGCGGTGACCGCGGCGGCGTGCGCCGAGTTGATCTGGCCGATGCTCGCGGCCGCCGCCGAGCGAACCTGCGCCTGCACGCCCGCGGTGTGCGACTGCACCGACGCGCACTGCGACGACTCGCTCGCGCTGACCGCACCGAGCGCCGCGGCCTGACCCGCGCGGATCTGGCCCTGCAGGCCCGGCAGCATCGCGCGCACCTGGCCCGCTTGCGCCATCTGCGCCTTGCGCAGCTGGTTGAGGAGCTGCGCCGACTCCTTGCGGTCGCCGTTTACCTGCTTCTTGACCAGGGCGAGGATGCGCTTCTTCTCGCGCTCGTCCTGATCCGGCAGTGCCTCCGGCATGTACTGCGACCAGTCCTTGATCGCCTTGAAGTGAATCGGTCCGGCGCCCGTACCGTCGTCGCCCTTCTTCAGCTGCGGGGCGTGCTCGGGCTTGTGCTTCTTGGCCTTCGCCTTCTTCGCCGCGGCCTTCGCGTGCTTGTGGGCGTCCTTCGCGGCCTTCTTGTGATCCTTGTGCGCCTTCTTGTGGTGCTTGTCGGCGTGCTTGGCGTCCTTGCCCGGCGGCTTCGCCGTGACCTTCTTCGCCGTGTCCTTGAGCTGATGGATCGGCGCCTTCGTCGCGTTCTGCAGGCGATCGTGGAGCGCCTTCGCCTCGGTCGCGTGATCGATTCCGCCGCTGGCCTTCTTCGCGTCGCGCGCCGCGCGCTCGTTGTGCTTGTCGCGCTCGAGCTTGAGCGTCGGCTTGGTGCCCTTCTTCTCGGGGTCCTGGCGCTCGCGCGAAGCCGGCGGCGCAGCGTTCGCCTGCGCCGAGGTCTGCTGCGTCGCGCGACGGAGCAGCATGCCGCCGCCCTTGGCCGGCGCGACCGGTGCGTGCAGCGTCGGTGCGGGTGCGATCGACGGCTGCGAGCCACGTGCACGCGGCGCAGCGGAGGTGCGCGGCACGGCGGCGGTGCGCTGTACCCGGCGCTCCGTCTTCTTCTCGATGCGTTCGGCGACCGCGTCGGCCTCGCGCTCGAGCGACTCGCCCGGCTGGCTGACCGAAACGCCGTTGCCACCCGTCGCGGTGCGGCCCTGATAGGCCTGCACGACGTGCGTGAGCTCGTGGGCGAGCAGCTTCTGGCCTGCCTTCGTATCGGGCGCGTACGCGTGATCGGCGAAGAAGATGTCCTCGCCGACGGTGAACGCCTCGGCGCGCACGGCCTTCGCCGCGGCGGCCGCGACCGGATCGGTGTGAACGCGAACGCGCGCGAGCGAGATGCCGAGGTCGGCCTCCATCTGCTTGCGGACGTGCGCCGGCAGCGCCTGACCGGAGCCGCAACGCTCGAGCGCCTCGTCGACGATCGGATCGTCGCTCGCGACCTCGCCGGCCTCCTGCGCGTGGCGATACAGCGTTGCCGCGCGACGCTCGGCCGCGCGCCACATCGCCTGACCGGCGACGGTCTTCTGCGGCTTGCTCTGCGCGATCCCCGCGCGGGTTGCGACCGTCGGATCGGCGGCCGCGACCGTCGCGTCGCGAAGCTTGCGACTTCCGACGGCGGCGACGACCTCGCGCAGACCGCGCGAGCGGAAGTCGTCGAAGCTGGCGCGCTCGCGCCATGGCAGGACGTCGAACGCACGCGCGCTGCGCGCCTTCGCCTCGAGCTTCTGGATCGCAGCGGCGACCGACTCGTCGACCGCGGTCCGCTTTCCTGGCGCTTCGGGCTCGCCCTTGTCCTCGCCGAGCAGCCGCTCCTTGAGCTCGGCGGCGATGCGCTTCATCCGCTCGATGTGCTGCTCGGTGGCGCGCGCTGATCGGTCCCGATCGAGGGCCGGGTCGTCCACGAGCCGGTTCAGCTCGCTGGCGAGTCGCTTTTCGAGTTCGAATCCCATGAGGAAGCGCGTGGACCCGCGTAGCGATGGCCCGTACAGCTTACGTTCGAGGCCGCCCGATCTTCCCTCCACACTGCCCGCGAAGTGCGCGAAATACAAGCCGGGGTCCGAGATCGCGCGTACAATGAAGGACTCGGTAAGTGGGCCAAATGACCTCCAAGAAAGATCCTCCGAAGCCTCCGTTTGGCGGCCAGAAAGTCACAGAGGGGCCGCTCGCGGGCCAACCCCTTGAAGTCCTTGTCGAGCTGCTCGCGACCGCGACCGGCCAGATGCGGGGGCTCGAAGGGACGGACCTGAAGAAGCACATCGCAGAGATGACGACCCAGGTCCAGGCGCTGGCGACCCAGGTCGAGGTCAAGGTCCAGGACGATGACGCCCGGAAGAAGGCGGCCCAGGAGGTCGAGCGTCTGATCGATGTGTTCGTCCGGACCGGGAGTGCGGCCGGCCAGGCCCTCGCCGGCTACCGCGAGCCGGTGATGAAGGCGTTCCAGGGGGTGTCGCTCGACAAGATGGCCGAGGGCATGCGGATGCTCGCCGACTGGCTGCAGAACCCGACGTCGGAGAGCGAGGCGCAGGTCAAGGAGCTGATGGAGGGCCTGCAGAAGACGATGGGCCCGATGGTCGGCCACGATCCAGAGCGCGAGGAGCAGGAGCGGCGCGCGCAGATCAAGGCGGACGTGAAGGCGTCGCTCGACGGGATCTTTCGCGGCAAGAAGTTCGGCCTCGATCCCGACGCCGATCCGGCGAAGAAGAAGTAACAGCTACTCGAGCACGCCGCTCTCGGCGAGCTTGCCGATCTCGCGGAACTCCATCCGCACCGCGCGCTCGAGGTGGCCCTGCGTGAACGGCACGCCCTCCTCTGCCGCGAGGAACGCCGCGCGCAGCGCCGCGTTGCGGATGTAGCCGCCCGACAGGCGGAACCGCTGCGCGAGCGCCGCGAAGTCGATCGCGCCACCGACCGGCAGCTGCGGCGGGATCAGCGCGCGCCACAGCTGCTCGCGCATTTCCTCGTCGGGGAACGGGAACGTCACGCGATACGTCAGGCGCCGCTTGAAGGCCGGATCGATGCCGGTGCCGAAGTTCGTCGTCAGGATCGCGATGCCTTCGAAGCTATCGAGGCGCTGGAGGAGATAGTTCACCTCCATGTTCGCGTAGCGATCGTTGCTCGTCTTCACCTCGGTGCGCTTGCCGAACAGCGAGTCTGCCTCGTCGAACAGCAGCATCACCTGACCGTCCTCGGCGGCATCGAACAGCGCGCCGAGGTTCTTCTCGGTCTCGCCGAGCCATTTGCTCGAGATGCGCGACACGTCGACGCGATAGAGCTCGAGCCCGAGGTCGCGCGCGATCACGCCGGCGACCATCGTCTTGCCGGTACCGGGGCTGCCCTGGAACAGCGCGGTGATGCCGCGCGCCGTCGTGATCGAGCGATCGAAGCCCCATTGCTCGTAGACGCGCTTGCGATGGCGGACGCGTGCGGTCAGCTCGAGCAGCGAGTCGATGATGTCCTCGGGCAACACGATGTCGGCCCAGCTCGCGAGCCGCGACACGCGCGTCGCCGTCTTGCCGAGCCGGTTCTCGAGGTGCTGGCGCACGGCCTCGTCGAGCGCCGCGACCCAGTCGGCCGCATCGACCGGCTTCTCCGGTCGGCGCGATACCTCGCGACACACGCGCTCGATGATGCCGGGACCGACGCGATAGCGAGCCGCGAGGTCGCCCGGATCGGCGAGCTCGATCTGATGACGTTCGAGCGCGGTCGTCCACGACTGCGCGCGCTCGAGCTCGTTGCGCGGCGGTAGATCGAGCAGCAAGTAACCGGGATCGAGGATCACGTGCGCGTCCGTCGGCAGCCGCACCGCGAGCGGGCCTGGATGACGCCGGAGCACCGCCGCGAGCTGCGTCCGTGCATCGACGGACTCCTCGCTGACCGTCTCGAGACCGTCGACGCACGGCACGAGGCCGCGCAACATCGCACGGCGCAGCGCCGCCGCGAGCGCCTCGCCCATCTCGAGCGGCTCGCGCGACAGCGTGCCGACGTCGATCACCGCGACCGACCGCCCGGCGCGCGCCGCGAGCGACACGAGCAATGTATGGCGACCGATGCCGGTGCGGCCTCGCACGACGATGCGCGCCGGCGCTGGATCGGGCAGCGCGAGGTAGCGCATCGCCTTCACGATCAGCGCGCGCGGCATCTCGAGCTCCTCGAGGTCGCGCTCGACGTGGCGGATCTCGAGCTGGCGATCGACCTCGCCTTCGTACGAGCGATTCGAGATGTAGCGAACGACGAGCGGATCGATCGCGATCGCGCCGTTCGGGCGCTCGCCCGAGAGATGAACGAGCCCGTACTTGCGCAGCGGCCGGTCAGCGTCGAGCTCGCGGCCGATCTGACGCTGAAACGATCGCCCGATGATCTGGACGAGCAGCTGCTCGTCGACGAGCGGGCGCCTGTCGCTGCCCGCGAGGATCTTGTACAGGCGCGCGATCTCGCCGCGCAGCCGCGGCGCCGCGAGCACGAGCAGGATGACGACGCCGATCGCGTGGATGCCGAAGTCGCGCGCGAGCGCCTCGATCGGCGTCGGCCGGCTCGAGCGATTGCGCTCGGCGGCCGCGAGCATCTCCTCGATCGCGTGGACGTGCGCGCGAGCACGATCGAGATCGTCGACGGCGTAGCCCTCGCCGACGCCGAGCAGGCCGAACACCTCGCTCTCGAACGGCGGCCGGTCGGCCTCCTGCTTCGCGAGCCGGCCCGAGTCCCACGCCTCGGCGATCGCGAGGTGCGTTCGCGCGGCGACGAGCTGGAGCCGTAGCTCGATCGCCTCCGCGACCTCCGCGACCGTCGCGGCCGGGTCGGCCGAGACGGGCTGAAGTCGGACGAGCGGATCGTCGGGGAGAGCGTCCACGGACGCGCGAATCTTACCTCGTACTCGTGCTCGTACTCGTACTCGTGCTCGAGCGCGTGAATATCCTCGATCGCCGTCGACTCCAGGCGGTCAGCGCGGGCGTTCGGCTCGCCCGTGGGTTCGCCTCGCGTCTCCGACGAACCCGCAGGCCCACAGGAGTCCCCGGGGCGAGAGTCCGACGATCCTGTCGGCACCGAGCCGTGAACGATCTCGCCGGAGGTGATCGGCACGACGTTCGTCGGGGGCAGCCGAGGGCCGGAAGGTGCAGCTGCAGCTGCAGGTGCAGGCGCAGGACGGCTCGGGTCTGTTGGTGGCTCTGCTACGATGCCGCTCGGTGGCAATCGACCGACGACGCAGGATCCTCAGGTTCTTCGGCCCGCGCGGCGATCTGCTCGCGGCGGAGTCCCCGGGCCTCGTCATCTACGACTCGTTCGGTCGCGAGCGCGTGCGCACCGAGGTCGACGGCTTCCTCGACATCGCGTGCGTCGGCGACGAGCTGTGGGTCGTCACGCCGCGCGACCTCGTGCGGCTATCCGCGCTCGACGGCGAGGAGCTCGGCCGCGAGCCGCTCCACCTCGATCCGAGCGGACGGTTTCTGCAGTCGAGCACCGCGCCGCAGCTGCCGGTGTGGCACGCGCCGCAGCCGATGCTCGTCCGCGCGAAGCCCGCGCGCAGCGAGACACCCGGCACCGGCGGCGAGCTCGCGCTGCCGATCGCCGACGGTCGGTGGCTCCTGTGGCACAACGGCCAGCTCCGCCTGTGGCGAACGATCGGCGAGGCGTGGCGACGGCAGGTCGGCGATCCGGGCTCGCGCGCGGTCGACGGCCAGCTCGTCCTCGAGGGCCGGCTGTTCGTGCTCGCGCAGCGCCGCACGTCGGAAGAGGCCGGCGAGCTGCGGCTGTCGGTCGTCGCGACCACCGACGGCGCTCAGACGACCCAGCTGCGCGTCCCGTCGGTGAGCGCACTCGCGTTCGCAGCGCGGCGCGGCCTCGCGGTCGTGCGCACGATGGATCGGCTGAGCGTGATCGACCTGCGGTTTGGCCGGTGGATCCGCGATCTCGCGCTGCCGGCGGGCATCACCGACTTCGCCGTCGACGAGGGCCTGCAGCGCATCGCGCTCGCGAACGAGAACGGACTCGAGCTCGTGCGTCCCGACGCGCTCACCGCACCGGCGGCGCCCGAGAGCAACGGCGACGGCGAGCACGAGACGGCCGAGGAGACGCACACGAACGGGCACAACGGCCACGTCGTGGTGCCGGTCGCCGTCGAGGTCGTGCCGCAGGAGCCGGAACCAGCGCCCGCCGAACCGCCGCCGGTCGCGGCACCGGCTGCCGACGAGCCGTTCGGTGATGCGCCGCTCGCGCGGTTCGTGCCGGTGTCGGTCACGACGACCGCGAGCTCGGCGGAGATCAAGCAGGCCGTCGATCTCAGGCTCCAGTGGGTCGGCGCGAGGACCGCCGTCGCGATCGCGACCGCGTGGGACAACGGCCGGATCTCGCGGCCGGACTCGACGCGACCGCCGTTCGCCTACGAAGTCGCGGGACTGCTCGGCATCGCGAGCGGGCTCGCGCCCGAGGACGTCGCCGGTGCGAGCGGCATGCTGAGCGCGACCGAGCAGCTCGTGCGCGCGGCCAATGCAGCCCGCCAGGCCCGGCTGTTGCCGCTCGACGTGCTCGCGCGCGACTTCCAGCTCTCGGAGATCGCGACGCAGATCTTGTTCATCGTCGTCGCGCCTCGGTTGCGCGGCGAGCTCGCGCGTCTGTACGGCATCCTCGCGAACGATCCGGGGCGGCCGCTCGTCGACGAGCATCTCGTCGGCCTCGTGCTTGGCCCCGGCTTCGCCGAGGAGATCGCGCGCGAGCTCGACGGCGATCGTCCGCTGCGCCGCTTCGGCCTGATCCGCGTCGGCGCTGGAGATCGGCCGTTCGCATCGCTGACGGTCGATCCGCTCGTCGTCCGCTACATCGCGAACCAGCCGGCGGAGGGTGAGCCCGATCAATACCTGACGGTGCGCACGTCGGATCGCGAGCTCGACGAGCTCCACCTGCCCCGCCCGCTCATCTTGAAGGCGCTGCGATTCCTCCAGAGCGCTCGCGAGGACACGCCTGCTCGCGTCGTCGTGCGAGGCCGCACCGGTGTCGGCCGTCACACGCTGCTCGCGTCGCTCGCAGCACGCGCGGGTCGCGCACTCGGCGTGATCGATCTCGCGACAGTGCCGCGCGAGGCCGGCGTGCTCGCGCCGGTGCTCGAGTCGGTGCTCCGCCGCGCGCTGCTCCGCGGCCTCATCCCGTGCATCGACGGCCTCGAGCTGATCGGCTCGGAGGATCCCGACACGCGCGTCCAGGTGCAGGCCGTGCTGCGCAATCATCCCGGCCCGATCGCGGTGCGCCTGCCGACGGACACCCAGGTCATCCTCGATCCCGGCTACCTCATGCTCGACGTGCCGCTGCGCAACGAGCGCGAGCGCAGCATCTCCTGGGCGGACGCGCTCGCGCGCCATCACATCGAGCTGGCCGATGCGAGCGAGCTCGCGGCGCGCTATCGCGTTGGCCCGGGCATCATCGATCGCGTGTGCTCCGACGTCGCGCGCCGGCCGGAGAAGCCGGCCGACCAGGCGGGCTGGATGCGCGAGCTCGACGACACGGTCCGCCAGCACCTCGAGAACCGGCTCGGCAAGACCGCGACGCGCGTCACGCGGCTCGCGAGCTGGGCCGACATCGTGCTGCCCGAGGACATCATCGACTCGCTGCTCGAGCTCACGGCGCGCGTTCGCCACCGCAAGACGGTGTACGAGCAGTGGGGCTTCGATCGCTCGATCACGACGGCGCGCGGCATCACCGCGCTGTTCCAGGGCAGCCCCGGCACCGGCAAGACGATGGTCGCCGGTGTGATCGCGCGCGACCTCGGCCTCGAGCTGTATCGCGTCGACGTGTCGCGCATCACGAGCAAGTGGATCGGCGAGACCGAGAAGAACCTCGGCTCGCTGTTCGACGCCGCCGAGGACGGCCAGGTGATGCTGCTGTTCGACGAGGCCGACTCGCTGTTCGCGAAGCGCACCGAGGTCAAGACGTCGGTCGATCGCTACGCGAACATGGAGGTCAACTACCTCCTCCAGCGCCTCGACAGCTTCGAGGGCATCGCGATCCTGACGACGAACTTCGGCAACGCGATCGACCCCGCGTTCAAGCGCCGCCTGACCTATCGCGTGACGTTCCCGTTCCCCGACGAGGAGATGCGCGAGCAGCTATGGAAGTCGCTCATCCCGGCGCAGGTCCCGGTGCAGGGCACGCTCGACTTCGCCGCGCTGTCCCAGCGGTTCCGCCTGTCGGGCGGCTACATCCGCAACGCGGCGCTGCGTGCGGCGTTCCTCGCGGCCGAGGAAGGTGTCGCCCTCACGCACGAGCACCTCGAGCGCGCGATCCGCATGGAGTTCCGCGAGATCGGCAAGCTCGCCGAGACCGGCACGCTCGAGTGAGAAGCGCCGCACGGCCGGCCTGGATGCTAGGGTCTCAGCGTGGCAGTCGAGCGGATGAGCCAGCCGAAGCTCCGGCCTCGCCGCTTGCGACTCGACGCGATGCTGCGTGACCTCGGGGCTCGCACGGCCGAGGACGACCTCACGCCCGATCCGGCAACGCCCGCCTCGTGGCCCGAGGGCTCGGCGGCCATGCGCCCCGACGCGGTCACCGTCGGCGACCTCGTCGACAAGACGACCGACGCCGGTTTCGGGTTTCTGATCGGCGTGCTCGCGCTGATCGCGATCCCGTTCTTCGGCCTGTCGACGCCGTTCGGCCTCGCGATCGCGCTCGGCGGCGGTCAGCTCGCGGTCGGTCGTGCGCGGCCGTGGCTGCCGGCTCGCATGCGCAAGCGCCGGCTCTCGATGTCGATGCTCGATCGCGTGCTCGGCCTGCTCGCGCGCCGCACGAAGTGGCTGACGAGCTCGACGAAGCATCGCTGGCAGCGGCTGATCATGCCGAAGCTCGTCGGCTTCGCGATCGCGCTGCTCGGCATCGGCCTCGCGCTGCCGCTGCCGATTCCCGGCTCGAACATGATCTTCATCATCCCGATCCTCGTCTACGCGGTCGGGCTGCTCGAGCGCGACGGCCTGTGGATCGCGATCGCGCACGTGTGCACGCTGATCGACCTCGCGCTCGTCATCGCATTCGGCGCGACGGTGGTCGCCGTGCTCGAGCGCGTCTGGAGCTGGATCTTCTAGTAGTTCCCCGGCACGTCGGAGAACAGGTCGCACTCGCAGACGTAACGAACCTGGGTCGTGCACGGGATGACCGCGAGCTCCGTCGTGCCGGCGCGCTCGACGACACAATCGTCGCCCACGAGCTTCGACGGCTGCATCGCGCCCCACGGGCTGCCGGCCGCCGGCGGATACGTGACCGGCTCTGCGGTCACCCAGACGAAGCGCTCCTGCATCACGCGATCGGAGAGGCCGATCCAGAGGTCTCCCGCGCTGCCGGCGATCGTGAAGTAGAGCAGCGAGAGCTCCTGGTCGTTCCCCACGACGGCGAGGTGCGTATGCTTCATGATGGCAGCCGACGAGTCGTCGACGCAGTCGGCCTCCGCGGCAGTCCACGACGTCGGCGTGTTGACGAACCGGTACGCGGTGGCGCCGTTCTGGACGTACCCCATCGGGCAGCCGCTATCGACGATCGCATCGCGCCCGTTCGCATCGACCGCATCGATCGAGCCGTCGTGCGGCCTGGCGTCGCCGAGCTGCGAATCGATCGGCGGCGTGCCCGGCGGGATGTGTTGCAGGCCGAACAGGTTGTCGCAGCCCGCGCCGGCAAGGGCCATGGCGACGACCAGCAGGAAGATCACGAGCCCAGGTTATCGCGTTCCGCGGCGGTCGCGCTGTGTCGCAGCTAACGCTGGCTGCGGAGCAGCTCGGCGATGTCCTTCTGCCCGGCCGGATCCTCGAGGAGCGTGACCGGCTGCTCGACGAGCTGCTCGTCCTCGAGGATGATCTCGACCGCGCGGCGCGCGCCGATGAGGCCCGAGGCCCGACCGGGGGCCTGCAACACCCAGTCGGACACGCCCGCGTTCTTGACGACGCCCGCGATCCACTTGAGGTCCTTGCGGAACCGATCGTCGGTGTAGCCCTTCGCGTCGCCCAGCCCGAACCACATCAGGCGCTTGAACTTCAACCGGCGGCCCGGCGGCAGCATCAGCGTCTCGCCCGCATTCGCGGACGCGCGCTCGCTCTTGAGCAGGCGCGACAGCTTCCCGCACAGACGCCAGTCAACGAGTCCCGCGGCGCCGCGCAGCGGGCGATCATCGCGGAACACGGGGAGCACGAGACAGTCGCGGACAGATTCGTCCCAGCGCGCGAGATCGAGCGGCAGGACGGAGAGCGCCATCAGTCCTCGGCCGACCGTCCGACCGCAGTCGCGATCCGATCGAGGACACCGTTGACGAACGCCGACGACTCCGCGGTACCGAACCGCTTCGCGAGCTCGACGGCCTCGTTGATGACGACCTTCACCGGCACATCCTTGAACTGCAGCAGCTCGCACGCGCCGAGGCGCAGAATGTTGCGGTCGACGCGCGACATGCGCTCGATGCGCCAGTTCTTCGAGGCCGACGCGATCAGCTCGTCGATCTCCTTCGTCCGCTGCGATGCCGCCGCGACGAGATCCTTCGCGAACGTCTGCGCCTGCGGATCGACCTCGAGATCGAACTCGGTCGCCCACGTCACGTCGGTGACGTTCGTGCCGAGATCGCCGTCACGTGCGTAGAGGAGCTGCAGCGCGTACGCGCGCCCCGTGCGTCGAATACCACCGGTCATTTGCTCTTCTTACCGCCCCGCGCCGAGAGTGCACGGAACAGCGTCGCGAGCTCGATCGCGGCGAGCGCCGCATCGAAGCCCTTGTTGCCTGCCTTCGTACCGGCGCGCTCGAGCGCCTGCTCGATCGTGTCGGTCGTGAGAACGCCGAAGCTGACGGGAATCGCCGCGCTCGCCGCAGCTCCCGCGATTCCGCGCGCGGCCTCGCCGGCGACGTAATCGAAGTGCGGCGTCGAGCCGCGGATCACCGCGCCGAGCGCGATCAC
This sequence comes from Kofleriaceae bacterium, assembly GCA_013368795.1. GTDB lineage: Bacteria > Myxococcota_A > Polyangia > Haliangiales > Haliangiaceae > JABFXX01. Next base: position 13,474 of record JABFXX010000323.1, read on the forward strand.
CGCATCGACGCCGCCGCGATCGACGACGCGCCGCACGACCTGCGGAAGCTCGTAGGCGCCGGGGCATCGGACGATCGTGACGTTGTCTGCGCTCCCGCCGGAGCGAACGATCGCGTCGAGCGCGCCCGCGACGAGCGGCTCGACGATGAGGCCGTTGAACCGGCTCGCGACGATCGCGAACGACAGACCGGTCGCGGACAGGGTGCCTTCAATGGTCGTAGGCATGTGCGGGCCCCAGATATAGCAGAGCTCCCGCTACGTTGGGTTACGCGCGCCGCCGAACCGATTCAGGCGGACTTGCCGGCGCGCGCGCTGCCGGGCGGCGGCGGGATGGGCACGCGCTCGACGACGTCGATCCCGAAGCCCTCGAGGCCCGGAATCTTGCGATCGCTCCACATCATCAGCCGGATCTTGTGGCAGCCGAGATCGGCGAGCACCTGCGCGCCGAGGCCGAAGTCGCGGAGCGCCTCGCTCGTGCCCCCAAAGCTCGGTCGCGAGACTTCCTTCTGCATCACGAGCCGCTCGAACGACGGACCGATGCGCGTGCGGCCGCGGTGGACGACGTAGAGGAAGACGCCGGCGCCGGCCTCGTCGATCGCCTTGAGCGCGCTGACGAGATCGGGACGGAGCGCGAACGGATCGGCGAGCGGATCCATCGCAGCGACGCGGACGAGCACGGTGCCGCCGGCCGCCGACACGCTGGCGACATCGCCGCGGACGAGCGCGAAGTACTCGGTGTCCTCGACCTCGGTGCCGTAGTAGTGCGCGGTCCACGGCTCGCCGGGTCCCAGGACGCCGGGACGCAGCGAGCCCGTCGAGTGGCACTTCACGATGCGCTCGCGCTGGAGGCGATACGCGATCATGTCGGCGACGCTGAGGACCATCAGCCCATGCTTCTTCGCGAACTCCTCGAGCTCGGGGAGGCGCGCCATCTCGCCGTCCTCGCGCATGATCTCGCAGATCACACCGGCCGGCTTGAGGCCGGCCATCCGCGCGAGGTCGACCGAGCCTTCGGTCTGGCCCGTGCGGACGAGGACGCCGCCCTTGCGCGCGCGCAGCGGGAACACGTGGCCGGGCGACACGATCTTGTGTGGTCCGGTGTCGTCGGCGATCGCGGCGCGGATCGTCGTCGCGCGGTCGCGCGCAGAGATGCCGGTCGACACGCCGTGACGCGCCTCGATCGAGACGGTGAACGCGGTACCGAGCGACGCCTGGTTGTCGCGCACCATCGGCGGCAGCTCGAGCTTGTCGATCATCGCGTCGTCCATCGCGAGGCAGATGAGGCCGCGCGCGTGCGTCGCCATGAAGTTGATGCTCTCGGGCGTGACGAGCTCGGCGGCAAACACGAGGTCGCCCTCGTTCTCGCGATCCTCGTCATCGACGAGGATGACCATCCGGCCGGCGCGGATTTCGTCCAGCGCGCGCGTTACTCGCTCGATCGCATTCGGCGTCGTCATGCTCTGGTGCCTCCTAGCAACTTCTCGACGTGCTTGGCGAGGATGTCGGTCTCGAGGTTCACGCGATCACCGATCGCGAGGTCGCCGAGCGTCGTCATGTCGCGCGTGTGGGGAATGATCGCGACGGAGAACGTCTCGGAATCGACCGCGTTGACCGTCAGCGACACGCCGGCGATCGCGATCGAGCCCTTCTCGACGATGTACTTGAGCAGTGCGGGGACCGCGCGCACGACGAGCACGAGGTTCGAGCCGAGGTCGCGCCGCGCGGCGAGCTCGCCCGTACCGTCGATGTGACCGGTCACCCAGTGGCCGCCGAGCCGATCGCCGACCTTCATCGAGCGCTCGAGGTTGACGCGCTTACCGACGCGCAGGTTGCCGAGCGTCGTGCGCGCGAGCGTCTCGGCGCCGGCGAGCACCGTGAATGCGTCGCGGCCGATATCGGTCACCGTCAGGCAGGCGCCGTCGTGACAGACGCTCTCGCCGATCACGAGCTCGCCGACGGGAATCCTCGCGGGCTTGATCGAGAGGATCAGCGCGTCGCTGCGGCGATCCGCGCGCGCAACGGTGCCCATGTCTTCGACCAGACCCGTGAACATGCTGGGGGTCTACCATTTCTCGCTCCCGCGAGGAACGGTCAGTTACCGTCGCTGTGAGGGGTTACACCCGCTCACCGAATCTTCCTTACCGCGCGGATCTTGAGGTCTTCGCCCACGAGCACGGGCGGCCCCTCGAATGTGAGTCCGTAGGCCTCCGCGAGCTTGCGGATGCCCTTGCCGCCGACCCAGCTTGGCGCGGGGCCACCGACCAGCTTCGGGGCGATATAGAGCACGACCTCGTCGGCCAGGCCGGATGCGAGTAGCGACGCGTGGACTTCGCCGCCGCCCTCGACGAGCACCGACAGGATGCCCTGGTCGGCGAGCTCCATCGCGAGGTACTTCAGGGGGACGCGCTTGGTCCCGGCGTCGAACCGCCACACCTCGGCGCCCGCCTTGACCAGCGCGTTCTCCTTGGCGGCCGGCGCGCGCGACGTCGTCGCGATGATCGTGCGGGGCCCCTTCTTCCGCGGCAGGAGCTGCGACGACGGCGGCGTGCGCAGCATGCTGTCGACGACGACCCGGACCGGATCGCGCGCACCCGGCAGGCGCGCGGACAGCCGCGGATCGTCGGCGATCACGGTATCGACGCCGACGAGCACCGCGTCGTGCAGGTCGCGTAGGCGATGGACGTCGGCGCGCGCCGCCTCGCCGGTGATCCACTGGCTCTCGCCGCCGACGGTCGCGATCTTGCCGTCGAGCGTGATCGCCGCCTTGAGCGTGAACGCGGCGCGCTCTTCGCGCGCCCACGTGAGGAACGGCCGGTTCGCCGCGTCGGACTCGGCGACGAGCGCGCGGTCGACCTTGATCTTCGCCTTGCGCAGCGCCGCGATGCCGCCGCCATGCCCGGGGAACGGGTCCTGCGAGCCGATGACGACGCGCGCGACGCCAGACGCGATCACCGCGGGGGTGCACGGCGGCGTGCGGCCCTGGTGCGTGCACGGCTCGAGGTTCACGTACAGCGTGCCGCCGGGCGCCTTGCCGCCGAGCTTCGCGAGTGCCTCGGCCTCGCCGTGCTTGTTGCCGGGACCCTTGTGCGCGCCCTCGGCGATCACCTTGCCCGCGCGATCGACGATGACGGCGCCGACAATCGGATTTGGCGACGTCCGGCCGCGATACTGCTCGGCCAGCTCGAGCGCGCGGCGCATGTGGGCGGCATCGACCGCCGCGTCGGGACGCCCTGCCCCGCGCAGCGCGCGCCCGCCGGTGCTCACTCGCCGGACGCGACCGGCGCGTGCTCGTCGGTCCGCTCTTCAGCGCTCGGCGTGTCCTGACCGAGCACCGGCATGCTGACGCGGCCCGTGTCGTCGCCGCGGAGCTCGTCGATCTCCTTCGCGAAGCCATCGAGGTCGCGGAAGTCGCGATAGATCGACGCGAACCGGACGTACGAGACGTGATCGAGCGCGCGGAGCTTCGGCAGCACGCGCTCGCCGATCTGGCGCGAGTTGATCTCGCTGACGCCGAGCTCGCCGATCTCGCGCTCGGTCTCCATCGCGAGCTGGTTGACCTTGTCGCGCGACACCGGGCGCTTGGCGACCGAGGCCTGGATGCCGTGGACGATCTTGTTGCGATCGAAGGGCTCGCGCCGGCCGTCGCTCTTGATCACGAGCGGCATCGACTCCTCGATGCGCTCGTACGTCGTGAAGCGACGCTTGCAGCCCTCGCACTCGCGACGGCGCCGGATTTCGCTACCGTCCTTGGAGACGCGGGTCTCGATGACCTTGTCTTCGTCGGTCGCGCAGAAGGGGCAGCGCATTAGGGCTTGGGCTCGATCAGATCGACGCGTCGCTGGTGACGACCACCGGCGAACTGGGTCGAACGGAACATGAGCAGCGCGCTCTCGGCGACACCGGGGCCGATCACGCGCGCGCCGAGCGAGATCACGTTCGCATCGTTGTGCGCACGCGCCGCTGCGGCGGTGAAGTCGTCGTGGACGAGCGCCGCGCGAACGCCCGGCACCTTGTTCGCCGCGATGCTGATCCCGATGCCGGTACCGCAGACGATGAGGCCGAACGTGCCCGGCTCGCCGACGACCTTCTTCCCGACCTCTTGCCCGTACTGCGGGTAGTCGGTCGAGTCCTCGTTCAGCGTGCCGACGTCGACGACCTCGTCACCGAGCTCCTTGAGCACGGCGATCATCAGCTGCTTGAGGCGAAAGCCCGCGTGATCCGAGCCCGCGTACCACTTCACGCTCAGTCACCCTTGTAGCGGCTCATGACGAGCGCCGCGTTGGTGCCACCGAAGCCGAAGCTGTTCGACATCGCGTGGTCGACGCGGACCTCGCGCGGCTTGTTCGGCACGTAGTCGAGGTCGCAGTCGGGATCCGGCGTCATGTAGTTCGTCGTCGGAGGCAGCACACCGCGCGAGATGGCGAGCGCGGTGATGCCGCCCTCGATACCGCCGGCCGCGCCGAGCGTGTGACCGGTCATCGACTTGGTCGAGGACATCGCGAGCTTCTTCGCGTGGTCGCCGAACACGACCTTCGTCGCGAACGTCTCGTTCTTGTCGTTGAGGTCGGTCGACGTGCCGTGCGCGTTGATGTAGCCGATCGCGCTCGGATCGAGCTTCGCGTCCGCGAGTGCGACGCGGAAGCACTTCTGTGCGCCGCGGTGCTCGGGCGCAGGCGCCGCAACGTGGTGTGCGTCGCTGGTCGCGCCGTAGCCGGTGAGCTCGGCGTAGATGCGCGCGCCGCGCTTCTTCGCCATCTCGAGCTCCTCGAGGACGACGATGCCGGCACCTTCGCCGATCACGAACCCGTCGCGGTCGTTATCGAACGGCCGGCTCGCGTGCTCGGGATCGTCGTTGCGCGTCGACATTGCGCGCATCGCGTTGAAGCCGCCGACGCCGAGCACCGAGATCGTCGCCTCGCAGCCGCCCGCGATCATCGCGTCGGCGTAGCCGTGACGGATCGTGCGGAACGCCTCGCCGATCGAGTGGGCGCCGGTCGAGCACGCAGACACGTGCGAGATGTTCGGGCCGAGCGCGCCGGTCCGGATCGACACCATGCCGGGCGCTTCGTTGATGATGATGTCGGTGACGAAGTACGGCGAGAAGCCGTGCCGCGGACCCTTCGCGACGGTCGCCGCGTAGGTGTCCTCGATCGTCTTCACGCCGCCGAGGCCCGCACCGATGTACACGCCCCAGCGATCTTCTTGGCCCGCAGGCACCTTCGTGCCCAGGCCGGCGTCTTCCATCGCCATCATCGAGGCGGCGACGCCAAATTGGAGGAAGCGGTCGACGTGCTTGAGCTCGCGCTTGTCGAACCACTTGCTGCCGTCCCAGCCCTTCACCTCGCAACCAAACTTCGTAGCGTAGTTGGTGGTGTCGAACTGAGTGATCGGTCCCGCGCCGCTCTTGCCGGCGAGAAGGGACGACCACGTGGTCTCCAGATCGTTTCCGATCGGAGTGACGAGACCGATGCCGGTAATAACGACGCGACGCATGGGCAACTCCTAGCGCGGCTTCAGCCGCGTGTCACTTCGCGTGGGTTTTGATGTAGTTCGTCGCGTCCTTGACGGTCTTGATCTGCTCGGTGTCTTCCTCAGGGATCGTGATCTTGAACTCCTGCTCGAAGGCGAGCACGAGCTCCACGACCGCGAGCGAGTCAGCCTTGAGGTCGTCGATGAACGACGCCTCGGGGCGAAGCTGCTCGGGGGACACCTCGAGCTGATTGCAGATGATTTCCTTAACCTTGCTCTCGATCTCGTCAGGCGACATGGGCGCGTTGATAGACGATATTCGTCTCTACATCAACATCCCGCCGTTCACTCGGATCACCTGACCGGTGATATAGGAGGCTTCTGGTCCGGCCAGGAACGCCACGGCGTCCGCAACTTCGTCCGCGCGGCCGATCCGTGAAAGCGGAATCTGCTCCATCAGCTTGCCGCGCTGCGCCTCGGGAAGATGCTCGGCCGTCATGTCGGTCTCGATGAATCCCGGAGATACGGCGTTGCAGGTCACGCCGCGCGAGGCCAGCTCACGGGCGGTCGACATCGTCAGGCCGATCAGGCCGGCCTTGCTCGCCGAGTAGGCGACCTGCCCACCATTGCCCTGCTCGCCTACCACCGACGTGATGTTGATGATGCGGCCGGCGTCCTTGGCCTTCAGGATCATCATCGCCGCCGCGCGCGTGCAGTTGAACGCGCCGCCGAGGTTCGTGTTGATGCTCTTGGCCCAGGCGTCATCGGAGAACCGCATCAGGAGGCCGTTGACCGCGACTCCCGCGTTGTTGACGAGGATGTCGAGGCTGCCGTGGTCCTTGCCGATCGCCTTGATCGCGTCGGTGACCGCCGCGCCGTTCGCGACGTCGAAGCCCGAGATTGCAGCCTGGCCGCCCGCGGCCTCGACCGCCGCGGCAGCTTCCTTCGCCGCGTCCTCGCGCGACGCGTAGTTGATGATCACCTTCGCGCCTCGCTTGCCGAGTGCGACCGCGATCGCGCGGCCGATGCCGCGTGATGCGCCGGTGACGAGAGCGACCTTGCCTTGCAGTGCTTTGTCGACGATGGCCATGGCTTCCTCTTTTCAGGCAGTGAACGCGGCGACCTCGTGGGGCTCGCCGATGGTGGTGACTTCGATCGTCGGCGCGATGCGCTTGACGAGACCCTTCAGGACGGCGCCCGAGCCGAGCTCGTACGCGCGCGTGACCTCGAGCTTGCCGAGGTTCTGCACCGACTCCTCCCAGCGCACCGGTGCGGTGACCTGCTGGACGAGCAGCTCCTTGATGCGCGCGCTGTCGGTCGTCGGCTCTGCCGTGACGTTCGCGACGACCGGCACGCTCGGCGTCGACACGACGATGTCCGCCAGCGCCGCCGCGAGCTTCTCGGCCGCGGGCTTCATGAGCGAACAATGGAAGGGAGCGCTCACCGCGAGCTTCTTCGCGATCTTCGCGCCTGCGGTCTTCGCCTCGACGATCGCGCGATCGACCGCCTCGGTATGACCCGAGATCACGATCTGACCGCCGCCGTTGAGGTTCGCCGGCTCGACCGGCTGGCCCGGCTGCGACGCCTTCTCGCAGACGGTCTTCGTCGTCGCGAGGTCGAGGCCCATCAACGCCGCCATCGCGCCCTGCCCGACCGGCACCGCCTCCTGCATGTACTGACCGCGCAGGTTCGTCAGCTTGACCGCGTCGCGGAGCGCGAGCGCTCCCGCGGCGACCAGCGCGCTCCACTCGCCCAGCGAGTGACCGGCGACGTAGTCGAAGCGCAGGCCCTTCTCGAGCAGCACGCGGAACACCGCGATCGAGGTCGTCAGGATCGCCGGCTGCGTGTTCTTCGTCAGCGTCAGCTCGTCCTCGGGGCCCTCGAAGCAGAGCTTGCTGAGCGAGAAGCCGAGCACCTCGTCGGCTTCTTCGTAGGTGCGTTTCGCGATCTCGTGAGCGAGTGCGAGGTCGCGGCCCATGCCGACACGCTGCGAACCTTGCCCGGGAAACAGGAGCGCCGTCTTCATGGCCTGACGTTTCGCACGGACGATCTATCGCCGCAAGCCGGCGCGCCTTCGCGATTACGACGCAACACGTCGTGGTTCCGCGTGGATAGAGAAATCGTCATCGAGTGACGCAACCGGAGGACCGAGCGCTCGATACGGCGCCCCAAACAAGGAGGTCATCCATGCATGGAGTGCTGATTCTGTTCTTTCTCTCGGCGGCGACCACGGCTGCACTGATCGCGCAGAGCAAGCGCCACAGCTGGCCGCTGTGGTTCGTCCTCGGCGGTCTATTCCCGCTGTTCGCGATCCTCGTGATCCTCGTGGTCCCGTCGCGCAAGGAGGTGACGCGGAGCTGAGCTGCCCCTGCGTGACTCATGCGCCGCGGCGACGAGGCTTCGAAAGCTTCTTCGCCGCGGTTCTCGTTTCGGCGCGCTTGGTCTTCGCGCGCCTCATCGGCTTGCGCTTGGGCGGCGCGGGATGGATCTGGATCAGCTCGCACGGGAGCGACTTGCCGCGCAGCTTCGTCATCACCTGCGGATCGGTCAGCTCGCGCGGCACCGCGAGGTACGCGCGGCCCGGCTTGCCGTTGCGCGGGCCGATGCAGCCCTCGCAGATGATCTCGAGCTCCGTGCACGCTTTCGAGAGCGCGCGAAACGCAGTGGCTCCCGTGTCGTCGCCGGGATGCGGCTCGTAGTCGACGATCATTGCCCACCGCCCACCGTCCTCGTGGATGCGCGTGCCGATCTTCGACCACGGTAGACCGCCGCGATCCCAGGTGAGGAGGCAATCGTCGTCGACGTGCTCGACGATGATCACGTCGCCCCATGTCGGCTTGGCGTGGAGGAACGGCACGTTGACGAGGCGCACCTTGCGGGCGCCCTTTCGTCCGGCGACCGGACCGAGGTCCTGAGCCCACGGCGTCTCGACGTCCTCACCCTCGTTCGTCAGGCTGACCTTGATCGTTAGCGACTTGGCCCCCATGAGGTCAGCGTACGGATCGCGTGCGATGAACGCACGCACTTTTGATCGACGCGCGTGCGATCGTGTTTTGCGATCGCGCGAATGGAATCGCGCTACGCGAGTGCAGCGAGCGCGGACGCGAGCTTGTCTGGAAGTGCGCGCGCAGCGAACTGTGCGGCGGCGCGGATCGCACTCGCGATCGCGGTTGCATCGCTGCGGCCGTGCGCGATCACGACGGGCTTCGTGACGCCCGCGAGCAGCGCGCCACCGATCTCGGTGTAGTCGATGCGCTTCGCGAGACCGCGCAGCGCCGGCGCGACGAGCGCGGAGCCGAGCCGCGCGAGTGCGGTCTTGTCGAGCTCCTGGCGCACGAGGCCGAACAGTCCCTCGGCGATGCCCTCGCACGTCTTCAGCACGACGTTGCCGGTGAAGCCGTCGGTCGCGATCACGTCGACGACGCCGCGGAATAGATCGCTGCCCTCGACGTAGCCGACGAATTGAAACGGGCTCTTCGCCGCCGCCGCGGTGAGCAGCGCGTGCGCGTCGCGCGTCAGCTGCGTGCCCTTGCCCGGCTCCGAGCCGTTCGCGAGCAGGCCGAGCCGCGGCGACCGATCGTGAACGATGCGATCGTAGGCCGCGCCGAGCACGCCGAACTGCGCGAGCTGCGATGGCTTGGGCTCGACGTTCGCGCCGGCGTCGCACAGGACGAGCGGCCCCGATGGCGTCGGCAGCTCCGTGACGATCGCCGGGCGCTCGACATTCGGCAGTCGACCGAGCACGAAGATCGACGTCGCGAGCATCGCGCCGCTGTTGCCGGCGGAGACGACCGCCTCGCCCTCGCCGCGCGCGACGAGATCGACCGCGATGCGCATCGACGAGTCGGGCTTCTGACGGAACGCCTGGCCCGGGTGGTCGTGCATGGTGACGACCTCGGACGCATGGACGACGGCGATGCGCCGGCGATCGTCGCCTTCGCGCGCGAGCTCTGCCTCGAGCTGCGTCGCGTTGCCGACGAGCGTGACGTCGACATCCTGCTCGCGCACGGCGCGTAGCGCACCGGCGACTTCTGGAGCCGGCGCACGATCGCTGCCCATCGCATCGACGACGACTCGCACGCAGCGAGACTAGCCGATCGAATCGGAAACACGAGGACGCGCGCGCGCGTTTGTGCCCTCGTGTCGAGACGACAACGACGAAAAGGCCGCAGCGTTGTGACGCGCGGCCTCTTCTGGGTTACCGCCGACTACTCTTCGGCAGCGGGCTTCGCGACGATGGTCTCGCCGCGATATTGACCGCACGCCATGCAGACGCGGTGCGGAACCTTGGGGGCGCCGCAGTTGGGGCAGGCTTGAACGGTCGGGCGGTTCTCGCCCGACTTCTTCATCCACGCCGAGCGTTGATGGGCAGTGCGGGCTGGGCCGCGACGTCGTTTCTGAAGTGCCATGGGTCAGACTCCGAAAGGAGACGCTTTGTGCCAGGTCACGAGGGCAATTTCAAGCCCTTGAGTGCAGCGAGACGCGGATCGATCGGCTTCTCGCAGCTACAGGTGCCTGTGTTTCGGTCAATTCCGCACTGCGGGCACAGGCCCTTGCAGTCCTCGGCGCACAAAGGTGCGTAAGGAATGGAGAGTACGAACTGCTCGCGGAACAGGGGTTCGAGGTCGATCTTCTCGCCGTCGAACGGGAACACGTCGAGATCTCCCTCGCTGACCTCGGCGCCCTCGTCGTCCGAGGCCGGCTCGGCGTCGTCCTCGGCCGGCATCTCGCCCGGCGGCATGAACGTCACGCGCAGGGTCTCGTCGATGTTCAGCTTCACGGGGCCGACGCAGCGGCTGCAGGCGACCATCAGGTGGCCCTTGAACGTGCCGGCCGCGAACGCGTGCGTGCCGTCCGCGTAGAGGTCGAGGTCGGCGACGCCCTCGCCCGCCTGGGGGTCGGGATCGGGGGCACCGAGCGCGTCGCGCATCGGAAGGCCCTTCACCCACTCGCCGACGAGGGTCGAAGGCACCTCGAACTTGCGGTGGACGGGCAAGTCACGCACGAGCACCGTGTATGGAGAGGTTTCCTTCGGCATACGAAAGTGACGGAGTATAGGTTCGCGATCTCGAGTGTCAAGACGACCCATTTGGTCGATAGGATGACGCCGATGCGTGCCCCTGTCCTCGTCGGAGTTTTCGCAGTCGGTTCGCTGTGCGCTGCCTGCGGAGAAGACCCACCGTCGTCGATCCAGTTCGGAGCGATGGGACCGCTCGTCGGCGATGCGGGTCGCGGCAGCTGGCGCTTCGGCGCGGCGAGCGCGGCGACGCAGATCGAGGACATGAACCCGAACACCGACTGGTGGGCGTTCACGGCGCCCAAGACGATGGGCGGCCTCGGCATCAAGACGTTCGTCGGCGATGCGGCGAAGGGCTACTCGAAGATGATGGAGGACGTCGGGCTCGTCGGCGAGATGGGCCTCGACAGCTATCGCTTCTCGATCGAGTGGGCGCGCATCGAGCCGCAGAAGGACGTGATCGACGAGGCGGCGATCGCGCACTACCGCAGCGAGCTCGAGGCGCTGCGCGCGATGGGCATCCGCCCGCTCGTCACCGTGCATCACTTCTCGAACCCGGTCTGGATGGCCGATCCGCGCGATCCGCAGTGCGCCGCGGGCCCGAGCGACACGAACCTGTGCGGCCTCGGCGGCCCAGGCGGCGCGCAGGTCATCGCGCAGATGGGCGAGCACGCGGCGCTGCTCGCGCAGCGTTACGGCGACCTCGTCGACGAGTGGGGCACCGTCAACGAGCCCGTCAACTGGCTGATCGCGGGCTACGGCTTCGGCCTGTTCCCGCCGGGCCTCGTCACGCTCGGCGACCTCAACACGGTCGTGATCCCGGCGCTGCGCGATTACCTGTCGGCGCAGGCAGCGATGTATCACGCGATCAAGGCGAACGACACGATCGATGCCGATGGCGACGGCGTCGCGGCGGCGGTCGGCTTCTCGGCGTCGGTCGCAGACTGGGAGCCGTCGCGACACGGCAAGCCGTCGACGGATCCGGTCGACATCGCGGCGCGCGACAAGCTCGTCTACATGTTCCACTACGCGTACGTCGACGGCGCGGTGAACGGCACGTTCGACTCGAACCTCGACGGCGTGCCCGACGAGCAGCATCCCGACTGGGCCGGCACCGTCGACTGGCTCGGGCTGCAGTACTACTTCCGCGCCGGCGTGTCGGGTGATGCACCGCTGCTCGCGGGCGTGAAACCGTGCACCGGTGGCCTCGATCTCGGTGCGTGCCTGCCCGCGCCGGACCCGACCTACTGCGTGCCGAGCATGGGCTACGAGGCCTATCACGAGGGCTTCGGCGACGTGATCCGCGGGTTCGCGGCGCGCTACCCGAACCTGCCGCTCATGGTCACCGAGTCGGGCATCGCGACGACGAATGGCAAGCGGCGCGCCGAGAACATCGTGCGCATCCTCGAGACGGTCGCGCGCGTGCGCGACGAGGGCGTCGACCTGCGCGGCTACTACCACTGGAGCCTCACTGACAACTTCGAGTGGGCCGAAGGATTCGGTCCTCGCTTTGGCCTCTACAACGTCGACTACGGCAGCTACGCGCGCACCGCGACCGAGGGCGCGACCGTGCTCGGCGACATCGCCCGTGCGCGCACGCTGACGAGCGCGCAGCGCGAGACCTACGGCGGCAACGGACCGATGTCTCCGGAGCCCGGCTGGGAAGCCGACCCGCTCTGCACCAAGGTCGTCCCCTGATAGGCTAGCGCCATGCCCATGGCATTCGTCATCCTCGCGTTCGCCGTCGTCGGCTACAGCATCGCGTTCACGAAGAAAGGCAACGCGAAGACGGACCGCATGGGCTCGCGGCGGCACGACCTCTTCAGCCCGGCCGATATCGCGACCGTCTACGCGCGGCTGTCGGTGCTGTCCGACGACAAGATCCGCGTCGACGACAAGGACGACATCGCCCGCATCGTGATCCTGTCGTCGCCGGTCTCGCTCGGTTCGTGGGGCTTCCTCTACCCCGTCTACCTGCACGCGACCGCGCACGGCACGCGCATCGAGGTCGGCTGCAAGTCGAAGTTCTTCCAGCTCGGACCGATCGTCACGAGCTGGCACAACAGGGCGATCGCGGCCGTCGAGCGCGCGCTGTCGATTCCGGAAGCGCGCGTCGCATAGTGCCTTCGCTCGCACTCATCACGGTGGGGCTGGTCGCAGGGACGGGATACGCGATCGCGTTCTCGCGGCGAGGCAAGGTCGCGACGACGTCGATGTCGGGCCGCTACATCGAGCTCCGCACGTCTGGCGACCCGGAGGCGGTGTTCGCGAGCATCCTCGCGATCGGCTCGCCGTATCAGGTCGACGACGCCGATCGCGACAAGCGGATCGCCGTGCTGTCGACGCCGCCGTCGATCTGGAACTTTGGCTTCTTCTTTCCGATCATCGTCCACCCGGCGACGCCCGATGACGGCTCGCGCATCGAGGTCCGCGTGCGGTCGCGCGCATTCCACGCCGGCACGAAGGCCGCACGCGCCCTCGTGGGCTGCGCGCGTGCGATCGAACAGCTCATGACCGTGCCGACGGCGCGGCAGATCGAGCGCCCCTAGCGAGGCATCGCGCGCGCGAGCTCGGTGACGAGCGACGCGACGCGAGCGGGTGCATCCTGCGCGGTACCGGCGGCGACGCGATCGACCAGCGCAGAACCGACGACGACGCCATCGGCGATCGCGGCAAACCGCGCGGCATCGGCGGGCGTGCGAATGCCGAATCCGACGGCGACCGGCGCCGACGAGGCCTTGCGAATGGTCGCGAGCCGCGCGGGCTCGACGGGCGCCGCCGCGCGCACGCCGGTGACGCCGGTCAGCGAGATGTAGTAGACGAACGGCGCGTCGATGCCGGC
>JABFXX010000473.1 GCA_013368795.1 Kofleriaceae bacterium
GCTCGGCATTCACCGCCGCAGCCTGCAGCGCAAGCTGCAGAAGTACCCGCCAAACAAGTAGCGAGCGCGGGCGCGCAGACAGGTACGCGGCCGCACATACGTAAGAGATGGCGTAAGGGCCGAGTAAGGAGCTCCGCGCCGCAAACGCGTCACATCGAAGTAGCCTCGCCGCGACCGGCGTGGTCTCATCGAACAGATGTCGTCGGCAGAGCGCTCGCAACCTATCGCGCGCTCGCCGTCCGCGGATCACTCGGGACCGTTCCCGCGTCGTTCCTCGGTCTCAGGCGAACGCAGCGCGACGTACGTCCTTCCGCGGCACGGTGACACGCCGATCGCGTGGATCCTCATCGCGCATATCGTCGGCGCGATCGCGATCGGCTGTCTCGATTGCGTCCGGCTCGGCTCGCTGCAGCTCGGTCTCGCGGTCGTCCCGATCTTCGCGGCGACCGGCCTCGTCGCCGGCCTCGTCATCGCGGGCACGGAGCGCGCGGTCAGCGGCCGGTCGTGGTGGCTGTCCGCGCTCGCACTCGCGGTCCCCGCGCTCGTCGTCTACATCCCGGTCTCGCGATCGCTGTTCCTCGGCGCCTACGCGCAGACGCTGCCGCTCGCGAGCTCCGCGCCGTACCTGTTGCCGGTCGTGCTGGTCGTCGGGACCGCGATCGCGATCGCGATCGGCCGCCGCGTCCTCCGCGACGCCGATCTGACGACGCGCGGCATCGGCGTGCTCGCGGTCGCCGGGCTGCTCGGCACGCTCGTGTGGACCGAGAAGCATGTGCTGAAGACCGGCTATCCGACGGCGCACGTCGGCGCGACGATCGCCGTGATCGTGCTCGCCGGCATCGCGCTGCGCATCACCCGGCGAGGGAACCTGCCGGCGATCGTCGCGGCCGTGGTCGCAGCGATCGTGATCGCGTCGGCCTCGGTCGCAGCGGTCGTCGGCCTGCGCTCGGCGAATGACCGCCGGCTGCTCGCGACGCTCGGCGACCAGAGCAAGGACCTCGTCGGTGTGTGGCGCTCGCTCGTCGACTTCGATCGCGACGGTGCGGCGGTGATCCTCGGCGGCGGCGACTGCGATGACTTCGACGGCAAGCGCCACCCCGGCGCGGTCGACGAGCCCGGCGATGGCATCGATCAGGACTGCGACGGCGTCGACGCCGTGCGGATCACGCAGGCGCAGAAGGCACCCGAGCCGGGCTCGCTGACGCTCGAGGAGTGGCGCAAGTCCCCCGAGGTCGCCGCGACGCTCGCGCGCACGAAGGGCATGCACGTCCTCCTGATCACCGTCGACGCGTTGCGCGCTGACCTGCTCGCACCCGATGCGCCCGACCGCGCGGACTTCCCCGCGATCACGAAGCTGCTCGACGAGTCGGTCTGGTTCACGCGCGCGATCTCGCCGGCGACCGGCACCGATGTCTCGCTCGCGACGCTGCTGACCGGCCGCTTCGATCCGTTCCAGGCGGTCACCGCGACGCTGCCCGAGGCGCTGCGCGGCGCCGGGATGAAGACGTTCGCCGCGATTCCCGCCGAGGTGCTGCGCTACGCCGGCGAGACGCTGATCAATCGCGGCATCGACAAGCTGTCGACGGTGCACACCGACTGGGATCACGCAAACGTTGGCGACCACGTCAGCGCTGGCGCGACGACGGCCGAGGGCCTGAAGGCGCTCGCCGACACCGCGCAGCCGAGCTTCGTCTGGCTGCACTACTTCGACGTCCACGAGCATCACCAGATCAAGGTGCCCGCGAAGCTGCGCGAGTCCGTCCATCCGGGCGCGAGCGCGAAGGCGCACGGCTATCGCGCGCTGCTCCGCGCGATCGACGACGAGGTCGCGCGCGTGCTCGCCGAGCTCGAGGCCAAGGGCATCGCGGACCGCACGATCGTGATCTTCGCGAGCGACCACGGCGAGTCGCTCGGCGAGGATCCGCGCCTCCTCGAGACCCACGGCAAGGTCACCTACGGTCCGCTCGTGCGCGTGCCGCTCGCGTTCCGCATCCCGGGCGTCGCGCCGGGCCAGCGCACCGATCTCGTCTCGCTCGTCGATCTCGCGCCGACGCTGCTCGAGCTCGTCGGGGCCCAGGTTGACTTACCGCTCGACGGCGAGAAGCTGCTGCCGTCGCTGCTCGGCGCGCCGCTGTCGCTCCGGCCGCGCGACCGCGCGCTCGCGATCCACGAGGAGCAGCAGTGGTCGGTCGTCGAGTGGCCGCACCAGCTGATCGTCAACCCGGCGCAGAACCTCGTCGAGCTCTATGACCTCGAGGCCGACCCGGCGCAGAAGTCGGATCTGTCCACGTCGCAGCCCGAGCTCGTCAGCCGGCTGAAGGCTCGGTTCGCGGAGTTTCCGCAGGTCGTCGTCGATAGAACACCGCAAGGGCGATCCTTGCGAGAACAGCGAGCCCGACAGCGGCCGCCCCGTGCGCCGTGAACAGCAAGAGCGGCGAGACGTACGCGGTGTAGTGCGGGACGACCGGCGCGAGCTCGGCGCCCAATAGCGGCGCCCAGCCGCCGCACGCGGTGATCGCCGCGGCGAGACACGCAAACGGCAGCGCGAGCTGCGCGACGAGCACGCGCAGCAGCGTCGTGCGGCCGAGCCCGACGAACGTCGCCGCGGCGGCGAGGATCAGCGCCGGCTCCCACGCCTCGCGCAGCCGCTCGCCGGTGCGCGCGTAGACCATCGGCATCGATAGCGTCGGTTCGCCGTTCAGGATGAAGAACAACAGGACGCCGACCACGAACCACGACGGTGCGAGCCACCACTGAACGCGCTGCACCCGGCGGACGCTCCACGCCGATGCCGCGAGCCCGAGCGCGAGGATGAAGATCGCGATCGCGCCGGTGCCGAGCGCGAGGGGAGGGACCGCCTCATCGGGATCGAGCGACATCGCGCGCGCGACCGAGATCGGCCGGCCTCGCGACGCCTTGTCGACGGTGACGCCGACGGAGTCCGCGATCGCGTGCGACATGTCGACGAGGTGAACGAGCCCCGCGCGACCGGGCACGACGCCGGGACCGACGATGCAGTGCTCGACCTGACGCACGCTGTGGTCCTCACCGCCGTGGCCGCCGCGCGCGAGGTGGCCGTGATCCGAGAGCAGGAACCAGCGCGCGTCGGGCGCACCGGCGACCATCGTCGCGAGGATCGCGTCGGCCTCGCTCGCCGCGTTGCGATACTCGGCCGAGTCGCGCCCCTTCTTGTGGCCCCACGTATCGACGCGCAGGACGTGGACGAACACGAGCTTCGCATCGCTCGACACCGCGTCGAGTGCGGCGGTCTGCCACGCGCCCTTCCACGGCTCGGGATCGAAGTCCTTTGCCGGCGAGCCGGGCAGGGCTGTCGGCAGCGCGCTCGAGAACCCGAGCGAGCGCACGATGAACCCGTGGTCCTCGGCGACCGCGAGGCTGCCGGGCACGCGCGCCGGAATGCTCGACGAGAGCGGCGGAACGAGCGGCCGATCGGAGCGGAACATCACGCCGGTCTGCTGCTGGGTCAGGCCGGTCCACAGCGAGACCTCGACGGGCAGCGACACGGTCGGGAATCCGACGTCGACGTCGAGCGCGAGCCCCTTGCGACACAGTGCCATCCAGTTCGGCATCGTGCGCGCTGTCTGCGCCGACAGGCCGTCGATCAGGATCACGCGCGTCCGTGCGATCGGCGCGAGGCCGACACCGGCGCCGCCGCGCAGCTCCACCGGTTCGCTCGGCTCGGCGTCCCACGTGATGACGTCGCGGATGAACTCGCGCCGCACGCCGGGCGCGACGTAGGCGTACGCCAGCAGCACCGCGACGACGGCGAGAGCTGTGATCCGCGCACGCATGAATGCGGCGCCAGTATACGTCTCCCCGGCGAGCGCGCCTCTCGGTGAACTGCTTACGGCCCGTCGACGCCGGCGTCCGGCGGCGCGTCGATCGCGGCGTCCGGATAGGGCGGCAGCGCGCCGAGCGGTTGCGTCCACGGCGCGTCGCCGAGCAGCTCGACGGGCAGGAGACGCAGGACCGCGGGGAGAACGATGCCGTCGGTGACAAGCGGCATGTGATAGTACTGCGCGCGCACGTAGACGATGCGCGCTGACCTCGCCTCGGCGGGCCACGTGTCATACGTCGGTGGCACGCGATCGACGACGAACGTCTCGGGCATGTCGCGCGCGAACTGCTCGTTCCACTGCAGCGTGTCCTCGCCGACGGTGATCAGCCGGTGCTGCGGCGACGCGCGCAGCCACGCCTCCATGATCTCCTCGTTGCCGTACATTCCGTCGATCAGCACGACCTGATCGAGCAGCGGCTCGTCGAGCCACGCGTTGATCGTGCGATACGCGCCGCTGTGGCCGACCGCGGCGGTCAGCGCCATCCCGCGCAGCACGCCGGTCTTGTCCTCGACGAGCCGCAGGAGCTCGCTGAGGCTCGGGTAGTTGATCGGCTTGCCCTGGCCGAACGGCGCCTCGGGCATGATGAACATCGCGTCGAGCGCCGACATCGCGAACTGCTCGGGCAGGCGATGGCCGATGTACGCGGTGTCGGCGTCATCGTAATAGCCGTGGATGTAGAGGATCGTCGCACCGGTCTCGGGGCGATAGCCCGGCGGGATCCAGACGTGGATCGCGCCGCGCGGTCCGTCGATCCGGACGTGGCGGCCGGCCTTCGCGGCCACCGTCAGCACGTGCGCGTCGGGTGTCGTCTGCGTGGTGTCGTCGGCGAGCGCGCCGCCGAGCCACGTCGCGCCCAATGCAGCGGCCACCGCGAATGCGGCGACTACAGCCACGCGGCGCGCCCTCACAGCTCGATCATAGCAAGCGCCGCGCGTGCTCGCCCGCGATCGCTACTTCTGCGGAGCCGCGCTGCCGGCGGGAGCCGCGCTGCCTGCGGGAGCCGGCGCCATCGTCGCCGCGCTACCTGCGGCCGGAGCCGGCGCCATCGTCGCCGCGCTACCTGCTGCCGGAGGCGGCGGCGTCGGGACGAGGCCGAGCTCGATCGCCATCTGCATGCCGTTCCGGAAGCGCCACACGTGGTCGATCTTGGCGTCCTTGAGGTGCATGACCTCGACCATGTCGACGGAGACCTTCTTGCCGGTCTTCTTCATCTTGCCCATGTCGCCGCTGTTCGTGCCCTCGAACTTCGACATCTGGACGACGTAGTCGCCGGCCGCCCACATCTCGGGGTTGACGATCGTGCCGTCGGGGAACGCCTTCATGAACGCGGTCAGGCCCTTCTCGAGCTCCTTCTTGCCGGTCACGTCGGCGGCCGACGCCTGGTCGCTCTCGACCGCGTCGTCGGTGTACAGCGCGAGTGCGTCGGCGGGCTTGTGCGCGTTGAACCCGTCGTTGCTCTTCTTCACGGTCTCGAGGTTCGCCTTCTCCTTCGCATCGTCGGCGGTGACCGCGAGCATCGGCGCGCCCTCGAGGCCCTTGTCCATGACGGGGCGGACCGGCGGCGTGTTCGGCGGCGAGAGGCCGAGCTGGCCGAGCAGCGTCATCGGGTCGATGATCGCCCACTCGTCGGTCGCCTTGTTCGCGTCGTCGAGCTTCAGGCGATGAAACATCAGCTGGCCGGTCTTCTTGTTCGTCGCCGGCATGTCGCCCATCGGCGTCTTCATCGGGCCGGTGTTCGTGCCCGTCGTCAGCACGATCGACAGGATGTTGCGGCCGCTGACGAGCGTCAGCTGCGGCTCGAGCTTCCAGTCGGGGAAGCCCGTCTTCATCGTCTTGAAGTACTCGACGAGCGCGTCGGGGCCCTTGAGCTCGGGCGTGCCGCCGAAGCTGTGGCCCGTGTAGTTATCGGCGACGCAGTCCTTCTTGAACTCGTCCCACTTGCCCGCGCTGACGTTGCCGGCGCAGAGCTTGTACTTCTCGGCGAGGTCGGCGCCGGTCAGCGGCTTGACCTCGGTCTTCGGGGGCTCGGTCGGCTTCACCACGACGACGTCCTCCGGACGCTGGGTCGTGCTCTCTTCCTTCTTCTTCTTGCAACCGGGCAGCGCGAGCAGGCCCGCCGCGACGACGAGCGACGCCGAGATCTTCATCATGCGCGCAGCCTGGCAGAGGGCGTGATTTCGATCAACCAGCGCCGCCGCGCAGAACGCGCAGCGAGCTCCTCACGCGCGCACGCTCGGCGGGAGCGAGTGCTGCGCGCAGGAGCGGCGAGCCGGGACACCGATCGAGGCCGGCTTCGCACGCGGCGACCGCGGCCTCGTGCAGGCCGAGCGCGTCGAGGATCGTGACCTTCTCGTACATGAGGTCCTCGAGCAGCCAGTGCTCCGCATCGGCGACGACGCGAATCGCCGCCTCGATCGAGCGCAGCGCCTCGCGATGGCGGCCGAGGTCGCCGAGGATCGCGCCGCGCCAGTAGAGCGCCTCCGCGCGGTGAGGTGCGCGCCGGAGCGCCATCTCGACCGATGCGAACGCGGCGTGATCGTCGCCCTGCGCGGACGCGATCTGGCACTTGAGCAGCCACGCCTCGACGCTATCGGGCGTGATCTGCAACGCGTGATTGACCGCGGTGTTCGCCTCGACGAGCAGTGCATCGTCGCCGGCACCGAGTAGCTCGCGCGCTTGGTCGAGCACGCGTTCCAGCTCGGACTCGTAAGCCGCTGGCATCGGCTTCACACTAACACGCAGATCGAGCCGTTCAAGAACTCGCTCGGGTACGTAGGTCGTGGAAGGTTTCTTCCCTTCACGACGACAGACGTTGTTAGCCGCCGGTCAGCCGCCGATCAACCGATGTACGCGGCCAGTAGCGGCGAGCGGCGCTTGCCGAGCAGGCCGTCGATCATCGTCTGGATCTGCGTCCGGATCTGATCGGCGAGGCGGTTCACGAGCAACCGATCCTCGGCGGCCGCGGGTCCATGCGCTGCACCGAGATCGATCGGTGTGCCGAACTGTACGAACCACTTGCTCGGCAGCGGCAAGAGGCCCGCCGGGCCAAACCACGGGAACGTCGGCGTCACCGGGATCCACGGAATGCCGATGTTCTTGGCAAACCACGTCACCTTGCCGAGCATCGGTGCCGCTTCCTCGGCGCCGACGACGGCGACCGGGATGATCGGCGAGCCGGTGCGGAGCGCGAGCTTGACGAAGCCGCCGCGACCGAACCGCTGCAGGCGGTAGCGGTCCTTCCACAGCTTGCCCATGCCCTTCTCGCCCTCGGGGAACACGGCGACGAGCTCGTCCTTCTGGAGCAGGCGCTCGGCGTTCGCCGGGTCGGCGCGCACGCCGCCGATGCGATTCATGATCGGGCCGAGGAACGGCAGGTGGAACACCGTGTCCTCGACGAGCGGGCGGACGTCGCGGCGCGCCGGGTGATCGCGACGCACGGCGTGCATCACCATCGCGCTGTCGTACGGCAGCGTGCCGGCGTGGTTCGCGACGAGCAG
>JABFXX010000172.1 GCA_013368795.1 Kofleriaceae bacterium
GGTGAGAAGCAGTTCGGCAAGGGCGAGAGCGCGATCACCGCGCGCCTGCCGCTGATGGTGCGCCCGTCGCCGCCGCGCTTCTTGAACTTCGGCGACACGTTCAAGCTGCCGATCGTCGTCCAGAACCAGACCGACGCGCCGATGACGGTTCGTCTCGCGGCGCGCACCGCGAACATGACGCTCACCGATGGCGCCGGCCGCGAATTCACGGTGCCGGCGAACGATCGCGTCGAGGTCCAGTTCCCTGCCTCCGCCGAGATGGCGGGTACCGCGCGGTTCCAGGTCGTCGGTGCCGCGGGCAACGCGAGCGACGCCGCGAACCTCGAGCTGCCGGTGTGGACGCCGGCGACGACCGAGGCGTTCGCGACGTACGGCGTGATCGACAACGGCGCGATCGCGCAGCCCGTCGCGCTGCCGGGCAAGGTCGTCCAGCAGTTCGGCGGCATCGAGATCACGACGGCGTCGACAAACCTCCAGTCGCTCACCGACGCGGTCATCTACCTCGTGAAGTACCCGTTCGACTGCGCCGAGCAGCGCAGCTCGCGCATCCTCGCGCTCGCATCGCTGCGCGACGTGCTCGCCGCGTTCAAGTCGAAGGACCTGCCGAGCACGGCTGCGATGGAACACTCCGTCGAGGTCGACATCGAGCACCTGTCGCAGATGCAGAACTACGACGGTGGCTACGCGTTCTGGGAGCGCGGTCACCCGAGCGAGCCGTACCTCAGCGTCTACGTGACGCAGGCACTGCTCAAGGCGAAGGCGAAGGGCTTCACGGTGCCGCAGCTGATGCTCGACCGCGGCAAGGTGTTCCTCCAGAACATCGAGAACTACTATCCCTTGTACTACCCGAAGGAGGTCCGCTGGTAGATCAGCTCGTACGCGCTCTACGTGCGCAAGCAGATGGGCGACGTCGACATCGCGAAGGGCAAGAACATCATCGCGCAGGCCGGCAGCATCGAGAAGCTCCAGATGGAGACGCTCGGCTGGCTGCTCGGCACGTTCACGGGCAACGCGTCGGCGCAGGCCGAGCGCGCCGCGATCGTTCGCCATGCGATGAACAAGGTCAGCGAGACCGCGGGTGCCGCGAACTTCACGACGAGCTACGGCGACGGCAACTACCTGCTGCTCTCGTCGGATCGCCGCGTCGACGGCGTCATGCTCGAGTCGCTGATCCAGGAGCAGAAGAACAGCGACCTCATCCCGAAGCTCGTCACGGGCCTGCTCGCTCACCGCAAAGCGGGTCACTGGCTCAACACGCAGGAGAACGCGTTCGTCCTGATGGCGCTCGACCTCTACTTCAAGACGTACGAGAAGACGACGCCGGACTTCGTCGCGCGCGTGTGGCTCGGCAACGACTACGCGGGCGACCACGCGTTCAAGGGCCGCACGACCGAGTATCACCAGATCGACATCGCGATGAAGGACGTCGCGACGCACGACAAGCAGTCGCTGACGATTCAGAAGGACGGCGCCGGTCGCCTCTACTACCGCATCGGCATGAAGTACGCGCCGGCTGACTTCAAGCTGCCGCCGGCGGACTACGGCTTCGTCGTCGAGCGTCGCTACGAGTCGGTCGACGATCCGAAGGACGTCACGAAGGACAAGGATGGCGTGTGGCACATCAAGGCCGGCGCGCGCGTTCGCGTGAAGCTGAACATGGTCAACGAGAACCGGCGCTATCACGTCGCGCTCGTCGATCCGATGCCCGCTGGCCTCGAGGCGATGAACCCCGAGCTCGCGACGACCGGCCCCATCCCGACCGATCCGAACGAGCAGAAGGCGCGCGGCGCGTACTGGTGGTGGTACGGCCCCTGGTACGAGCACCAGAACATGCGCGACGAGCGCACCGAGGCGTTCGCGTCGCTGCTCTGGGAAGGCGTGCACGAGTACAGCTACGTCGCGCGTGCGACGACGCCGGGTAATTTCGTCGTCCCGCCGCCGAAGGCGGAGGAGATGTACATGCCCGAGACGTTCGGCCGCGGCGCGAGCGACCGCGTGATCGTCGAGTAGCTAGCGCAGCCCGACTTTGCCGAGCAGGCGATGCATGTGCACGCGGTCGACGCCGGCCGCGCGCGCGGCAGCGCTGACGTTGCCGCCGTGTGCGGCGAGCAGCTCCTCGAGGTAGCGGCGCTCGACGTGGCGCAGCCACCTCTCGCGGACGTCGCGCAGCGGCTGCGTGATGTCGATCGTCGGCTCGTTCGGCGGCACCGCGGCAAGCGCGCTCTCCTGGCGCGCGAGGCACGACTCGACGTAGTTGCGCAGCTCGCGGACGTTGCCGGGCCAGCCATGGCGCAACAGCTCGGGCACGAGCTCGCCGCCCGACAGCGCACGCGCCATTGCCGACTCGCGATCGCCGAGCTTGTCGAGGATGGACTCGACGAGCACCGGGATATCGGTCGTGCGCGAGCGCAGCGGCGGCATCGACACGACGATCACGGCGAGTCGGAAGTAGAGGTCGGAACGGAACCGGCGCGCGTTGACCTCCGCTTTGAGGTCGCGGTTCGTCGCCGCGACGATGCGGACGTCGACGGGGATTCGCTGCGTCGAGCCGATGCGCTGGATCTCGCGGCGATCGATCGCGCGCAGGAGCTTTGGCTGAAGCTCGAGCGCGAGCTCGCCGATCTCGTCGAGATGCAGCGTGCCGCCGTTCGCGGCCTCGAACGCGCCGATGCGCCCGCCCGGTGCGGCGCCGGTGAACGAGCCGGGCTCGTAGCCGAACAGCTCGGCCTCGAGCAGGTGGCCGGGAATCGCGCCGCAGTCGACGACAACGAACGGTCCATCGCGGCGCGCGCTCTCGCCGTGGATCGACTCGGCCGCGAGGTCCTTGCCGGTGCCGCTCTCGCCCTGCAGCAGCACGGTGCTGTTCGTGCCGGCGGCAGCCTCGAGCAGCGGGTAGATCTTGCGCATCGCGATCGAGCTGCCGCGCACCTTGCCGAAGTGATCGTGCGGCGACAGCGCCACCTCGACCTCGCGTGCACCGATCTCGAATCGCAGCTCGGTGCGGCCGAGCGTCAAGAGCGCGCCATGGCGCAGCGGAGCCTCGATCACCGGCACGCGATCGACCGACGTGCCATTGCGGCTGCCGAGGTCACGCACGAACGGCTGGCCCTCTTCGATCCGGATCTCGCAGTGGAACTTCGACAGCGTCGGATCGTCGATGACGAGGTCAGCGCGCGCGTCGGCGCCGATCACCGTGCGTTCGCGGCCGATCAATTGAGTGGCGCCGTCGCTGCCACCGCCGACGAGCGTCAGCCGACACTCGCGCACCGTGATCTTCGATGGAAGCGACGAGGGCAGGGCCTCGGTCGCGCGAATGTCGTCGTTCGATTTCACTTGAGTCCCTCACCTGAAATCGTCGCTGGCTCGCTCGGGGTTTGCTTCTTCGACCGCGGCCTGTACTTCTTCGTCGATCGCTTCGACTTCTTCACCCGGCTCTCGGCCTCGATCGGACGGTTCGCCACCGCGGCCTCTTCGACGGGCGGCGGCGCGGGCTCCTCGGTCGGTGGTTCCACCGCGGCCGTGTTGCTTGCTTCGTCCGCGCGCGGCGTCTCGACAGGCGTCGGCTCGGGCATCGCCGCCGGCACCTTCGCGACGGGCGCGGCATCGCTGGACGCGAGCTTCGCGATCACGATCGCGCCGCCGACGATCACGGCGAGCAGGCCGAGTACGCTCGCGATGAACCCCATCGGCAACCGCTTGGCGCGCGTCGGCATGAGGTCGCGCGTCGTCGGAAATTCATCGTGCGGCCGGGGCGCGACGTGCGCTGCAGCCGGCGGCGTTGCGGACGCCCAGCGCGCAGCCGCGGGAATCGCGCCGACATCGGCGGTGATCCGTTCCTCGCCTCCGGCGGCGGGTTCGCGCAACAGGCGAGCGACCTCGGTCATCGATGCGGGACGGCGCCCCGGATCACGCTCGAGGCAGCGCGCGATCAAGGACGCCAGCGAGGGCGAGACCGGCGCGAGGTCCGATGCGCGCAATGGCGTATCGACGAGCTGCGGGAGGCGGCCGTCGGTGAACTCCTCGAACGGCAGGCGCCCGGTCGCGAGCTCGAACATGACGACGCCGAGCGCCCAGATGTCGACGGACGGCGTGATCAGCCCCGATGCGAGCTGCTCCGGCGCCATGTACGCGAGCGTGCCGACGCGGCGGCTCGTGACGACGGCGGAGCCCTCGCCGAGGCTCTTCGCGATGCCGAAGTCGACGATCGTCGGAACGTCGCCACGCATCATCACGTTGCCGGGCTTGAGATCGCGATGGACGATGCCCCGCGCGTGTGCGGCGGCGAGCCCGTCGGCGATCGCAGCGCCCAGCGGTCGCAGCTCTGCCTCGTCGATGCGGCCGCGCGCGGCGAGGTGTGCCGACAGCGACTCGCCGGTGATCCGATCCATGACGAGGTAGCAGGACGCGCTCGCCTCGTCGCGTCCGAAGTCGAGCACGCGCACGACGTTCGGGTGATCGATCTCGCGCGTGCGCCCTGCCTCGGCGACAAACGCATCGACGATCGCGGTCTCGCTCGCGAGCTCGCTGCGCAGGATCTTCACAGCAACGCTTTCACCGAGAAAACGATGTTTCGCGGCGTACACCTCGCTCGTGCCGCCGCGGCCGAGCAACTCGCCGAGCGTGTAGTTACCGACGATGCGTGGTGTAGCTGCTGTCATCTTCGATGGTCGCGAGTTACTGTCGCACGAGATGCGTTCGTTGGTGGTGCCGATCGCGATGGCGGTCCAGGTCACAACCGGCTTGCGTGCTTTCGCCGACCAGGCGCGCCAGCTGGACGAGAAGACCGCTCTCGCACACCTCGACAAAGGTGTCATCGCGTTCCGCGCGGGCAAGTTCGATGAAGCCCTGCGCGAGCTGACGCTCGCCCACAAGTCAGCACCCGACACGCCGAACCCCTTCCGCTGGCTCGCGCTGACCGAGATCCAGCTCGGCGACTGCACGGCTGCGCTCGGTCACATCGACGAGTTCCTCGCCCGCGTGCCGCCCACCGACGAGCGCGTCGCCGAGATGGCGCGCTGGCGCGACCTCTGCAAGCGCACCGGCGTGCTGCGCGTCGACTCCACGCCGACCGCCGCCACGCTGCACATCGACGGTGCTGTCGTCGGCGCGACGCCCTACAAGTCGCTCGCGATGCGCTCGGGCACGCACACGCTGATCGCGGATCGCGACGGGTTTCGCTCGGCATCGCGCACGGTCGACCTCACCGCCGGCGGCGAGCTCGACGTCCACCTGACGCTCTCCCCGATCCGCCGCTCGATCACCGATCGCTGGTGGTTCTGGCCCGCGGTCGGCGTCGTCGCGCTCGGCGTGACCGGCGGCATCATCTATGTCGCGACCCGCGACGGCGAGCTGCCGCCGATCCACTGCACGGACATGGGGTGCATGCCATGAGGCGCTCATTCGTCGTGCTCCTCGGCCTCGCCGCGTGCGGCAGCGACGATCCGTGCGAGGGCCTCAGCACGTGCATCCAGGTCGACGTCTCGTCGGACACCGTCGAACGCATCGATCACCTCGAGCTCGACATCCAGTACGGCCAGAACCACGCGGCGACGACGACAGCGCCCTCCGGTGGCGGCACCGTCGACCTGCCGCTCTCGACCGCGGTCGAGCTCGACACGACCGACGCGATCTACGTCGGCATCGTCGCCGCGGGCAAGCTCTCCGGCAACGTGCTCGGCACCGGTGCGGCGAGCACGACGATCGAACCGAACGCGCGCGCGACGCTGAAGATCGTGCTCGGCCCCGTCGCTGACTGCAACAACGGCAGCCGCTACTGCGGCGGCGATTCGCTCGCCGGCGATCCGAACACGGTCTACACGTGCAACACCGGCGGTGCGCCGGTCTCGCGCGGCACGTGCCTGGGCACCTGCCAGAACCGGCCCGGTCAGAACGACATCTGCATCGCCGACAACGGCCCGTGTATCGAAGGTGGTTTCTACTGTGGCGGTGACAAGGTCGACGGCGATCCGTCGACCCTGTACCGCTGCATGGGTGGCGTCGGCGTCGTCGTGAAGGAGTGCGCGAAGGGGTGCGTGATCGCACCGCCGATGCACGACGACGACTGCCGCTGACATCACGGGCAGGTCGGCGCGACCTGACCGTCCGAGCCCGTCGACACGTACGCGTCGGCGATGTAGCCCGCGCCGATCTTGTCCCACAGCGTCGACGTGCCGTACGTGCCGGTGATCGACTGGCCGCGCTTCTGGCACGTGATCCGGACGGTCGCGCCGTCGGCCACCGAGCCAACCGCCGCGGTGCTCGTGCTCGCGCCCGCGCGGATCGTCAGCGGCGCACCCGCCGTGTTGACGCGGCCGGTGACGCCCGTGCTGCCGCCACCGCACGAGTTCTGGCTCGTGTAGTTCTTCGTGCCGTAGTAGAGCGCCTGCGTACCGTTGAACGTCGCCTTGATCGCGACGCCGCCCGAGCGCTCCTCGAAGTGGAGGTGCGGACCGGTCGAGCCGCCGGTGGAGCCGACGGTGCCGATCTTCTGGCCGCGGCTCACCGACTGACCGACGCGGACCGTCTGCGTCGAGAGGTGCGCGTAGCGCGTCGTGTAGCCGTTGCCGTGCGAGATCTCGATCCAGCGGCCGTAGCTGACGTTGCCCAAGTTGGCGACGCGCGTGACCGTGCCGCTCGCGGCGGCGACGACGGTGTCACCGCTGTCGTTCGCGCGGTTGAAGTCGACCGAGGGGGCGGGGCTATGGTTCGTGCGCGTCTGGCCGGCCCACACCTGGCCGCACGGGAACGGCAGCTGGAACAGCGGGCGACCCGCGGCGAGCGTATCGACCTCGTCCGCCGGCAGCGTGACGTCCACGTGGATGTCCGAGGAGACTTCCTGCGGCAGCGGGCCTTCGTCCGACATCTCTTCGTCGCCGAGCGAGCTGGCCGGGTCGAGATCCTCGACTTCTTCAGCGGCGCAGGCAGCGAGCGCGAGGACAGCGAACGAGGCGGCGAGATACGTGAAGCGATTCGACATCTGTGGCTCCTTTTCCGTTTGGCGGAGGGCCTTTCAGCAAGGGTGGGGCCACCAGGTAACCGCAGAGAATTACTGGCAACTGGGGTGGCCGCTGTAGCGCGGGCTGTTACAGGTGCCGACGGGTGTCCGCGCCGAGGTCGCGCGCAAAGCGTTGTAGTAGGGTCGCGCCGTGGCCGTGATCTTCATCGACGGTAACGACCTGCGCGCAGCCGAGATCCGCGCGATCGTGCCGAGCATCGACCTCGTCGTCGAACAGCTCCAGACCGGGTTCGCGACGAGCGCACCCGAACCCGACAACAAGGCGCGCGACAAGGTGCGCGCTCACCAGGTCGCCGGCGCGTGCTTCGCCGAGGCGGTCGACCTGACCACGATGGACGGCAAGAGCCTCCGGCTCGAGCTCGACAGCGAGAACGAGAACCGATTCTGCAAGTGGTGGCGCGAGACGCCGGCGCAGATGCAGCTGCGCATCGCGTATCGCCGCGAGGCCGGCGGCGAGATCGAGGTCGTCGCGGCGACGTGCACCGGCCGCATCGCCGACAAGCCGGTGGGCCCGTTGCTGCTCGGCTGGGATCGCCTGTTCGTCCCCGAAGGCGAGGACGCGACGCTCGCGCAGCTCACCGCGGCCGGCGAGGTCACCGAGTTTCGGCGCGCCGCATACACCGAGGTCGCGAAGAAGCTCGGTCTCGTCTGATGGCGCGGTTCGACGATCGCGCGAGCCAGCCACAGCGCGGCGCGGCCGACATGTTCAGGTGGAAGGTGCTGCGGCGGAGCGATCCGCGCGGCGAGGACTTCCAGGCGCTCGACGCGATCCGTCCCGGCGTGCGCGACGACGGCGCGGCGGTCCTCGCGAGCGGCGAAGCGGCCGCGTGCTGGATCGGCCACGCGACGTGGGCGCTGCGCCTCGGCGGCAAGCTGATCGTCACCGATCCGGTGTGGTCGAAGAAGCTGTCGGGCGTCGTGCCGCGTCTGGTCCCGCCGGGCGTCGCGCTCGACACGATGCCGCCGATCGACATCGTGCTCGTCACGCACGATCACCGCGATCACATGGACGCGCCGACGCTCGCGCGCCTCGGCGACGAGTCGCTCTACATCGTGCCGCTCGGCAACGGCGCGCGCATCGGTCATCCGAACGTCGTCGAGCTCGACTGGTGGCAGACCCACGAGGTCGGCGATGTGGCGATCACGCTCGTGCCCGCGCGTCACTGGTCGATGCGCGAGCCGTGGAACAAGAACGCGACGCTGTGGGGCGGCTTCGTCATCCGCGGCCCCGAGGGCACCGCGTATCACTCGGGCGACACCGCGTGGGGCGAGCACTTCGCCGAGATCGGCGCGCGCATCGGCTCGATCGACTGGGCGATGCTGCCGATCGGCGCGTACTCGCCGCGCTGGTTCATGGAGAGCCAGCACATCGATCCGAGCGAGGCGGTGCGAGGGTTCACCGCGCTCGGCGCGAAGAACTTCCTCGCGATGCACTGGGGCACGTTCCGGCTCACCGACGAGCCGATCGGCGAGCCGCCGGCGCGACTGCGCGCGTACTGGCGCGAGCAGGGCCTACCCGACGAGCGCCTGTGGATCCTCGACGTCGGCGAGGCGCGCCGGCTCTAGCGAGCGAGGCAGCGCGCGGCGTCGCGCGTGGAGCGCTTCGGTGCCTTCGCGACGAGCTTCTTCACGCGATCGAGACCGCGCGCGCCGAGCAGCGGCAGTGCCGCGGCGCGATCGTCGCCACACAGCGCCTGCGCCGCACCGAGCGCGACGTTCGGATCGGCGTCGTCGAGCACGGCCTTCGCGAGCGCCGCGCGTACCTTCGCGGGCGTCGGCCGGGGCACGAGCGCGACCGCAGCCGCGCGATAGGCCGGATCGCGATCGCCGAGCGCGACCTGGAGGTCGAAGCCCATCGCCTGCGGCTCGAGCACGATCGCGAGCGATGCGACGGTGTCGAGCGCGAGCACGCGCGCCTCGATCGGATGATCTGCATTGCGCGCGATCGAGTCGAACAGCGCGCGCCACGTCGTGACGTCGTCGAGCGCGATGTCATCGGGGAGCTCGCGCAGCGAGAGGTCGCGCGCGATCGCCTTCGCGGCGGCCGCGGCCGGAATCGCGGTGCGGCGATCGGGACCGGCGGCGAGCGTCGCGAGGGCAGGGAGCAGCTCGGGGCGTGCCTCGACGAGCGGCGCCGCCGAGATCGCGGCGAGCTGCGTGCCGAGCTTGGCCGAGGTCAGCCCGGCTTCGACGACCGCGGGTCCCGCGTTCACCGCCTGCCTCGTCGCTTCATCCGTATCGCCGCGCTCGTACGCGTCCGTCATCGACGCGATCCCCGCGACCGCGCCTAAGACAAATCCCGGAGAAAAAATTGACATGGTGATTGGGCGTTCAGTACCGTCAATGCGTTCAGTAGGATCGCTCTAAGCGGGGTGCCATGGCCGACGCGTTGACTCAGAGGCAGAGGGAAATCCTCGATTTCATTTCAGCTTCGATCGTGGAGCGCGGCTTTCCGCCGACGCTACGAGAGATCGGAGAGCACTTCAACATCCGCTCGACCAACGGGGTGAACGACCACCTGAAGGCGCTCGAGAAGAAGGGTCACCTTCGTCGCGAGGACCTGAAGTCGCGCGCGATGCGCCCGGTCCTCCCCGATGGCTCCGGCGAGATCGTACCGATGCGCCGCCCGGCGATGGGCACCGGCGACGTCCAGATCATCTCGACCGACGATGACATGGCCGAGATCCCGATCCTCGGCAGGGTCGCCGCCGGTCAGCCGATCCTCGCGGTCGAGCAGGCGACCGACACGGTGAAGGTCGACAAGGTGCTCATCGGCGGCCACCGCGAGGTGTTCGGTCTGCGCATCGTCGGCGAGTCGATGATCGAGGACGGCATCTTCGATGGCGACTACGTCTTCGTGAAGAAGACGCCGAGCGCCCATAACGGCGACATCGTGGTCGCGATGATCGAGGGTGAGGCGACGGTGAAGCGCTACTACCCGGAAGGGGACCGCATCCGGTTCCAGCCGGCGAACTCGAACATGAGCCCGATCATCGTCCGCAAGGCCGACTTCAAGTCGGTCGACATCATCGGGATCGTCGTCGGCGTGTACCGCAAGCTCACGTAGCGCTCGTCGCACTGATGCGCCGACGTACCCGGTTCTGACCGCTAGACTCGCGCGTCTAACCGAGGCGACTCCCGGCAGCTTCTCCTAGGGAAAAACGAGCCGGTCTTCGTCGAGCTATGACCTCTCGTTGCCTCACATTTCAGGCAACAGCTTTCCGCCTCGCGTATGTCACACTGGGGGCCGGTGGTCCCAACGCGTCGCGCATATCGCAGCCGATGGCTGTGGGTCCCCGCCGTCGTGGTCAGCGTTACTGCGCAGAGCGGCGCACTCGTCGTCTACGAAGCAACGCGTCCGGAGCCGCTGCCGCGGTTGACGATCCGACTCGCCGGTGAAGGCGAAGGTCAGGTGCTCGTCACTCGCGTCGGCGATCTCGCGCCGCTGCTTCGCTGCGCGAGTGCCCGCTGCTCGGTCGATCTTCCGGCCGGCACGCAGGTGAAGCTCACCGCGGTACTCGGCGAGGACTCGACATTTGCTGGCTACGGCCAGTACCCGATGCGGACGCCCGAGGCGCTCCGTCCCTATCTCGGCGACCCGGTCGGCCAGTGCATCCCGTCGGACGTAGTAGAAGCGGCCGCGCGCGGCGATGTCCTCGAGTGCCCGATCACGCTGAAGGTCGACACGGACGTCACGGCCGAGTTCGGCGAGGTTCCCAAGGAAGTCCAGGTCGCGTTCGCGGACCCAGCGGAGATGGAGAAGCTGATCCAGCCGCTCACGCCGACGCCGCCTCCGGCACCGATCGATGCCGAGAAGCTCGACGAGAAGCCGCCCGAGATCGCGATGATCAAGCCGCCTCCGGAGATCAAGCCTCCCGAGGTGAAGCCTCCGCCTCCGCCGCCGCCTGACCAGCCGAAGCCGCCTCCGCCGAAGGAGCCACCACCGAACATGGTGATGGTCGAGGTGAAGGACGACAAGAACGTCAAGGACAAGGCGCCTGACGACGCCAAGCAGCTCTCCGACAAGAACCGCGATGTCGCGGAGGAGACGCGTGCGGACAAGACGAACCTCGACAAGGAGTCCGAGGGCAAGACCGAGGCGTCGCAGGAGAGCGACGACACCAAGTCCGCCGAGATCGGTGGACCCGACGACAAGATCCGTCAGCTCGAAGAGACCAAACCGACGACCGATCAGCGCGTGAAGGAGACCGATCACTCGGGCGACAAGCAGGTCGCCGAGGGCGCGCTCAAGGGCGACGGCGGCGACAACGGCGAGAACGGCGAGGGCGACTCCAGCCCGGGCGTCCTGTCGATGCGCGGCATCGGCGGCCGCGGTGACGTCGCCGAGCAGAAGGACGGCAAGAAGGCGGGCAAGAAGGGCCTGCCCGGTCTCAACACGAACATGGCGTTCAACGACTACGAACGCATCATGGGCAAGGAGAAGGTCGACGAGGAGCGCCAGGTCGCTGCGCGCAAGATGTCGAGCAAGAAGGGTCGCTGGGAGCGCAAGCTCGACGCGATCAAGAGCTCGCTCGAGAACTTCGTCCCCGACGTGCGTCCTGGCAACCAGACCGCGCTCAAGACGCGCGCCCATCCGTTCGCGCTCTACGTCGCGCGCATGCACCGTCGCATCCACGAGCTGTGGGGCTTTGGCTTCCTCGAGGATCTCGACAGCAAGGGCGCCGACTATCCGCTCAACGATCCGAACCTCTGGGTGAACCTCGAGGTGTCGGTGAATCCCGACGGCTCGCTGCACAAGGTCACGATCGCGAAGACCTCGGGCAAGACCGAGTTCGACGTCGCTGCCGTCGATACCGTCATCAGCTCCGCGCCGTACGAGGCAACGCCCGAGGCAATTCGCTCGGTCGACGGCCGCGTCTACTTGCGGTGGGCCTTCTATCGCAACTGGCGCCAGTGCGGCACGTTCAACGTCGAGCCGTACATCCTGACCGACGTGCCCGACGACGGCGGCAAGGGCGCACTCGACGACGGCGCGATGGTCGCGAACGTCGGCAAGCTCCCCGGCAAGCGCAAGCAGCTACCGCCGGGCGCAACCGATAAGCCGGTGACGCCCGACGATGGCGGCTCGAAGCAAAAGGCCTCGCCCGACTCGTCGGTGTCCGACAAGCAGGCCGTGTTCGCTGCGAACCTCTGGGTGAGCGCGTTCGCGACCGCAGCCGTCGACAAGCTCGTGAAGTACTCGAGCGTGCCGTTCTACGCCGGTGGCAAGGTCGCGGCCGAAACCGCGGCCGACCTCAAGGACATGTACTCGGGGCTCGTCGTGGAGTCCGGTCCGATGAAGGACTGGAAGCTCCTCGCGGCCAACGAATACGGCGGCGGAGAGTCACTGCCCGAAGGCAATGTCGTTCTCCAGGTGCGCACCGCGAAGGAGAGCTTCGCCGTGGTGCTCACTCGAACGAAGTCCGGCGACTACCGAGCCACGCAGCTCGCGCGCTAGACCAGCGGGCGGTTAGCCCGTCGCGACGACCTTGAGCACTTTGGCAGCGAAGAGGCCCTTCGGTCCCTGCTGCTCTTCGTACTCCACCGTCGCTCCCTGACTCAGGGTACGGAAACCCTCACCCGAGATCGACGAGTAGTGGACGAACACGTCCTTGCCATCGTCCGCCCGGCTGATGAAGCCGTAGCCCTTGGCATCGTTGAACCACTTCACGGTACCGAGCGCCATCTTTACTGCCTCCCTATCTACGTAGCGGCCGACCCCTTGTGGCCGCCCAGAAACGGTTTGAACATTTGGCGCGTCTCCCCGAAAGGAGAATTTCGCGAAAACCGACTCTGCTCTGCAATTGTGCAGCGCCAACGAAACACTCGAAAAGCCACAGGTAATAGGGACCACGAGAGGCGACGGAACGTTACAGAACAACTGCACGCTGGACTGCGTTTCTAGTTCTCATGAGGCGTTTCGCCCCGCTGCTTGTCGTCGCTGCTTGCTCGGGCTCGACCGACGACACGAGAGCTGTCGAACACCGCACTGCAAAGATTTTATCGAGTACGTATGACGCGGTATTGACCGCCAAACACGGCGGCTCGATCGAGGCGATCGCGGTCAGCGACGACGGCACTGCCGTGCTGACGCAGGACGCATTCGGCGGCACGCGGCTGTGGCCGACGCTCGACGGTCATCACGAGCCGATCGTTGTCGCGATGCCCGAGGCCGTCGACCTCGCGATCGCGCACGACATGCTCGGCTTCACGCTCGCCGCGCGCGACACGGTCGGCGGTCTCGAGATCGTGCGCATCGCATACGAGGGCCGCGTGATGTCGCGCGCGCGGATCGCAGCAGAGCCCGCGATCGAGCAGCTCGCGATCGCGGAGCAAGGCGTGATCGTCTCGCGCGCGGATCAGACACTCGCGATCTACGATGATGCTGGCGGAGAGCGCGCGCACCTCGCGCCGCCGCCGGGCTCGCGCGTGAAGTCGATCGTCGCGCGGCACGATCGCGTGCTCGTGATCCTCGAGCGCGACGGCTCGTTCTACGGCCGCTGGCTCGCCGGCACCGCGTGGGGCAGCGAGACGCAAACACTGCCGCTCGACGCGTCGCCGTTCGCCGGCGTCGTGCTCTCGCCGAGCGGCGACAAGCTCGCGGTCGGCTACGGCGGCTACGTGTCGATCGTCGATCCGAACGCGCGGACGCCGGAGCTCGTCGGGCTGTCCAACGATACGGGGCGCGTGTACGGCGCGCCGCTCGGGTTTCTCGACGCCAACACGCTCGTCGTCTCGAACCCGTCGAGACAGATGGAGCTCGTGACGCTGGACGGGCGCCGCAAGCCGATGACACCCAACGCCGGCGTCATCGCGATCGGCAATGACATCGCGGTCAGCGCTGCAAAGGACTCGCTCGAGCTGACGACGGCGGAGCACACGCGCTACCTCGGCTACAGCGTCGGTGCGCTGAAGCGGGTCGCGTTTCACGACGAGGCGTATGCGATCGCCGACAAGGAATCGCAGCCTCGCGTGCTCGACGGCAGCCTCGCCGTCGGCGAGCCGCTCACGCTGCCCGGTGATCCGCGCGAGCTCGCCGATGCAACCCGTCTGCCCGACGGCAACGTGCTCGCGCTCCACAAGCTCGGCGGCTGGTACACGGTATCGATCCTCGATCCGCGCACGAGCCAAACCGTGCAGGCACTGAACCAGGTGTCGCGCTACTGGCAGCTGAGCTACGAGCCGACGACGGAGCTGCTCGTGCTTGCCGATGCGAGCACGGTGTTCCTCGTCGAGCGCGACCGCAAGACCGGCAAGTTCGACACCTGGTATCGCGTCGACGCCGATCCGGATCGCGCCACCGTGTACTTGACCGATCCGCAGAAGGCCGGCGGTGCGATCGCGATGATCGCGACGACCATGTCCTCGTACGGCTCGTACACGAGCCCGATCGTCGAGGTGATCGAGCGCAAGGACCTGGTCGTCGGCGAGACGATCAAGGGACGTAGGGTGCTCGAGGCTGCCGTCCACGTCCCGCTCGTCACGCGCGAAGGCCACGTGTTCTCGATCGCGGATCCGGACGTCGTCGAGTACGTGGGCAAGCGCGTCGTCGCACGCTACGCGGGCGCCAACCTCGGCCGGCTCGTGCCGAGCCCCGATGGCCGGTACCTCGCGGCGCACGGTGAGAGCCGGATCCGACTGTACAAGCGAGGAGGTGCGCTCGTGTGGGAGATCGCGGCGCCGCTCGTCAACGATCTCGGCTGGATCGACGGAAATCTCGTCGGCGTGTTCGGCGGCGGGCTCGCAAAGCTCGATCTCGAGACTGGTGCGTTCGATCGACGTGCCTGTGGATGGAGCTTCGGACTTGGAACGTTTCCTCCGCATGACCCGAGCGAATCAGAGTCCGTCTGTGATGCGCGCTAGCGTCGTGCTCGTACTTGCAGCCGCCGCGTGCGGCCGCTCCGACACGACCCCGAGCGCTCCCGCAGCGACCGAGCCGCCGCCGGTGATCGCGCCGAAGGTCGAGCCGATCGCGAAGGGCGTCCCGCACGGCGGCATGATCTCGGAGGTCGCGGTCACCGAGGAGGCCGATGCGGCGCTGTCGTTCGACACGCTGCGCGGGATCCGGTTGTGGCCGACGCTCGACGGCACGCGCGCGCCGGTGCCGGTCAGCGCGGACGCGCCGCACGAGCTCGCGCTCGCGCACACGGGCAAGGACTTGCTCGCCGCGATCCTCGACGATGCAGGCGGCGTTCGCGTGTTGCGCCTCGGCCTCGATGGCTCGGTCCGCGGTCGCGCGTCGCTGCCCGGCGAGTACGAGCAGGTGATCGCCCTGCCGGCGGGCGTCGTCGTGCGGACCAAGGATCACGCGATCGAGTGGTACGGGCCCGATGGCACGCCAAAGGGCCGCGTGATCGCCGACGCCGCGCAGCAGGTCTACACGCTCGTCGCACGCCGCGGCCGCGTCGCCGCGCTCGTCGGCAAGGCGCAGAACGGCTACG
Organism: Kofleriaceae bacterium; assembly: GCA_013368795.1. Taxonomy (GTDB): domain Bacteria; phylum Myxococcota_A; class Polyangia; order Haliangiales; family Haliangiaceae; genus JABFXX01. The sequence goes on from JABFXX010000172.1 coordinate 15,457, forward strand.
GCCATATCGTGCGCTGGCTCGGCCTGGGCACGACGCTCGCGTGGGGCGACTCGGTCGAGCTCCCGCTCGGCGCGAAGGGCGAGCTGTTCGCGCTGTCGCCGTCGGGCCGGCGCGTCGCGCTCGCGGACCAGGGCGACCAGATCCGCGTCTACGACCTCGCGAACATCAAGCCGACGGAGATCCAGGGCACGGCGCTGACCGCACCGCAGGCGACCGCGATCGGGTTTCTCGACGACAGCGATGTCGCGATCGCGAATCCGGCGTCGACGCTCAGCGTGTGGCATCCCGCGCATCCCGCGCCGGCAAACGATCCGTGGTCGGTCAAAGGCTCGGCGAGCAGCATGCCGGTGCCGACGATGTCGCACTTCATCGACGGCGTGGCGATCGGTGACGGTACGGTCGTCAGCGGCTACGGCACGTCGCTCGCGCTGTCGACGACCTCGAAGGTCCGCTATCTCGGCTGGAAGTCGCTCGCCACCGGCAACCTCATGCCGGTCGGCAACCAGTTCACGATGGCGGTGACCGGCTCGCACTACGTCTGGATCGACGACAAGCTGCACGCGCAGCGCGACCTCGAGCTCCGGCCGAACGACCGAGGTCCGTGGGTGTACGGGTATCCGGTCGACGAACGCCATGTCGTCACGCAGACGCCGAATGACGGCAAGTACGACGTCGAGCTCGTCGATCTCGATCGCGAGGGCGCACGCACCAAGCTCGGCACGTACGACTCCGTCGATCGCATCGAGTACTCGCCCGACACGCACCTGCTCGCGGTCGGACGGACGCGCAAGATCGAGCGGTTCCGCCTCGACCTCGACGCGAACACCGCGACGCCGGAGGCGCCGCTCGCGGTCCGCGGCTCGCCGATCTCGGTCCGCTTGCTCGATCCCGCGAAGGCCGATGGCGTCGTCGCGATCACCGTCGGCTGGGAGAACGACTGGGACAGCGACAACACGCTGACCCTCTACAAGCAGGACGGCAAGAAGATCACCAAGAAGCGCATCAAGCCGTTCGGTGGCCAGATGCTGTCGATCGACTCGACTGGCACGATGTATCTGCTCGCGCGCAACGACACGAACGAGATCCGTGTCCAGAAGGGTACGAAGGTGCTCTCGAAGTTCGCACTCCCCGAGCTGACGCAGCCGATCGCGGTCGCCGATGATGGCGCGCGCATCGCGTACGTCGCGAAGGGCGAGATCGTGATGCTCGATAGCGCCGGCAAGCAGCTGTGGCGCGTGCCGCTGTGGGGCTCGGCGCAGCTCGCGTTCACGCGCGATGGTCAAAAGCTCGTCGCGCGCGCGATCGGTGGCGTCGTCGTGCTCGACAGCGCGACGGGCGTGCGCACCGCGATGGAGTGCGGATGGGACTTCGGCCTCATGACCGAGGCACCGCCCGTGATGAACGCCGGCAGCCCGCCGGTGTGCGAAGATCCGACGCTGCAATGAAGTTACGCGTCCTGCTCGCAACTCTCGCTGCCTCCTGTAGCGCGCCACAGAGCAGGGCCGTGACGCCGCATTCGACGGCCGGCACGACCGCGGTCGAGACGATCGCGCCGACCGCGCTTCCTCCGCCGCCGGTGCCGACGCCACACAAGCTGCGCGAGCTCGCGTTTGCACCGCACGCCGGGGCGATCGTCGAGCTCGCCGCGACGCCCGACGGCGGTGCGGTCGTCACGACCGACGAGCTCGGCGGTGCGCGCCTGTGGCTCTCGCTCGACGGCAAGCACGAGCCCGCGGTCCTGAGCCTGCCCGAGGCCGAGCAGCTCGCGATCGGTCGCACCGCCGATGGCCTGTGGATCGTCGCGCGCGACCAGGTCGGCGGCCTGTACATCGTGAAGCTCGATGCGAAGGGCCGCGCGCTGTCGCACGTGACCGTCGGGCCCGAGCCCGCGATCGTCGGCATGGTGATGACCGAGCGAGGTCTGCTCGCATGGCGCGCGGATCAGACCGTCGTGCTCGTCGACGCCGACGGTGCGATCACGGCGCGCATTCCCACCGAGCCGCACGAGCGCGTGGTCGCGATCGGCACCGCGGGCAAACGCGCGATCGCGCTCATGGAGTGGGGCGACGGTAGCCACGGCGTGCGCTGGCTCGGCCTCGACACGACGCTCGCGTGGGGCAAGCCGGTGAAGCTCCAGCTCGATCTGACGGCACCGTCGGAGATCGCGCTGTCGCCGAGCGGCGCGCGCATCGCGGTGCTGAGCCAGGACCAGAGCACGGTCGCGGTGAAGGCGTACGACCTCGCATCGGGCAAGACGCTCGCGACGGGTGCGACGAACAGCGCGACGGGCGAGCTTGGCTTCATCGACGACAACGTCATCGCGGTCGGCAGCCTCGAGGGCATCTCGTGGCTCGACCTGAGCGCGGCCACGCCGACGCTCTCGGAGGTCGTGCGGGCGACAAGCCCGTTCGCGCGCAGCGGCCCGGTGCTCGCGGCCACGAAGGGGCGCGCACTGACGTCGACCGGCGGCGAGCTCGCCCTGACCACGCCGTCGGCGACCGAGTTCCTCGGCTACGAGCTCGTGTCGCCGCGGTTTGCCGAGGTGGCGCCGAACGGCCAGATCCTCGTCGGCGTCGGCGAGACGTTCTCGCTGCTCGACGCGCAGCTCGAGTCGGTGTCGTCGCCGGCGCTCGCGCTGCCGACCGGCTCGGCGATCTCGCAGCTGGAGTGGCTTGGCGGCGACGACTGGCTCGTCGAGACGCTCAAGTCGGGCACGACGCAGTGGCAGCTCGCCGTCGTCGATCTCGCGAAGAACACGTCGACGCTCGTCCGCCCCGATCTCAAGGAGACGCACATCCTCGCGTACGAGCCCGCGACGAAGCTCGCGACGCTGTCGTTTGGCTCGACGTCCGAGGTCGTGCGCTACGACGCCAGGACCCGCGCGTTCGATCGCGTCGCGTCCGTCGCCAAGCCGAGCCCGTACGAGCAGGTGCTGTTCGTCCCGACGGCGCCCAAGCTCGCCGGCGGCACGCAGCTGCTCCACATCCAGATGCGAGACCGGCCGACCATCAAGTGGCTGCGCGATCCGGCGGCGCTCGACAAGCCGAGCGCGACGGTCACGATCGAGGGCTCGTACGCGGGCTCGGATGCCGCTGGCCACGTGTTCTTGTGGCGCAGCACCGCCGGCAAGCTCGAGCTCGCCGCGTACGGTGTCGACGGCAAGCCGATCTCGACGCTTCCCGCCGACGGACCGGTCTCGCTGTGGCCCGACGCGACGGGCTCGCGCATCGTCGAGGTCGGAGCGCATTCGATCGGCTTGTATCGGCTCGACGGCACGCAGGTCTGGCTGCAGAACCTCGCGAGCGCGCAGCAGGCGTTGTGGCTGACCGATGGCTCGCTCGCGATCACGAGCGCCAGTGGCATCGCTCGGCTCGATCCTGCGACGGGCGCGGTCGTCTCGGCTCGCTGCGGCTGGCGCTTCGGCCTGTCCAGGAGCCCGCACCCGCCGACGCCGCGGCTCGAGCCGCTCTGTTCGCAGCTCGCCCGCTGACCTTCGGGAAACCGAAGGTGCTGCACCTGGCGACCGGGTGCCCCACGACCGTACGCTGGGATCAGGGTGGCTCACGTCGCTAGTAGCATGGCGAAACCGTCGAAGGCTGACACCGACCGCGCCCGCGCGATCGTGGCAGAGCTCGATGTGCTGCGCCTCGATCAACCCTCGGCGATCACGACGATGCTCGGTGCGATGCGCGAGCTGCTCGAGCTCGAGTCGCTGGCCTGCGTCACGCCCGTCGAGCGCACGAGCGGGTGGGGCGTCGATCGGTTCGACGTCGACAACATCCCGAACCCGACCAAGTTCCGCCACCTGACGCTGCAGTACCTGCAGCACGCGCCGCGCCGCATCGGCTGGTTCGATCCGGTGCGTCCCGAGCCCGAGCAGCGAAACCTCGCGCTCGAGCTCACCGAGCTGTGCACAGCCGAGGAGCACAAGTCGTCGCGCGGCTATCGCGAGGTGCTCGTGCCGACGGGCATGCATCACCATCACATGATTCGGTCGCTGATCTGCGATGGCGCCTCGCTGCTCGCCTGGTTCGGCGGCTTCTCGCAGAACGCGATCGATCGCCGGCAGCGCGAGCTGCTCAACACGCTCGTCCCGACGCTGCGCCGCCGGCTCGCGACCGAGCAGCGGCTCGGCGCCGTCGCGCGCGCGACCGCCGCACTCGAGGCCGCGCTCGAACAGCTCGGCGTTCCCGCGTTCGTCGTCGGCAACAATGGGCGCGTGTTCGAATCGAACGAGCCGGGCAAGCTGCTGCTCCAGACCCAGCGCAGCGAGGTGGCGCAGGCGATCCGCGCCGCGCTCGCGAAGAAGCCATCGCAGCTCGAGTTCGAGCTGACGAGGCTTGGCATCCCCGGCAGCGCCGAGCACTGGCTCGCCGTGCTGCGCACGAAGAGCTCGAGCGTACGCGTCACCCAGGCGGTCGCGCGCGCGTGTGCGCGGTTCAAGCTGTCGCCGCGGCAGAAGGACGTGCTGGCGCTCGTCGTCCAGGGCGAGAGCAACGCATCGATCGCGTCGGCTCTCGGCGTGACCGAGCGCGCGGTCGAGCTCCACATCTCGGCGATGCTCGAGCGCATGGGCGTCGAGAATCGCGTGTTGCTCGTGTCGGCCGTCCTGCTCGGGCGCTAACCGAGCAGCACCTTCGCGACGAGAGCGGCACGCGAATCGACGCCGGCGCGGTCGAGGATGTGCGTCACGTGCTGCTCGACGGCGCGGACGCTGACCTTCAGCTCGGCGGCGATCGTCACGTTCGCGAGCCCGCGCACGACACCGGCGAGCACGGCCCGCTGGCGGCGCGTCAGCTCCCACCGATCGCCCGCATCGGCGACCGCCGCAGCGATGCGGTCCTCGATCGAATGCTCGTGCACGACGACGAGCCACATCGCGTTCGCACCGGACTCGGCGAGCCTCGTCACCTGCACCGGCACGCGCGTCGGCCGACCGCGGATTGCCTCGCCGATGTCGCGGCGGGTTGCCGGTGACGAATCGAGGACCGCGCGACCGGCGGCGTTCGTCTCGATCACCGCGCCGTTCGCGCCGACGACGAACGCCGGCGACCCGAGCTGGGCGAGGCAGGCGCCGAGCGCGGCGAACGTGCGCGGCGCGCGCTCGAGCTGGCGTTCGACGCGGAGCCGGCGCGCGAGCTGCGGCGCGACCAGCTTCAGCCGGCCGAGCACCTCGCGTGCGCCTTGGCCCACGTGGAACGCGCCGAACCAGGCGAGCAGCGACGCACCCTCGCACAGCAGGATCCGCGGCTGCCGGCTGCGATGGAGCCCGGTCGGTCGCAGCACGTCCTTGTAGATCTTCGACTCCTGCAGCTCCTCGGGCCGCATCAGATCGAGTGCATCGAGCGCGACGTTGCGCTGCTCCGGCTCGGGGCGCGTCGCGTCGTACCAGGCGTAGCGCGGCGGTGCGGTCTCGAAGAACTCGCTGAACCGCTCGAACAGGAGCTTGTCGTCGACGTCTCCCGTCGCGTGGTATCGCGAGATCGTCAGACCGCCCTCGAGCTTCTCCATCGGCGACGTCATGACGAGCACCTCGGTGCGCATCAGCCGCTGCATCGTCGGCATGAGCTCGCCGATCGCCGAGGGCTCGCCGATCCGGATCGTTCCGAGGGACGCAGTGACATCGCGCAGGATCCTGCGTTCCCCCGTCTCGAGCCTCACGACACTTCGAGGCTAGCCCGAAACGATGAGAGAAATCGCTTGGTCCTTCGCGCGTTCGTCTGCTACCCAGATGGGGCGATGCGATGGATGTGGACCCTCGTCGTGTGCTGCCTCGTGGCAGTCGGCGGGGCTCGTCCACAGCTCGACGTCCGCGATCCGTATGCGTCGCAGACGCCTCGCCTCGACGCCGCGCCGACCCAGGTCCTGGCGCTCGCGACGCGGCGTGATACCGCGCACGCGCCCGACTTCCGCCTTCCGCCTTTTGTCCTGAGCGCGCCGACGAGCATTGGCTCGCCGGCTCGCACCGCGGTCACGTGCGAACCACGTGTCCTCGTTCCTCGCATCGCACCTGTCGTCGCCGCGTGCTCCGCACGTGGGCCTCCAGTCAGCTGACGAAACGCAGTCTGTTCGTTCATCGCTGACTCACGCAGGCCGTGGAGGGCATGTCTGCCCACACACGGCATGGAGACCCATGCATCCGGATACCGAAAATCACGACGACAACCGCCCACGCTCCTCCTTTGGCGACCGCCATGGGACTACGATCCTGACAGCCGTGCTCGCCGCCCTGTTCATCCTCGTCTGCATCGTGCAGGTGGCGTGCTGATGGCCGGGCCCATCGCGCTCGCGTCTGCGCTGTCGCGCGTCGTGTCCATCAAGTGCCCGTGGTGCGGGCACAAGAAGGCCGTGACGCGCCAGCCCGTGTCGCATCGCGTCTGCCCGAAGTGTCACAAGCACTTTCCCGATCCGCTGGCCAAGGCGAAGAAGCGGAAGTGAGCCACTGAGATGACCGGCACGCGCGTGCTCCTCGAGCTCGTGGCCGTCCTCGGGACGGCCGCGTTCGTCACCCTGTTGTTCCAGGTGCTGCGCCTGCCGGCCGTGCTCGGCTACGTCGTGGCCGGCCTCATGATCGGCCCGCACGTTCCGTTCCCGTTCGTCGCGAGCCCCGGGCTCGTGCACGTGCTCTCGGACCTCGGCGTCATCTTGCTGATGTTCGCGCTCGGCCTCGAGCTACGCATATCGACACTCGCGCGCGTCGGCGTCGGCGCGGGCCTCACCGCGCTGTTCGAGGTCGCGCTGTGCCTGACGGTCGGCGCGCTCGTCGCCGGTGCGCTCGGGTTCTCGTCGGGCGAGGCCGTGTTCGCCGGCGCATGCGTCGGCATCTCGTCGACGATGCTCGTCGCTAAGGCGTTCGAGGATCAGGGCTGGAAGGGCGGCTTCACCGAGGCGGTGTTCGCGATCCTCGTGTTCGAGGACCTCATCGCGATCATGCTGATCGCGGTCCTCACCGGTCTCGCGTCGGGCGCCGGCCTCGGGCCGATCGATCTCGCGATCACGCTCGGCAAGCTCGCCGGCTTCCTCGCGGTCGTGCTCGTCCTCGGCCTCCTGAGCATTCCGCGGTTCGTCCGGACCATCGTGAAGCAGGGCAGGGGCGAGACGGTGCTCATCGTCGCGCTCGGCATCTGCTTCGGGCTCGCGGTCATCACCGACCATTTCGGCTACCCGGTCGCGCTCGGCGCGTTCGTGGCGGGTCTGCTCGTCGCCGAGTCGGGCCACGGCCACGACATCTTCGAGCGCGTACGGCCGTTCCGCGACGTGTTCGCGATGATGTTCTTCGTCTCGATCGGCATGTCGATCGAGCCCATGCAGCTCGCCGACAACATCCCGGCGATCGGCCTGTTCACCGCCGTCGTGCTCGTCATGAAGCCAGTCGGTGTCGCGCTCGGCTCGTTCGCGTCGGGCCGAGGCATCCAGACCGCGATCCGCTCGGGCATCTCGCTCGCGCAGGTCGGCGAGCTCTCGTTCATCATCGCGGGCATCGGCATCGCTGGTCGCATCGCGCGGCCGTCGCTGCTCGCGATCGCCGTCGGTGTCACCTGCGTCACGACGCTGACCTCGTCGCTGCTCATCAAGCGCTCCGACACGATCGCAAGCTCGATCGCCGAGCGACTGCCCGGGCGCATCGCCACGTTCGTCAGCTTCTACGAGGGCTGGCTCAGCCGCCTCCGCAGCCGCGAGAGCGTCGCGTGGAAGCGCGTGCGCCGCCCGACGTTCGTCCTCATCTTCGACGTCGCCGCGATCATCGCGATCGCGATCGGCGGCGCGATCGCCTCGCCGTACGTGATGGAGAGCATCGGTCTGTCGAGGAAGATCAGCACTGCGATCACGGTCGCCGTCGTCGTTGCCGCGATCATCCCGTTCGCGATCGGCGTCATTCGCCGCGTTGCCCAGGTCTCGCGCCTGCTGTCGATCATCGTCATCCCGCTGCCGCGCGAGATCGAGCATCAGGCGGCCGCCGCGGTCACGATGCCGATCGATGTCGTCGACCTCGGCCGTGCGCCACGCCGTGCGCTCATGCTGATGCTCGAGCTCGCGATCTCGACGGTGATCGCGGTCCCGGTGATGGCGCTGACGCAGCCGTTTGTCGGCACGGGTGGCCTCGTCATCGGCGCGATCGTGCTCGTCCTGATCGCGATCACGTATCGCTCGATCGTCGACTTCACCCAGCACGTGCGCGCGGGCAGCGAGCTGATCCTCGAGCTCATGCACCATCCGGCGGATCCCGAGCACGTCGAGCAGCCGTTCGAGAAGATCGAGGCGGTGCTGCCCGGGTTCGGCGGCCTCGTCTCGGTGACGCTGGGCGAGGCATCTCCGGCGATCGGCAAGTCGCTCGCCGAGCTCAACCTGCGTGCCCGAACGGGTGCCACGGTCCTCGCGATCTCGCGCGGTGAGGGTGGATTCGCGACACCTACACCCACCGAGCCGCTGCGCGCCGGCGACGTCCTCGCGCTGACCGGCTCCGATGACGCCCTGGCGTCGGCGCGCCAGCTGGTCGGTGGGGTCGCAATCGCCGCCGTCCACGCGGACACGTCGGTATCGTCACCGAGCGCGTGACCGAACCTGATATCGTCGCCGCATGCGCTCGGGGGCGATGCGTGCCGCGCTCTTCGCCGTGAGTATCGCCGGCGGTTGCTACAACCCGACCCCGGTGCCGCTGACGCCGTGCGACACGACCGACCAGTGCCCGGGCACGCTCGAGTGCATCGACCATCGCTGCGGCGGGACGCCGAACGATGCCGCACCCGACGCGTTCGTTCCCGACGGGACGATGCTCGCGCACGTGGTCATCGGCACCTCGGCCGGCGATGTGCGCGACACCGAGCTCGCGGACTACGACCCGTCGAAGAACTTTGCCTCTGACAACCACACGTCGGTCGACAGCGGCGAGTCATCGCTCATCTGGTTCGATATCGAAGCGCACATCCCGACGACGAAGACCGTCTCCTCCGCCACGCTCACGGTGACGGTCGCAGACGAGGCCGACGAAGCCGGTGGCACCGTCGAGATCCATCGCCTGAAGGAGAGCTGGGTCGAGACCGAGGTCACGTGGATTTCGCGCAACGCGCAGATCGGCTGGCTCGCGGCGGGCGCGCTGCCGCCGATGTCGAGCGACGCGACGCCGATGGCGACATTTCGGCCCGACGGCATCGGCAAGACGATCGACATCTCGCTGCCGGTCGCGGTCGTCCAGGGCTGGGTGACGATGCCGGGCTCGAATCACGGCATCATCATCGTGCGCGGCACGTCGCAGGAGCACGTGCACCTCAACTCGCACGACTCCGCGGGCCCGTGGAGCAAGCTGACGATCGACTACTACTGAGTCACCAGCGCGCGACGAGCGATGCACTGGTCGCGATCACGAGGCGCGTCTCGTCGACGCCGTCGATGACCAGGTAGGCGCCGCCGTCGAACGCGACGCCGATCACCTTCCACAGCGTCAGCGTGGTGCGCGCGCCGCCGCCGACGAGCGGCGCTGTCTGATCGAGGTCAGCGCCGGCATCCGCGTGCAGATTGACGACGAGCCTCGGTCGCGCGGCACCTGCCTCGTAGACAAGTCCTGCCATCACCATGCCGTCGTGCTCGTCGTCGAACGCGCGCCACGCGAGGAGGCCGCCGAACTTGCTCTTCGGCTGCAGGTCGAGCTCGAGCTCGAAGCGCGTGCGATCGCCCTGCGCGCCGCTGAGCAGCAGCGAGCCGCCGCCGCCGATGCTGCCGTGCACGGGACGATCGGCCCACGCGGGCGTCGCGACGAGCAGCGCGGCGACGACGAGCTTCATCCGACGTCGATGCGGCCCGCCGTGGTCACCGACGTGCCGGGCGCGAGCTCGTGCGCGGCGAGGATCGCGACCTCGGGCAGCTCGGGCTCGAGCAGCAGGCGCAGGTGCCGCCGCACGTCGCCGCTCGTCAGGATCACGGCAGGCCCGGTGCCGAGCTTGCCGCGAACGGCCGCGATGATGTCCTGCGCGATCGCGGGCTCGAGCGCGAGCACTGCGGCACCGTCGCGGCGATCGATCGCGGAGCGAACGGCGTCTTCGATCATCGCGTCGACCGTGAACACGCTCAGCTGGCCGCGCGGGGCCCAGCGCGCGCTGATCTGGCGGCGCAGCTGGCCGCGCAGATGCTCGACGAGGGCCGGCACGTCGCGCGCGGTGAAGCCGCCGGTCGCGGGTGCAGGTGCGAGCGCGATCGCCTCGAGGATCGCGGCGACGTCGCCGAGCGGCACGCGCTCGCGGGCGAGCTGGCGGAACACCTCGGCGAGGACGGGCAGGGTGACGATGCGCGGCACGACCTCGCGGACGAGCACGGGCGCGTGGCTCGCGGCGCTCTCGACGAGCGACGCCGCGCGGTCGACGCCGATCAGCTCGGGCACGAGCTTCGCGAGCTCGTCGGCGAGGCGGGCGAGATCCGCGAACCACGCGACGGGCGTGCCGTCGATCGCGAGCTCGTGGTCCTCGGCCGTGCCGCGGCGGATCGCGAGCGGAGGAAGCGTGATGCCGGTGCGCTCGCGCACGTCGCTGCGCGCCTTGTCGACCTGGGCGTGGAGCGCGCCCGTTTCGCTGCGCCTGCCGAGCAAGAGCGAGACGCGCGGTCCTCGCACGCTCGCAGCGCCCTCCTCGTCGAGGCTCGGGCTCGCCGGCCGTGACCTGGCTGCGCCGAGCAGCGCGCCGCCGGCGGCGAGCACGCCGAGGAGCATGAACGGTGCGAGCGGCAGGCCCGGCACGAGCGACAGGCCGACGAGCAAGATCGCGGCGCCGCCGAGCACGCGCGGTGAGCCGGCGAGCTGGCTGACCAGGTCCTCGCCGAGTGCGCGGTCCCCGGTCGACGCGACGCGCGTGACGAGCAGGCCGGACGCGACCGCGACGAGCAGCGACGGAATCTGCGCGACGAGACCCGCGCCGATCGACAGCAGCGAGTACGTCTTCACGGCCTCGCCGACGGTCATGCCGCGGCTGCCGACGCCGATCACGAGGCCGCCGATCAGGTTGATGACGACGATGACGATCGCGGCGATCGCGTCGCCCTTCACGAATCGCATCGCGCCGTCCATCGAGCCGTACAGCTGGCTCTCGCGCTCGAGGTCACCGCGCCGCTTCCGCGCGGTCTCCGCATCGATCGCGCCGGCGCGCAGCTCGCTGTCGATCGCCATCTGCTTGCCGGGCATCGCGTCGAGGGCGAACCGCGCCGCCACCTCGGCGACGCGCTCTGCGCCGCGCGACACGACGATCAGCTGGACGATCGTGATCACCGTGAACACGACGATGCCGACGACGAAGCTGCCG
>JABFXX010000544.1 GCA_013368795.1 Kofleriaceae bacterium
CGGTGATCTCGCTGCCGCCGCGGATGTCGGCAAGCGCGGGCGGTCCGCCGCCGGCTCCGCCGGGTGGCAACGTGCGCATGCGGTTCGCGCCGCCGTCGAGCTTCCGGGGCCCGGCGCGTCCGCCGGCTCGTCGGGAGGTGGAGCGTGCAGCGCCGCCGCCGCCGGCCGATCCGTCGGCGTACCTGACGAAGCTCGCGGTGCTCGCGCGCGAGCTCGATGCCGCTGCGACCTCGGGAGCGCCGCTCCCGCGGCTGCGCATGCTGTGGCAGCGGATCGTCGAGTGGCTCGAGGACCTGCGCTCGGTCGGCGGCTTCGACAGCCTCGGCCACGCCGTCGACGCGCAGGTGAAGCGGCTCGCGGTCGCACTCGACGACGGCAATGCGGCGGAGCTGCGCGCGATCGCGAGCGAGCTCCTCGCGGTCGCGACCGGCGCACCGGTGCCACCGAAGCGCGGAGGGCGAGAGGCATTCTGGAAGTAGGAGTGCTACGACCGAGGCGTGCGTAGCTACGTCCTCGCGGAGATCCTGGTCGGCTGTTCGAAGCCAACGCCACACCGCGAGGACGTCGTCGTTCCGGATCCACCCCTCGCGATCCCCGCGCCCGATGCGGGGCCGCTCGACGGGCCCGTCGCGGTCGCCGCCGACGCCGCGAGTAGCGTCGCGATCGTCGACGTGCCGATGAAGTGGACCGACGAGCGCGAGCGGCTGACGCTCGACTACCGCCGGCGACACAGCGATCCCGACGCGAAGGATCTCGCGATCGAGCCGCGTGTGATCGTCCTCCACTACACCGGCGGCGACTCGGCAAAATCGACCCGCAACTACTTCGACAACGTGAAGATCGAGGCGGCACGCAAGGCGCTCGCGAAGGGCGGCGCGGTCAACGTGTCGGCGCACTTCGTCGTCGATCGCGACGGCACGATCTACCGGCTACAGCCGGAGACGCGGTTCGCGCGGCACTGCATCGGGCTCAACCACATCGCGATCGGGATCGAGAACGTCGGCGACGAGGGCAAGGTGCCGCTGACCGACGCGCAGATCGCGGCCGATGCGGCGCTCGTCCGCGACCTCGCGAAGCGATTTCCGATCACGCACCTGCTCGGTCATCACGAGGTGATGAAGTTCCACGACAACGCGTATTACGTCGAACGCGAGCGCGGCTATCAGAACTCGAAGGGCGATCCGGGCGAGCGCTTCATGGCGCGCGTCCGCGCCGAGGTCGCCGATCTGAAGCTACAGGGCCTCTAACGGCCCTTCTTCAGAACCACGTGGTGCGACGTGTTGTTGCCCTTCGGGGTCACGCGCCCGACGTCCTTCGAATAGCCGGGCTTCGTCAGCGTGATCGCGGTCGGCTCGTAGCCGGGCAGCCTGATCGTCGTCGGCGTGACGCCCATCGAGCGGCCACCGGCGGTGATCGTCGCGCCCGCCGGCGTCGACGTGACCTTCACCTGGAACGTCTGCTTGTTGAGCTTGACCAGGACCTTGTTCGTCTTGGTGGACGACGGCTTGATCGTCCTCGGCGTGCTGAGGAAGCGCGTCTTCTTGAGCGTGAGCTTCGACTCGGTGCCGCACGGCAGCTCGAACGTGCCCGGCGTCGTGCCGAGCTTGTTGGAATCGAGAAGCACGTCGGCGCCCGGCGGCAGGCTCGAGATCGTGACCTTGCACGGCCCACTCGCGACCGGCGCGGTGGCCTCGCTCGGCGTCGCGGCACTGCCTGCGCTGCCGGTCGTCGCGACGGCCTGCTCGGCGGAACCGGAACCCTCTTCGACGTTGGAGCCCGACGGCGGGGCGACCTCGGCGGCCGAGCCCGCGACCTGCGGCACCGCGGCCGAGCCCGGCGTCGTGAGCGCGGCGCTCGAGCCCGACTTCACGATCTCCGCCGAGCCCGCGCTGCCACCACCGGCGGGCGTGGTCTTGGGTTTCGACTTGCCCGACGCGAGGACGAGCACGAGGACGAATCCGGCGATCACCGCGACGGCCGCGCTTATCGCGATCACGAGCGTGCGCTTGCGTTTGCTCGCGGCGACCGCGCCGTGGATGTTGTACGTCTCGAGCGGATCGACGTTCGACGGCAGATGATCGAACGTCGGCACCGGCGGCGACATCCTCGGCGTCGCGAACGCGGGAGCGGGCACCTGGGCGGCGGCGCCGAACATGCCCGACGGCGGCGGTGGCATCGGCGGCATCGGCGCGAGTGGCGGCGGCGCGGCGCGCGGTGGCGACGCGTCGTTGTCGAGCGCCGGCATCGGCCTCAGCGGCTCCATCAGCGTCGGATCGATCTCGATCTTCGCCTCGCCGATGCCGGTCGGCTTCTCCTCCCACTGGACGACGCTCAGCGCCTTGTCGCTCGCGACGACGCGATCCGGGTTGCCGGCAATCACGGAGGGCGCGACCGGCAGCGGCTCGACCTTCGCGGGCGCGCTCCAGCCCTGCTCGGGATCGAGCGAGATTGTCCAGTCGCCCGTCGGCGGACCGGGCGGCGCCTGCGGTGCGGGAGTCGGCTCGCTCGCCTCGACCTTCGGCTCGGGCTTCCCCGACGGCATCACCGTCGGGCCGGACGCGTCGGGCGACATCGTCCAGTCCTCGTTCGGCGCGACCGCGGCCATGATCTCCGACGCGCGCAGGCCACCGGAGCGCGTGGATGTCAGCGTCGGCACGAGCGAGTCGACCTGCTCGACGGGCACTTCCTCGGGCAGCGAGCCCGACACGTACACGGGGCCGCTGTCGGTCGGCGGCAGCGCCGCCATCGGCACCGTGCTGAGATCTGTCTTCTCCTCCTCGGCGTTCACCGAGGGCGGACGCGATACCGGCGGATTCGCGGGCACCGACGGAGGGCGCACGAGCGGAAGCGGCGTGATCGGCGTCGGATGGCGCGGCGTCAGCGGCGGCGTCGTCGGCGCCTTGCTGCGCGACGGGGGCGGCTTCGTCGACTTCGCGAGGATCGGCTCGCTCGGGTCGTTCTTCGGCGGCGGAACGACCGCAACGGATTGCGTCTCGAACGGCGCGCGCATCGCGGGGAAGCCGATCGACGTGGCCTTGTGTTTCGGATCGTGGCGGCGTGGCGGCGGTGTGCCCGGCTCCGACGAGCCGTTCGGCACCTGCTGCATCGGCTTCTTCGGCGGAGCCCCGCCGAGCGTCGTCGGCTCTTCGTGGATGGGCGGTGCGGCTGGCTTCGTCGGCGGACGTTCGCCGAGCGTCGTCGTCTCGTCGTGCTCGGTGACGCGGGGTGGCGACTTCGCCGCGGGACGCGGTACGCCCGTTCCCATCTGCGTCTCGAGCAGCGGGTTCTGCGCGGGAATCGGCTGCACCGGCGTCTTGTTCGGCGGCACCGGCGCGTTGCCGCGCATCGTCGTCAGCAGATCGTCTTTGGGCGGCGCGGGCGCGCGATCGAGTGCCGGCAGGCCGAGCGTCGTCGCGGCGCGGACCTTGCCCGACTCGGTCTGCGCCGGGAGCTTGTCGATCGCCGGGAAACCGATCGACGTCATCTTGTGATTCGGATTGGGCAGCGACGCCGGCGTCGGTCGCTTCGCCTCGGGGGCCTGTGCCGGAATCGCGGGAACGGACGGCACCGCGCTCACGGGCGTCGCGCCCGACGAGCTCGGCGTCTTCGGCCGCGGCGCACCGACGGAGGGGATCGAAGGGACGACGAAGCCTCCGGGCCTGGCCGGTCCCGCGGTCACCTCGAGCGAGCTCACGTCGCCGATCACGACGCACTCGGCGAGCGAGTTCGCCGCATCGATGCGACCGCCGGTCGGCGGCACGACGGGCCTCGGCTCGGCGGGGATGCTCGCGGGCCTTGGCGTCGCGCTCGTCGGCGCGGGCTTCATCGCGAGGCGCGCCTTCTCGAGCTCGACGATCATCAGCTTGCTCGGCTCGTCGGTCTCGACGAACTTCACGGTCATACCGGGCCGCCCGTACAGCACGGTCGGCTTCGCCGAGGACTGAAGGATCTCCGCCTCGCCCTCGATCATCACGCCGCCGTTCTTGAGCGTCAGCGCGATCCGGCCCTTGCGACCAGCAGGCAGCGGCGCAGCTGCCGGAACGAAGAGTCCGGTGCGGTCGGCGTAGCGCCGAAATGCCGCAACGAACTCTTCGGCGGAACTGCACGCCGAGACGAGGTAGAGGGGGGACCCCGACGTCACCTCGGGAAATTGTATGTGAATTTCGAGTCGGCCGAAACGAACGACGGGCACCCCGAGGGGTGCCCGCCGTCGTAATTTCCCTTGGAAAGGGGATTACATGATCATGAAGTCGTGCGCGCGGACGGTCTTGCGACCGTTCTCGCTGGCACGCTTCGCGGCCTGCATGACGAGCCAGCCGACGTAGCCGTTCAGACCATCGAGGGCGTCGCCCGCGGTGTTGCAGCCGGCGTCCTTGATCATCTGCTTCACCTTCGACGCGACGAGCAGCATCTCCTTGGGGGCGCTGCTGGCAGCCGACTTACCCTTCTTCGCTTTGGCCATTTGCTCTTCTCCTGCTTGTTTGAAGCGGTTTACGTTTTACACCGCTCCTCCGGCGAGAAAAGCGAGGACCGCCAAAAAAAGCTCGTAGGGCCCGTTTGGTGAGGATCTACCGATCGAGCTTGACGACAAACACGTCGGGCTTCGGCACCTTCGAGAGCACAGGATCGTTCGTGTCGATCACCTGCTCGACGGGCGGATCGAGCAAGGACAGCTTCCAGCGATAGAGGCCGGTTACGTACGCGGCGCCCTTTTCATCGAGCGCCAGCGCACGGCCCTGGTCGTGGTCCTTGTCGCCGAACGTCTGAGCCCACGTCGTGTTGCCCTTGGCGTCGAGCTTCATCACGAACGCGTCCTTGTTCGTCGTCTTCGTCGAGACCGCGCCCTTGCCGAAATCGACGGTGCCCTCGAACCAGCCGGTGACGAGCGAGTTGCCCGCGCTGTCGGTCGCGAGGTCGGCCGCGACGTCGACGCGGTCGCCGCCGAACGACTTCGCCCACTCGAGCTTGCCGTCGCCGGTGAAGCGCGCGACGTAGATGTCGGCCTCGCCGAGCGAGACGTGATCGTCGCCCTCGCCGAACGAGATGCTGCCCTTGTTCTCGAACGAGCCGGCGATCGTGACGTGACCCGACGGATCGACGGAGAGTCCGCCGGCGACCTCGTTGAACGCGTTGCCGAACCGCTGCGACCACACGTGGTCGCCGTTGCGGTCGTACTTCGCGAGCACGACGTCGTTGTCGGAGCCGCCGCCGGCCTTGAGCGGCTGGCCGCCCCAGTTCGCGACGTCCTTGAAGATGCCCTGGACGAAGATGTTGCCGTTCGCGTCGGTGCCGAGGTGGAAGATCGTGTCGTCGTAGTTGCCGCCGAACTGCTTCACCCACTCGGTGTCGCCGGTCGCGGCGAGCTTGATGAGGATCGCGTCGGTCCCGCCCTTGCTCTTGATGTTCACCGGGCCGCTGCCCGTCGTGATCGCGAGCGAGTCGGAGAACGAGCCGCCGATCACCCAGCCGCCGTCAGGCGTCGCGGTGATCGCGTTGACGCCGTCGGAGTCGTAGCCGCCCGCCGTCCATAGCCAGTCGACGTTGCCGTCCTTGTCGAACGCGGCGATGTACAGATCGTCGGAGCCGTTCGACTTCTTCGTGTACGTGCCGAGGTTGAGCTCGTCGAGGAAGTTCCCGGCGACGACGACCTTGTCGCCCTTGACCGCGATCGCATTCGCGACGTCCTCGCGCGCCGCGCCGAACGTCTGCGCCCACACGATCTTGCCGTCCGCACCGATCTTCGCGACGTACGCGTCGCTCTTGCCGTTCGACTTCTTCTTGCCGATCTTGCCGCCGAAATCGATCTCGCCCTCGAAGTAACCGTCGATGTAGACGTCGCCGGACGGCGACACCGCGATGCCCTTCGCCGAGTCGATGCCCAGCCCGCCGAAGCCGAGCTGCCACACCGGCTTGCCGGTCGCGCCGCCCGGATCCGCGGCGAGCGGCGGCAGCGCCTTGTTCTCGACGGGCTTCTTCGGCGCGACCTCGACCGTCGTCGGCGGAGGCGCCTGGTCGGTCTTCTTGGCTTCCTCCTTCTTGCCGCACGCAGCGACGAGTGCGACGGCGAGGGCAGCAGACGTGAACGTGGACGGACGCATGAACGTGACGATGTCACGCGTCTGGGACCGCGTCCATGCTGTCTCGGTTAGGATGCGCGCGATGCTGCGCGCCTCGATCTTCGTCGCAACCGTTTTCATCGCCGGTTGTCCAAGCACCAGGCCGGAGGCTCCGCATATCGCCGACGACGCACCGCTGCGCATTCGCATCGCGCAGGCGGAGGTGAAGCGTGCGGGCGGTGTCGCGGAGCTCGTCGAGCTTTCTCGCAGTGGCGACGTGCACCAGCGCGAGCTCGCGCTGCGCGGCCTCGGGCGCGTCGGCGGCACCGAAGCGCTCGCAGCGCTCGAGGCGGCGCTCGACGATCCCACGTCGTCGATCGTCACTGCCGCCGCGTATGCGATCGGCGTCGCCGGTTCGCTCGACGATCTCGACGCGGCGACGCAGGCGCGGCTCACGCCGAAGCTCGTCGGTCTGGTTCCGAATGCAGGTGCGATCGAGGCGATCGGCCGTACCGGCGATGCGACCGGGCAGGGCGCGCTCGCGCAGTGCGCGGCGACGAACGCCGCGTGCGACCTCGCGCTCGGCCGTCACGGTCGTCGCAAGATCGCGCTGACACCAGAGGCGCGGACCGCGCTCGTGGCGGCGACCTCATCGAAGGACGTAGCCGTTCGCTACGCGGCGACCTACGCGCTGTCGCGCGAGCACGAGCCGCCCGCGGACGAAGCCACCAACGCAGCGCTCGCCGCTCGCATCGAGGATCTCGACGGCGAGATCCGCGCGACGGCAATTGCGGGTCTCGCGAAGCGCAAGGCCATCGCGACATCGCGCGCGACCATCGAGAACGATCTGCGAGACCCCGACTGGCGCGTCGAGATCGAAGCCGTTCGTGCGCTCGCCGGACCGAACGGCGACGACGCGGGCCGCGCGCTCGTGGCGAAGTCTCTCGAGACAAACGCGAACGAGCAGGTCGTCCAGGAAGGCCTGCGCATGATCCTCGCGAATCCTGGCGCGCCCGTCGATGCGTTCGTCGACAAGCCGGGATGGCCGGGATGCCTCGCGCGCGCAGCTTCGCCGGGTGTCGCGACCGCCGCCACCGTCGACGCGGTCGCGAAGTGCTCGCTCCCCGATCACCTGAAGCTGCCGCTGCTCGCCGAGCGGTTCGACGCGGCCAGGAGCGACGCGGGCTATCGCCGCGCGGCGCTGCGTATCTTGCTCGCCCACGACGATCCGCGCGTGCGCGCGGCGGGTATCGGCGTTTTGAAAGACACGTGGAACGACGGCGACGAGCGCTCGC
>JABFXX010000147.1 GCA_013368795.1 Kofleriaceae bacterium
GGCGTGCGCGCGACGGTCGGCGCGACGCTCGCGGGTTCGGTCGCGACAGCGACAATGCCGGCGGCGGCGACCGCACCGGCGATCGCAGGACCGAGCCACGCGAGCCGGCGCGACACCTTGGGCGTTGCGCCGGTGCGGCGCTCCTTCGAGACCGCCCAGTGGACGCGCGCGCGGACCGAGTCCCACGCGAGCTCGGGCGCGGATTCCTTGCGCAGCGCCGGGAAGCTCGACGACGCGCGCTGGACGCGATCGCGCGCGGTCCTGCACTTGCCGCACCGGTCGGCATGCGCGTCGAACGCGGCGACCTGCTCGTCGGTGAGCCGGCCGGCGAACGCGTCGGCCCAGCGCTCGGGACGCACGTGCCTCATTCGTCGCCCCCTTCCACCGGTTCTCCCGCGAGCACGCGATAGAACTCGCGACGCGCATAGAACAGGCGCGTCCGGACCGTCACCGGGTTCGAGTCGACGACGTAGGCGATCTCCTTGAGGTCGAGGCCTTCGATCTCGTGGAGGAACAACACGACCCGCTTCTTCGGCGCGAGCATCTCGAGCGCGCGATACACGCGCTCGCGGTCCTGGCGGCGCTCGAGGCTCTTCTCCGGTGTCTCGGGGCGCTCGGTCAGGCTCGGATCGACCGAGGTCGAGTCGAGGTCGGCGACGCCGATCGCGTTCGGCCGCCGCTTGCGAGTGCGGATGCGGCCGAGCGCGACGTTGACGCAGATGCGATAGAGCCACGTCGACAGGCGGGCATCGCCGCGGAACCGCGACAGCCCGCGGAATGCGATGACGAACACCTCCTGCACGAGGTCCTCGAGGTCGCTGCGATCGCCGAGGACACGGTAGAGGTTGCCGGCAACCTGACGGCGGAAGCGGTGATAGAACTCGTCGTGCGCGGCGCGTTCGTCGGCGCGGCAACGCTCGATCAGCTCGGCATCATCTGCCGAGGCGAGCGCGGCGGCGGGGCCGGTATCTCGCTTCACGGGCGCGATCATAGCTGGGGGATGACAGGTTAGTGACCGTCACCCCACCGTGCGTTCACGCACAGCAAAGCGTGGGATTCACCACACTCAGCGGCGGGTCGGCAGGACGGTGAACTCGAGGTCCCGATCGAGCTGGCAGTGGAGCGCGTCCTCGTCCTTGCGCGCCTCGAACTCGCACGGTGCCTCGTCCTTCACCGTCGCCTTGCCGTTCGTCGGGAGCACGAGCGTGATCTTGTCGCCGTCGATGCGCCAGTTGCCCTTGAACGGCTGGTCGATCGTCTGGCCCTGACACGCCGCCTTGACCCGCAGCTTGAACGTGCGGTCGCGCGACGTCGTCATCCGGACCTCCGGAGTGTCGCAGCTCGTGCCGGTCTGCTCCCACTGGCCGCCGAAGCCCATGAGCCGCTCGTAGGTCGTCGCCGCCTTGCGATCGAGGCCGACCGTCGCGCGGAACTTCGCGTCGGCGCGAACCGGTGCGAACACCTTGTCGAACCGCGCCTCGACGAGCCACTCGATCGCATCGGCGCGGCCGCTCTTCTCGAGCGCCGAGAGTTGCTCGATCGCCTCGGCGTTCTGCTTCTTGGCGACCTGCAGCGCGGCGATCCGATAGCGCGCCTCGCTGTTCTCGCCGTCGACGACGAGCACGTTCTGCCACGCTGCGAGCGCCTTGGTCTTGCTCGCCTTGCGCGCCGCCTCGATCGCCTTCTGCACCTTCGGATCCTCGGGAACCGGCGTGGTGGCGGTCGTCGGCGTGGTCGGCGTGGTCGACGGAGTCGTCGGCGTGGTCTCGCGCCCGGTCGTCTTCACGAGCTCGAACGCGACGACGTCGGTGACCTCCTTGCCGAGGCGGCGCGTCGTGTACGCGACCGCGACCCGATCTTCGTACTGGCTCGCGTAGACGTCGACGATCTTGCCGATCGCATCGGGCGCGTTCCAGGTCACCAGCTTGTCGCCCGACTTCTTCGTCACCGTGAGCGTCTTGCCCGAGGCAGACGCCTCGAACGACGCCTTGGGGCCGCGCTGGACGATCGGGTCCTTGATCGAGAGCTTCGCGACGACGTCGGCTGCCGTCTTCTCGCAGCTCGGTACGCCGGAGGCCGTCGCGTTGGTTACGGACAGCGGAGTACACACGCGATCCTGGTTGACCAGGTAGGGCTTGTCGACGCCCGAGAAACCGCCGAACGTGTCGGCCGCGGCTGGTGCTGCCACCAGCGCGAGCGCCATGACGGTCCCCAGCGGCAAGGCTCTTTGCATCGCCATTTCGACGTCATAGCGCGATTTTCATTCAGTCGCCCGCAGATCCCATCCTCCTGTCCTCGCCCTCGAATTGAGGTACGGTCAACACGTGCGTTCCGTCTTCACGCGCGCGAGTGCTGCGATCGACCGGAGCGTCGTGCGCTTCATGGAACGTCGCATGGCGCCGCGGACGCCGCGCATCCACGCAGATGATGCGCGGCTTCGGCTCGTCGAGCTCGCGGCTGCGTATTCCGACGGAACGCTCGGCACGCCGAGCCCGTTCTTCCCGGTTCCCGACGAGCCGCGCGTCGAGCTCGCGTCCCTCGGCGAAGGTCCGCTCGGCACGCAGGTCGTCGACCTCCGGTTCGACTCCGAGTACAGGCCGTTCCATCCGACCGCGCGCGACTTCTATCTCGCGTCGACCGAGAACATGACCGCCTACGCGCGGTGGTGGACGAGCGAGCGCGGCCGGCCGACGATCGTGATGCTGCACGGCTGGGGCGGCGGCAATCACTGGGTCACCGCGCGCACGTTCGGCATCCCGTACTGGCTGCGTCACGGCTACGACGTCGTCGCATTCCAGCTGCCGTTCCACGGCGAGCGCGCGCCTGCGACCGGCGGAGTCGTGCGCTCGGGTGCGTTGTTCCCGTCGGCGAACCCGCTGCGCACGAACGAGGGCTTCGGCCACGCGATCTACGATCTGCGTGCGCTGTCGCTGTTCCTCCGCGCACGCGGCGCGTCGGCCGTCGGCGTGATGGGCATGAGCCTCGGCGGCTACACGACCTCGCTGTGGGCGAGCGTCGCCGGTCCCGACGATCCGGGCGGCGTCGACTTCGCGGTCGCGATGATCCCCGCGGTGTCGATGGCGAAGCTGTTCTGGCAGCACGGCGAGAGCTCGCCGGCGCGCCGCCACGCGGTGAAGGCGGGCATCACCGAGGATCTGCTCACCGATGCATTCGCGGTGCACGCGCCGACGACGCGCCCTGCCCGCGTGCCGACAAATCGGCTCTACGTGGTCGCCGGCCGCGGCGATCGAATCACTCCGCCGGATCAAGCCGAGGCACTCGCCGCACACTGGGGTCGCGAGATCCTGTGGTTCGACGGCGGTCACCTCGCCCAGGTCGGCCGAGGCGAGGCGATGCGCATCGTGCGCCGCTCGCTCGGCGCGCACGGGTTTGAAGGACGCGCGTTCCGTGGCTGATACATCGAGACCTCTCTCCGAAGCGATCGCCAATGGCCCCTTGCTCCTCGACGGAGCGATGGGCTCCCTGCTCTACGAACGCGGCGTGCTCCACACGCGCAGCTACGACGAGCTCAACCTCAGCACCCCGGACCTCGTCCGGACGATCCATGCCGACTACGTCGCGGCCGGCGCCGAGCTGATCGAGACGAACACGTTCGGCGCCAATCGCATCGCGCTCGCGCGCCACGGCCTCGTCGAGCAAGGCACGGCGATCAACCGCGCCGCGGTCGAGCTCGCACGCGCCGCCGCGCACGACAAGGCGTACGTCGCAGGTGCCGTCGGCCCGACGGGCGTGAAGTTCCACATCGCGACGGTCGCCGAGCGGCGGCTCGCGAGGTTCGCGCTCGCCGAGCAGATCGACACGCTCGTGCTCGCCGGCGTCGACGCGATCATGCTCGAGACGTTCACGTCGATCCTCGAGATGGAGGAGGCGATCCACGTCGCGAAGGAGCGCGGGCCCAAGGTCCCGGTGATCGCGATGATGGTGTTCGACGCCACGTGCCGCAGCGACGGTGGCCTCGGTCCCGCCGAGATCGCCGATCGCCTGATCGCGGCCGGCGCCGATGTCGTCGGCGGCAACTGCGGCGTCGGCCCCGCCGAGCTCTACCAGGTCGTCACGAACATGGTCGGCCGCGGCAAGCCGGTCATCGCCCAGCCGAACGCCGGCATGCCCGCCTCCGTCGAGGGCCGCACGCTCTACGTCGCGAACCCGGAGCACTTCGGCGTGTTCGCGCGCCGCATGGTGAAGAGCGGCGTCATGCTCGTCGGCGGATGCTGCGGCACGACGCCGGAGCACACGCGCGCGATGCTCGGCGCCGTGCGCATGATGCGCGGCGAGAAGATCGAAGAGCGGCCCGGCACGAAGTCGTCGCCGACGATCCAGATCACGCGGGGACCCTCGCCCGCCGCGAAGGCGCCGCTTGCCGACCGCAGCCGCCTCGGCGGTCGCATCGCGCGCGGCGAGTTCGTCGTCTCTGTCGAGCTGACCGCGCCGTCGGGCCTCGACATGACGAAGACCAAGCAGCAGGTCAGCCAGCTGAGCGAGGGCGGCGTCGACGTCGTCAACATCGCCGATGGTCCTCGCGCGTCGGCGCGCATGGCGAACGTCGCGGTGTGCGCGAAGCTCGCGGCCGAGACAAACGTCGAGCCGATCCTCCACGTGTGCGCGCGCGACCGGAGCTTCCTCGGCCTCGTCGCGCACCTGCTCGGCGCGGGCGGCCTCGGCCTGCGCAACCTCGTCATCATCACCGGCGATCCGCCGAAGATGGGCGACTACCCGTTCTCGACGCCGGTCTACGATGTCGACTCTGTAGGACTTCTTCGCATTGCCGCGGGCCTCAACGCCGGCGTCGATCCCGCGGGCAAGGAGTGCGAGCCGACGAGGTTCGTGCTCGCGACCGGCGCCGAGCCGGCCGCACACGATCGCGAGCGCGAGCTGCGCCGTCTCGAGGAGAAGAAGCTCGCCGGTGCCGAGCTCGTGATGACCCAGCCGGTCTACGACCCTCGCACGCTCGAGCGCTTCCTCGACGACGCGGAGCCGCTCGGCCTGCCCGTCATGGTCGGCATCCTGCCGCTCGCCTCGCATCGCAATGCCGAGTTCCTCCACAACGAGGTGCCCGGCATGAGCATCCCGGCCGAGTATCGCGAGCGGATGGCGAAGGTCGGCGGCGGACCGGCGGCGCGCGCAGAGGGAATTCGCATCGCCCAGGAGGCGCTCGCCGCGGTCAAGCATCGCGTCGCGGGCGCGTACGTGATGCCGCCGTTCAATCGCGTCGACTCGGCACTGACCGTGCTCGAGGTCGCGCGCGATCGCTGGCAACCGGCACGCTGAGCTGGCCGGCGCTCACTTGCCGGTTGTGGCGTCGTTCGCACCACAGTGCGCTAGGCTCCGCGGATGGCCCTGACGCTCGACGAGGCGCGCGCACTCCACGCCGAAGTCCACGTGATGGATCTGCACGCGGATACCGCGAAGCTGATGGACAAGCTCGGCTACGACCTCGCCGCGCGCCACGAGCGGCCGATGCCGAAGGCGGTGAACTACATCGGCCATCTCGATCTGCCGCGCATGCGCGAGGGCGGCATGGCCGGCCAGTTCTTCAGCTTCTGGACGACGCCGTATCCCGAGCGCGGCTGCGCGCGCGCCGTCGAGAAGCAGCTCGATGCGCTCGATGTCGCGATGGAGAAGCATCCGAGCGAGCTCGCGTGGACGCGCACCGGCGCCGACGTCCGTGCCGCGAAGGCCGCTGGCCGGCTGGCGGCGCTCGGCGGCATCGAGGGCGGTCAGGCGCTCGAGGGCAGGCTCGACACGATCGAGGCGTTCTCGCGGCGCGGCGTGCGTTACCTGGGCCTCCTCCACTTCAGCGCGAACGCGATCGGCAGGCCGGCGAAGGGCCGCGGCTCCGACGCGAGCGAGGGCCTCACCGCGTTCGGCCGCGACGTGATCCGCGAGTGCGAGCGGTGCGGCGTGATCGTCGATCTCGCGCATATCAACCGCCGCGGCTTCATGGAGGCGCTCGAGCTATCGACGGTGCCATCGATGGTCTCGCACACAGGCGTGCTCCGCGTGCACGAGCACTGGCGCAACATCGACGACGAGCAGATCCGCGCGGTCGCCGATCGCGGTGGCTGCATCGGCATCATCTTCGCGCGCAAGTACCTCGGCTCGGCGTCGATCGATGCGGTCGTCGATCACATCCTCCACGTGATCGACGTCGCCGGCGAGGACGTGCCGGCGCTCGGCAGCGACTTCGACGGCTTCGTCGTGCCGCCGGAGGGACTCGAGGACATCGCCGCGATGCCGAACCTCACGGTCGCGCTGTCGCGGCGAGGCGTGCCCGTGCGAACGCTCGAGAAGATCCTCGGCGGCAACGTCCTGCGCGTGCTCGATGCCGTGCCCGCGTGGGGTAAATTGCAGGCGTGAAGAACGCGCTGTTGCCGCTGCTCGCCGTGGCGGCGATCGGGTGCCCGAAGTCCGGCGACAAGCCCAAGCCCGTCGCCGAGCCGGCGCGCCGCGACGCACTGCCCAAGGTCGACGATCCGACGCTGCCGCCCGCGGCCGCGCTGCCCGCCATGCCCGCGGGACTGCCCGACGTGCCTGCGAACCCGCGCGTCACGCCCGACGCGGTCGCGTTCGGCGAGGTCTTGTTCCGCGACCCGCAGCTCTCGCACGATCGCAGCCGCTCGTGCGCGACCTGCCACGATCCCGCGCACGGATTCTCCGGCGACGTCGCGACCGCCGCCGACGGCAAGCCGAACTTTCGCCGCTCGCCGGCGCTCGTGAACCTCGCGTGGGTCAAAGACCTCGGCTGGGACGGCCGCTATGCATCGATCTCCGACCTCCTGCCGCCTCACATCAAGGGTCAGCTCGGCGAGGCGATCGAACCGCTCGCGAATCGGCTCGCCGAGAATCCGCTCTATCACGCGCACGTCGCGCGCATCGGCGGCACGCCGCGCGACGCGATCACGCAGGCGCTCGAGGCATACGTGCTGACGCGCTACGACGGCGATGCGCCGTGGGACTCGCTCGAGCGCACCGCGCTATCGCGGCCGGGCACCACGCCGAGCGATCCGATCGTCGCCGGCTACCAGCTGTTCATGGGCAAGGCGCAGTGCGGCGTGTGCCATCCGCCGCCGCTCTACACCGACGGCGGCTATCACCGCGTCGCGGGGAACCCGCTCTCCGATCCGGGCCGCGGCAAGATCGATCCGGCACTCGCCGGCGCGTTTCGCACGCCGACCTTGCGCGGCGCGGCCCGACGTCCAGCGTTCTTCCACACCGGCTCGGCGAAGTCGCTCGACGACGTCGTCCTGCACTACCAGCAGGAAGCGGCCGTCGTGAATCCCGATCCAGCGGTCATCGATCCACTCGTGAGCAAGATCCGGATCTCCGCCGGCGAGGCCAAGGACCTCGTCGCGTTTCTGCGCGCGCTGAGCGCGCAATGAGCTAGAGTTCGCGCGCCATGTGGTGGCGCCGTATTCGCTGGCTCCTGACGCTCGCCGCGCTATGCGCGATCGCGACGTGCCCGGCGGCGAAGCGGTCGTGCACCGCGCGCAACCGCGCCCAGGAGGCCGAGGACATCCTCGGCGTGCTCGCGGATCGCGTCGCCCACACGGTCGCGGTCACCGGCAAGGTCCCCGCGGTCGCGGCCGGCCCGACGCCGACGGCGTCGTGCTGCGAGCAAGGCGGCACGTGCAAGCCCGACGAGGCGACCTGGAGCGCGCAGGGCTGGAAGGACCTGCAGTTCACGATCGACGGTACGTATCGCTACACGTACCAGTACATCCCCGATCCGGCCGGCAAGAGCGCCGTCATCCGCGCCGTCGGGGACCTCGATTGCGATGGCGTGACCTCGGTGTACGAGGTGCGACTTACTGCCGTAGGAACCCTGACCGGCCGTGCCTGGCGCCGCCAGAACCCATACGAGTAAGATATCCGCATCATGCGGATGTTGATCGCTCTCGTCTTCGTCGTCGCCGCGTGCGGCAAGAACACCGAGCCGCCGCCGCCGTCGAGCGGCACCCCGGGCGCACCGACCGAGTCCGGGCCGGGCGCGAAGAAGCCAGCCGTCGGCGCCGACGATCAGGCGCAGAAGATGTTCATGACCGTGTGCGCGATGTGCCACGGTTCCGACGGAACCGGCAACGGTCCCGCGGCCGAGAACCTGAACCCCAAGCCGCGCAACTACACCGATCCGGCGTGGCAGGCGTCGGTCACCGACGAGGAGATCAAGAAGACGATCCTCCTCGGCGGTCAGGGCGTCGGCAAGAGCGCGTCGATGCCGGGCCAGCCGCAGCTGAAGGATCAGCCCGAGGTCCTCGACGGCCTCGTGAAGATCATCCGCGGCTTCGGCAAGAAATGACGCGCACGCTCGCGACGAGTCCCGACGGTCAATGGGCGGCGGCGCGCGACGGGCGCATGCTCTCGCTGTTGCCCGCGACGGGCGGCCCACCGCTGGGCACCGTCGAGCTCGACAGCGAGGACGTCGACGTCGCGCTCGTCGGTCCGCCAGCGTCGCTCGTGATCGTCGCGCGCGACGGCACCAGGGCGCAGGTCACGCTCTATCAGCCGCCGCAGCTCGAGCCCGCCGCGCGCCTCGAGCTGGAGACGCCGGCGAAGGTGGTGGCGGCCACGGGCGGCCGGCTCGCGCTCGTCACGCCGGACTCGATGCACCTCGCGATCCTCCGCGCGGCGGGGCGTGGGCTCGCGCTGCAGAAGCTCGAGGTCACCGGTCCGATCGAGTTCGTCGTCGGTATGGAGCGCAACCAGGTCCTGCTCGGCCTGCCGAAGAAGCTCGAGGTGTGGGACGCCGTGTCGGGCCGCCCGCTGTTGCGCCCGCAGTTCCAGCTGCCGCCGGCGCCGCGCGTGCTCGGCACGGCCGCCGGCCACATGTGGGCGATGCGCAAGAGCAGCGACGAGATCTTCGTCTATCGCCTCTCCGACGGCCGGCCGTTCCGTCACCAGGCGGGCTCGACGATCATCGACGTCGTAAGTCACCCCGCCTCGCCGGTCATCGTGCTCGTCACCGAGCGCGGGCTCGCGCGGCTGCACTGCTTCGCGCACAGCCTCGTCCCGGTCGACGGCGCCCCCGAGTCCCGCGGCGCGCTCGCGCTCGTCGCCAACGGCGAGGACGTGCAGCTCGTCGGCTACGTCGGCGATGGCCGCACGTGGCGCGTCGCGGTCAACGGCACCGCGCCGACCGTCGAGGCGCCGCCGCCCGCTCCGATCGCGAGCCCTGCCCCGGTGCCCGCGCCGCCGCGGCCGACCGCGAGCAACGCGTGGCGCGAGGCGCTCGCGACCGCGGGTGCCGAGCTCGCGAAGTCCGCCGAGGTCGAGGTCCCGGCGATCCAGCACGGCAGCACGCTCGGCGAGCTCGCGCACCGGCTCGGGCTCGGGCTCGGTGCCCGCCGCGCACTCGCCGCGCTCTACGCGCTCCACCTCGTCGGCGTGTCGGAGACGCCGATCGCACAGCTCGCGAAGCTCGCCGACGATTGGGCCGAGGCGCTCGGCCAGGGCGAGCTCGGCGCGCTCGCGATGCTGCGGCGCAAGCGCGGGCGCGTCGGCCTGCGGACCGCGGTGACCGATCTGCTCGACGGCGCATCGCCTCGCCACGTCAGGCTCGTCGGCAGCGTCGCCGCGACACCGCGCGCCGGTGCGTTCCGCGTCGCGCGCGATGGCCGTGCCGATGCGGCGATCGAGAGCGAGCTCGCAGCGCAGCTCGGTCGCATCGCGATCGTCGAGGGCTCGCTGCGCAGCGGCCTGCTCGAGGCCCGCCTGCACGGCGCGACCGCCGTGACGATGCGCGTGCCCGACGAGCGGCCGAGCCCGTGGCCTCGCGATGCCGGCCTCGTGCTCGTTCTCTACGGTGCGGCGTCCTCGTGGGTCGCCGACATCCCGCCGCTATAGCCTCGTCACGAGCGCGATCTTCTTGGCCGACTTCTCGAACTCGGCCTTCGCCGCGAGCGCGGCTTCCTGCGACTTGTAGGAGCCCAGGCGGACGCGGAAGAACTGCTTGCCGTCGACGGAGCCCTCGGTGATGTACGCCGGGTAGCCGGCCGCTTTGATCGAATCGAGATAGGACTGCGCCTCGTTCTTGTCCTGGAACGACGAGAGCTGGAGCGTGAACTTGCTCTCCTTCTTCTCGGTCTTGGGCTCGGTCTTCTTCTCGTCGGCCTTGGCCTCCTTCTTGGGCTCGGCCTTCTTGTCGGCCTTGTCCTCGACCTTGGGCTCGACCTTCGCCTCGGCCTTCTTCGGCTCCTCTGACTTCTTGTCGGCCTTGGGCTCCTCCGACTTCTTGTCGGCCATCGGCTCCTCCGACTTCTTGTCGGCCTTCGGCTCCTCGCTCTTCACGTCCTTCTTCGGCTCGACCTTCTTGGCCTTGTCGTCCTGCTTCTGCATCGCCGCGATCTGCTTCTCGACATCGCTCGGCGGCGCCTCGCCACCGCGCAGAGAGCCCTGGAACGACAGCCCGCCGCTGCCCTCGAGGCGATCGAGCGCGGCCAGCGGATCGACGGTCGCCGCGACGCTCGCGCGATCGACGTGACCGCGCGCCTCGACCCGCCGCCCGACCATCACGCCGAGCACGAACACGAGCCCGACGATCACCGCTCCGCCGAAGAACAGATAGAAGATCTGACGGCCGTCGAGGCTGACCTCGATCTTGTCCTTGTACAGCTCGGCTTCCCGCGACATAGCCCGAGGGTCGGCAATGCCGATCCCGGGGGCAACTTTTGGACTGGCCGACGCCTACTGGAGCGTGCTGATCGTGCCGAGAGAGCTCGACTCGACGCGGAACACCTTGCCGCGCGTCGATGGTTCGGCCAGCGACGTCGACAGGAAGTCGCCCGCGTCCATCACCCAGATGCTGTCCTGTGGGCCGCGGACGACCTTCACGGGGAAGGCCGGCTTGATCGGCACGAGGAGCGGCTTGAAGCCGGCGGTCTGGCGGAACGCGATCTGGTAGCCAGGAACCACGAGCGGGACGTTCACGAGCGTGCCGGCGCGGTCGCCGACGCACTTGGCGTCACCCTGGTACGTCGGATCGACGAGCGTCAGCGTCATCCCGCGATTGCGGAACTGGATCGCCTCGGCCTGGCGCGTGACGAGGTTCTCGTCGGGGTCAGCCAGCTTGCACTCGTCCGGCTGGGCCGGATCATAGTTGAGCTGGAACTCGGTCTCGTCGACCGTCAGCTCGCACGGGTTCGGTCCGGCCGTACCGTCTGCCAGGCGGCCGGTACGAGGATCCGCGCCCGCGGGGCACGCCGGTGCGGACAGCGGGACGCGGCCGACTTCGTACGGATTCGCGTTCGGGTCGCGCACGCAGTTGCCGCCGGCGTCGGCGACGATCGGGTGCATGAAGCCCTGACGAGAGCCGAGGACCGCGAACGCCTCGCCGGCGCGCAGCTCGTAGCGCTGCAGGCCATTGATGCACGACTGCGGGGGAAGGACGCCCTCCATGCAGTAGCCGCCGCGCGGCGACGCCGTGTCGGCGTGGCAGACCGTGCCGCCCGCGCAGTCCGCATCGGTCTCGCACGTCGTGAGGCAGCGCATGCCGGTGCCGCCGGTGCCCTTCGGCGCGCGATCTGGATCGAGCCGGCACTGGTAGGTCTTGGGGTCTGCGCCGGTCGGGTCGCTGACCGGGTTGGCCGAGCTCGTCGTCTTCAGCGCGTAGTCAGCGAGCATCTCGCACTGCGCGTCGTCCGTGCAGCCGTTGATCGGCGTCGTGCGGAGCTCTGCCTTGCGCGGTTTGAGCTGGAGCTCGCCGGTCTTCGTCGTCGCCACCGTGTAGCGGCGGATCGAGCGCAGGAACTCGCTGCACGTGGTCGCGAGGCGCTCGGCCTCGTTGGAGAGCATGCACGCGCCCAGGCCGGCGACCTGGCTCTGCGGGTGGACGTAGCAGGTGTAGCCGAGCGGACAGCCCGCATCGCCGAGCGACGGGTCGCAGCCGCGAAGCTGGAGGATGTCGTTCGGCTCGACGCCGGCACTACAGAACGGGCGAGATGCGTCGGCGAGGCGCATGCCGTTCGCATCGACGAACAGCTGGCCGAACCGGGTGGCAGGACCGTCGATGGCCGTGTCGGCCTTGTCGAGCGAGAGCGAGCCCTCCCAGGTCATGGTCCAGATCTCTTCCTCCCGCAGCCCCATGAGGTCGGGGAACACGTTCTCGCGAACGTCGACCGGCGCAGAGAACCCGATCTCGGTGACCGGAAGCTGCTTCTGCACGTTGTTGTCATCGACGACCTGCGAGACGCAGCGCACCTGACGGAGGCTCGGCAGACCGCCGGACTTCTCGGCCGCGATCGTGTTCGTGGGGATATTGAGCACCGGGTTTCCGACGGAGCGCGGACCACCGCTATTGCCCTGCGACGAGTCCGGATCGGGTCCCGCGTCGTCGCAGACGAACTTGCCTTCTTCCGTCGCGAGCAGACCGCGGTCTGGGATCGCGTCCTTGAGCTGGTGGGCGATGTCGAGCGGAATCGGCGCCGCGATGCCGCCACCGGCGACCTGCGGCTCGAAGTCCGCAAAGTCGTCGTTGTCGACATTGACGATGAACGTCTGGCCATTGGCCGCGGTGACGATCGCGAAGTGACCGATCATCCGTGCCGGGGCTCCCGCGACGCCGTTGGACATGGGCGTCCTGCCGGTGACGAAGTCGACCGACGTCGGGACCGCATCGCCGAGCAGCTTGATGCCGGGCCCCTTCGCGAGTGCACGGCGCGGGGTCGTCGGATCGCCGATCGGCAAACACGACAGCCGATCGATATCGCGAACGTTATGAATGAAGCGCGGATCGATCTGCGTGTCGCACTCGCGCGGCGCACCGCTGATGTCGACAACGCGCACGGTGCCGTCGGTCGCGACCGCGTACACGAACTGATGCTGGAACGGCGTACCGTCGTCCTCGACGATGCCGCTCGCGCCACCCATGCCGATCACCGGGGAGACCGCGATCGAGGTCACGCCGAGCTTCATGCTCGGATCCTCGAGCGTGACCTGCGGGACCAGC
Source organism: Kofleriaceae bacterium (assembly GCA_013368795.1). GTDB lineage: Bacteria > Myxococcota_A > Polyangia > Haliangiales > Haliangiaceae > JABFXX01. Next base: position 12,962 of record JABFXX010000147.1, read on the forward strand.
GAGAGCGGATGGAACGTGGTCGGATCGAGGTCGAAGACGGTGATCGCCCTCGAGTTGTCGGAGCCGATCGCGAGGACCGCGCGGCCCGTGCGCTCGTCGTGCTCGAGATCGAGCGTGACCGGGCGCGGGCCGGGCGTCGCGGCGACCGCTGGGCCGCACTCGTCGTCGCACACGACGTTGGTCGGATCCGTGATGATCGACGGCACGCCGGCGGCGTCGAACTGGACGCCGGTCACGATCGTGCCGGTCGCGGCGTCGACGCCTGCCACGAGGTGACACGACGGATATGCGATGTAGACGAGGCCGGTCGGCTGCGCCGGGCAGGCCTCGCCGATCGTGCCGCCCGCCGGCTCGAACATCATCGCCGCGGGCTTGGCGCGGATCAGGCGACCCGAGCCATCCTTGACGTCGATGCGCTGCACCGTCGGATCGGGCGCGTCCGGAGTGTTCTCTGCGTTGAGGACGACCGTGTTGATGTCGATGACCGAGAGGTCACACGAGCCCGCGTTGGCAGTCATCGCGAAGCAGCCGACCTTGTCGGTCGCGATCGCGACCGGATCCTCGCCGACGCTGATGCTGTTCTTGCCGGGCGTGAGCCTGTCGGCGTCCATCACGATGACGTCGCCGCCGCCGAACGACGACGACGGCTTGGTGTCCCACTTCGCGACCGCGACCGTGCCGGGCTCCGACTGGAGGATCAGCCCGTACCAGAACGCGTTGCCGACCGGCTGCATCGGCCGGTCTTCCTGGCCCGCAGGACGGGGATCGGGGTCGGTGCTCTCGGCCTTTGCCTGCGAGCGAATGTTGCAGGACTGGATCGGCTGCGCCGAGGCGGTGACCCGATCCTCGGCGGTGATGCGCAGGCCGCCCCAGCACGCGAACGCGACGTCGACCGGACGATCGAGGTTGAGCTGCTCGACCGGGTTCGTCGTCGTGTCGGTGCACGACAGGAGCGTGCCGAACGACGCGAGAGAGAGAGCGATGGAGGCGAGCTTCACAGCGGCCTCACTTCGCCGATGCGGAGTACGACGCGATTCTTGCGCGGTGACGTCGGCGAGACGTCGATGACCGCGATCGTGTCCTCGAGGAAGTTCGTCACGTAGATCTTCTTGTGTGCGACCGAGCCGACGACCGAGTACGGGCCACGGCCGACGAGGACGATGTCCTCGACGGTGCCGAAGCCGCGCGGATCGACGACGTAGACCTGGCCGTCTTGAAAGCACGTAATGTAGGCGCGCTCCCCGTCGCCCGCGTCCATGACGGCGAGCGTCGACGCCTGGCGACAGATGTCGGTTGCTGCGATGCCGGTGTTGAGCGGGAACCCCGTCGGTCCGATCGACGTGTCGTAGACCTGGAGCGACGGAGGCCGGCGGTTGATGAGGTACATGCGCTCGCCGCTCTGCGAGAACACCATCGTGCGCGTGTCGCTCGAGTCGCCGGCGTTGCCGCCGACGAGGTCGAGGAAGAAGTAGTTGCCGGGGACGAGGAACGGCGGTGCCTCGTTCACCGGGCGGCCGACCGTCAGCGTCTGGACGCGATCCTCGCTGCGGCTACCGACGTAGAGGATCGTGCCGTTCGCGCTCGGACGTCCCGCGACGCCGGTCGCGCCGCGCACGCCGGTCAGCGGATCGGCCGCGAACAGGCCCGTCGTCACGTCGGCGATGACCGCCGGCCTGCCGATCGGCGAATCGATGAGCGTCACCGCACCCGTCGTCAGGTGCGTGACGACCGCGAACTGACCGTCCTTGTCCGCGAATGCGTCGAACGGCTCGTCGGGCAGCGTTCCGAGGTCCGGATCATTGTGCACCGCCGACAGGCGATGATCCTCGTCGCAGAGCGGGATGCCCTGGTCGTTGCCGTTGTTGCAGTTGAGGCTCGTGCCGTCCCAGTCGAGCCACGAGATCGACGGATCGCCGCGCGTCGGGATGATGAGGCGCGCGGTGCCGTTGCCGGTGTCCTGCACCGCGATGTCGGTGGAGAAGTTGCCGATGCGTGCCGTCGAATCTGCGAGGATGAACTGCGACTCCTGCAAGCAGTTCAGCGTCTCCCGACGGTCGGGGTCCGGGTTGCAGTCGGGTGCCGTGGCCCCGTTCGCGACCCAGTCGTTCGCGATGCGATCGACGGCATCGAGATCGACGACGTTGACCGTTCCGGAGTCGAACTTGAGATCGGAGTTGGCGTTCGTGACGAACAGAAACCGCTCGTCGGGCGAGATCGCCGCGCCGGTCGGAAAAAACAGCTGGTCGGCTCGCGGGCGAACCTCGTCAGCAGATGCGGTGCAACCCGCAGCGGCCGCAGTGAGCCCCAGCGCGAAGAAGGTGTGGGCGAGGCCCATGGGTAGGCGCTTCGACCGGTAGGCCCGGCAAACCGTTGCCTGGTACCGGGATGTACGGAGCTTGACCTGGATCACGGCTTGTCCTGAGCGAGGGCGGCCCGGGCGGCAGCCACCCGGGCGATGGGTACGCGGAATGGCGAGCAAGATACGTAGTCAAACCCCGCGCGGTGACAGAATTCGACGGAGCTCGGTTCGCCGCCGTGCTCGCCGCAGATCCCGACCTTGAGCTTGGGCTTGGTCGCCCTGCCCCCTCGGACGCCGAGCTCGATCAGCGCGCCGACGCCGTCCGGGTCGAGCACGACGAACGGGTCGGCCGGCAGGACGCCGCTGTCGACGTAGGCCGGCAAGAACCGGCCGGCGTCGTCGCGGGACAGGCCGAACGTCGTCTGGGTCAGGTCGTTGGTACCGAACGAGAAGAAGTCGGCGTGCTCGGCGATGCGATCTGCGATCACGCACGCGCGCGGCAGCTCGATCATCGTGCCGATCGTGTAGGGGATGTTCGCGCCGCCGAGCGCCTTGTCCATCGACGTGGCGACGAGCGCGCGCAGCCGGCGCAGCTCCTCCTGCACCATCACGATCGGGATCATGATCTCGGGCTGGACCGAGATGCCTTCCTTCGCGACGAGCGCAGCGGCTTCACCGATCGCCTGGACCTGGATCTCGTAGATCTCCGGGTAGGTGATCGCGAGCCGGCAGCCGCGGTGACCGAGCATCGGGTTCGCCTCGGTCAGCTCGGCGACCTTCGCGGCGACCGCGCTCGCGGGCTTGCCGATCTGCGACGCGACCTCCTCGATTTCCGCCTGCGTGTGCGGGAGGAACTCGTGGAGCGGCGGGTCGAGCAGACGGATCGTGACCGGCAGGCCATCCATCACGCGGAACAGCTCGGCGAAGTCGCCGCGCTGCATCGGCAGGATCTTCGCGAGCGCCGCACGGCGGCCCGCTTCGTCGCCGGCGACGATCATCTCGCGCACCGCGAGGATGCGCTCGGGCTGGAAGAACATGTGCTCGGTGCGGCACAGGCCGATGCCCTCGGCGCCGAAGCTGCGCGCGGTGCGCGCGTCGGTCGGCGTGTCCGCGTTCGTGCGGACCTTGAGCTTGCGGTGCTCGTCGACCCACTGCATGAGCGTGCCGAGCTCGGCGCCGAGCTGCGCCGGGACGAGCGGCGCCGGGCCGAGGAACACCTCGCCGGTCGAGCCGTCGAGCGTCAGCACGTCGCCCTCCTTGATCTTGTGCTCCTTGCCGCCGCCGACGAACGAGGCCGTCCGCTTCGCCGCATCGACGCGCAGCGACGTGCACGCCGTGATGCAGCACTTGCCCATGCCGCGCGCGACGACGGCCGCGTGCGACGTCATGCCACCGCGCGCCGTCAGCGTGCCCGCCGCGGCCTTCATGCCGTGGATGTCCTCGGGCGACGTCTCGGTGCGGACGAGCAGGACCTCCTCGCCGCGCAGGTGCCACTCCTCGGCGGCGTTCGCGGTGAACACGACGCGACCGATCGCGGCGCCCGGCGATGCCGGCAGGCCCTTGGCGATCGGCGTCGGGCGCGCCTTTGGATCGATCGTCGGGTGCAGGACCTCGTCGAGCTTGGCCGGCTCGATGCGCAGGACCGCTTCCTTCGGCGACAGCTTGCCCTCGGCGACGAGGTCGACCGCGACCTTCACCATCGCCTTGCCGGTGCGCTTGCCGTTGCGGGTCTGCAGCATGAACAGCTGACCCTTCTGGATCGTGAACTCGAGGTCCTGCATGTCGCGGAAGTGATCCTCGAGGAGCTTCGCGACGCGGACGAGATCGGCGTGCGCCGCCGGCAGCTTCTTCGCGAGCTCGGCGATCGGCTCGGGCGTGCGAATGCCGGCGACGACATCCTCGCCCTGCGCGTTCGTCAGGAACTCGCCGTAGAGCTCGGCGGTGCCGGTCGCCGGGTTGCGCGTGAACGCGACGCCGGTCGCGCAGTCATCGCCGAGGTTACCGAACACCATCGCCTGCACGTTGACGGCGGTGCCCATCGACGCGGGGATGCCGTGCATCTTGCGATAGACGTCGGCGCGCGGGTTGTTCCACGACCGGAACACGGCGCCGATCGCGCCCCACAGCTGGGCGCGGACCTCGTCGGGGAACGCGGTGCCGGTGACTTCCTTCACCTTCGCCTTGAACGCGGCGACCACCTCGCGGAGCGCTTCCTCCTTGAGGTCCTGGTCGCGGTTCGCCCGGTGCTTCGCCTTGATCTTGTCGAGGATCTGGTCGAACGGCGGCTCGTCGGACTCCGACGGCGCGACGACGCCGAGGACAACCTCGCCGTACATCGCGACGAACCGGCGGTAGCAGTCCCATGCGAACCGAGGGTTGCCGGACTGCGCAGCGAGCGCCTGCACCGTCGTGTCGTTGAGGCCGAGGTTCAGGATCGTGTCCATCATGCCGGGCATCGACGCGGGCGCGCCCGAGCGGACGGAGACGAGCAGCGGGTTGCTCGCGTCGCCGAACTTCGTCGACGTCAGCTGCTCGACGCGCGCGAGCGCCTCTTCGACCTCGGCGGACAGGCCGTCCGGGTAGCTCCCGGCGCCGTGCTCCATCACGTAACGGCAGACCTCCGTCGTGATGGTGAAGCCGGGCGGCACGGGCAGCCCGAGCGATGCCATCTCGGCGAGGTTTGCACCCTTGCCGCCGAGCAGAGCCTTGTCTTTGGAACGACCCTCGGCGGAGCCACCGCCGAATTGACGGACAAACTTCACGAGGCGCCTCCGAGCAGACGGAAGTCAGCGATCGACATGTACGGGGTGATGAACCAGTTGAGCAGTGCGAGCCGGTTGTCGCGAAGCTTCGGATCGGGATCCATGACCATGACACCGCCCTTGTCGAAGAACGCGGCGACCGTCGGCCGCACGCGCTCGAGTGACTCGAACACCGACGCGTAGTCGCGGCGGCTGCGCGCGGCCTGCTCGTCGGCCTGCGCCTTCTTGATCGCGTCGTACAGCTTGTGCTCGACGTTGCCGTCCTGCACGAACAGGGTCGGCGTCGGCGCGGCGCCGATCGCGAGCTTCTTGCCGCGCGCGTCGTCGAGGATGTTCGCGACGCGCTTGAACACCTCGCGCGCTTCCTTCGAGATCTTCGCGCACGCGAGTGCACGGGCACGCGCGTCCACTGGATCGGTGAAGTCCTGCGCGAGTGCGGCGTCGGCGTCCTGCGGCGGAATGCCCTGATCGATGAAGATGCCGCGGAGGCGCGCGCGGAAGAACTCGTCGAGCGCCTTGCCGTCCTTCAGGGCGACGCCCTGCGCGGCGAGCTGCTTCTCGGCGGCGGCGCGAACGGCCGCGTAGCGGTCGCCCCAGCCTCGCTCGAGGAGGATCTGCCAGATCCCGATCGCGGCGCGGCGCAGGCCGAACGGATCGGCCGAGCCACTCGGCTCGAGGCCGACCGCAAAGCAGCCGACGATCGTGTCCATGCGATCGGCGAGCGCGATCAGCGCCGCGTCGTCGGACTTCGGCAGCTCGGCGCCCTGACCCTTCGGCCACCAGTGCTGCTCGATCGCGTCGGCGATCTCGGGCTGGCCGGCGAGCCGCGCGTAGTGCTTGCCCATGATGCCCTGCACCTCGGGGAACTCGCCGACGGCGAACGACGCGAGGTCGCTCTTGGCGTAGCGCGCCGCCGTCTTCGCGGTCGACGAGCCGCCGAGCGCGTCGACGATCGCGACGAGGCGCTCGATCTTCTGGCCGATCGTCTTGGCCCTATCGCCGAGCTTGGCCTGGAACACGACGCCCTCGAGCTTGCCGTTCCACTCGTCGAACGTGCGCTTGCGATCCTCGGCGAAGAAGAACTTCGCGTCCGACAGACGCGACGCGAGCACGGTCTCGTTGCCCTTCGCGACGACGCTCGGATCCTTGACGATCGTCGCCATCATCGTCGCGAACCGAGGCGCGAGCTTGCCCTTGGCGTCCTCCATCGCGAAGTAACGCTGGTGCGTGCGCATCGCGGTGACGATGATCTCCTCGGGTACCTCGAGGAACGCCGGGTCGAACCCGCCGCTGACGCCGCGCGGATACTCGCCGAGGTTCACGACCTCGTCGATCAGCGCGCGATCCTCGCGGACCTTGAAGCCGGTCTCCTGCTCGAGCCTGCGCAGCTCGCTCTCGATGTCGGTGCGGCGCGTCTCCGGATCGACGACGACGTTCGCCTCGCGCAGCGCCTCGACGTACGCGTCGGCGCTCGCGATCTCGATCCAGCCGGGCGACAGGAAGCGATGGCCGCGGCTCTTGCGGCCCGAGGTCTGCCCCGCCCACGAGAGCGGGATGACCTCGCCGCCGAACAGCGCGACGATCCACTGCACCGGGCGCACGAACGCGAACTCGTGCCAGCCCCAGCGCATCGACTTTGGCCACGGGATGCCGGCCGCGACGTCGCGGAGCAGCTCGGGAAGCAGCGCGCGCGTCTCGGTGCCGCTGACGTGCCGCTGGGCAACGACGTACATGCCCTTCTTGCCCGCGACTTCCTTCTTCACGAGAGAGTCGGGCGCGACGCCGTTCTTCGCGGCGAAGCCCTGCCCTGCCTTCGACAGCGTGCCGTCGGGCGCGAACGCGGCGCCGACCGGCGGACCGACGACTTCCTCGTCGAGATCGGGCTGCCTGTCGGCGAGGCCCTTCACGATGATCGCGATGCGGCGCGGCGTGCCGAGCGCGCGAACGCTCTGCCACGACAGGCGCGCGTCGCGCAGCTTGGTCTCGACGGCCGCCGGCAGATCGGCGAGCGCCTTCGCGAGCATCTTCGCGGGAATCTCTTCGCACCCGACTTCGAACAGCAAATCAGCCGGCATGGGGCAGCTCCTGAGCGTGCGGAACGACGACGCGCGCAGCGGCGAGCGCACCCGCATTGACGCCTGCATCGCCGACGCCATCGAACGCTTCCTTCGCCTTGGCGCCGAGCGCGGCGGGAAGCAGAGGGAAACCGAGCTTCGCGCGGTTCTGGACGTACGCGTGAGCACACGCGCGCGCCATGCCGCGGACGCGGCCGATGAAGCGCTGGCGCTCGGTCACGCTGATCGCGCCGCGCGCGTCGAGCGAGTTGAACTGGTGCGAGCTCTTCATGCAGAACTCGTACGCCGGCAGCACGAGGCCCGCGTCGAGCAGGCGCTTGCACTCGCGCTCGTACGTATCGAAGTTCGCGAACGCGATCGCGGGGTCGAGCTGCTCGAAGTGGTACTGCGAGTACTGCACCTCCCACGGATGCCGGAGCTGGCCGTAGGTCGTGTGCTTGTCCCACTTGAGGTCGTACATGCTCGACACGCCCTGCAGGTACATCGCGACGCGCTCGATGCCGTAGGTGAGCTCGGCGGTCGCGGGCAGGAGGTCGATGCCGCCGGCCTGCTGGAAGTACGTGAACTGCGTGACCTCCATGCCGTCGCACCACACCTCCCAGCCGAGGCCCCACGCGCCGAGCGTCGGCGACTCCCAGTCGTCCTCGACGAAGCGGACGTCGTGGCTCGACGGATCGAGACCGATCGCGCGCAGCGAATCGAGATAGAGATCCTGGACGTTCAGCGGCGACGGCTTGAGGCCGACCTGGAACTGGTAGTACGCGCCGGCGCGGTTCGGGTTCTCGCCGTAGCGACCGTCGGAGGGGCGGCGGCAGAACTGGACGAACGCCGCGTTCCACGGCTCGGGACCGAGCACGCGGAGGAACGTCGCCGGGTGGAAAGTCCCGGCGCCAACCTCGACATCGACCGGCTGCTCGATCACGCAGCCGCGCTCTGCCCAGTACTTGCTGAGCGTGAAGATGAGGTCTTGCAGGTACATGCGCCGCCGGGACCCTACCGTCCGAAAGCGCATCGGTCAAGCGACGACCATGAGCTAAGTGCGCCAGAATACTTGACGATCTTGGTAGCGCGCGCGTAGCGTGTCGACATGGTCCGGGAGTGCGCTCGTCTGTTCATTCTCGCTTCGCTGTGCCCGGGTTGCTCGCTCGTCCTCGACTTCTCCGATGGCGCTGCGCCGCATGACGCGATGGCCGATACGCCGTACACGCAAGCGGAGTGCGACTTCATGGAGCCGAACGACTCGCTCGCGTCGCCGGCGACGGTGACCGCCGCTGATACCGGTCCCGCCGCGATCTGCGCCGCGACACCCGAGGATCACGACTTCTACAAGTTCACGGTGGCCGGCAGCGCGCCGGTGACCATCGCGATCACGTTCACCAACCGCGCCGGTGGCGATCTCGACATGAAGCTCTACGACTCGACGGGCACGGTCGTCAGCCGCTCGAGCGGGTTTGGCAACGGCGAGACGATCACCTGCCCCGGTCAGTCGCCCGCGTGCGGCATGCTGTCGGCCGGCGACTACGTGTTCGAGGTGTTCCCTGCCGTCGCCGGCTCGGTGAACAACTACACGTTCTCGATCACGGGGATCTAAAGCTCGTAAGAAATCGTGTAGCCGGTGCGCGAGACGCTGCCCGGCTTCGCGACGAGCTTCGTGCGGAGGACGTCGCCGGCGGCGCTCGGCTTCTTCGGCCATGCGCGCTCGATGCGGCGCTTGCGCGCGGGACGCAGGTGCTCCTCGACGAAGACCTCGCGCGGCGCATCGCCCATGTTGCCGACGCCGAGGATCACGCGCTCGGTCAGCACGTTGCCGTCGCTGTAGTCGACGATGCGCTGGCGCATGCCACGCAGCGATTCGTCGGCCCACAGCGCGAGCCGCAGCGGCGCGTCGGGCTCGTCGTCCTGCTTGCGGCTCGTGTCGGCGACGATCGCGTCGCGCGGGCCCTCGTCCGGCAGATCGATGTGCACGTCGATCGGCCCCGGCGCGAGTCGGACCTTCGCGAGCTCGAGCCAGACCCACACGCTCTGCACCGAGTCGTGGCCCCACGCGATGTCCTGCTTGTCGTCGCTCGCGAGGATCGCGCCGTCGTAGACCCGGCGCAGCTCGGCGTCGACAGTCCTCGCCGGGTCGCCGAGGATCGCCGTCGAGCCGTCGAGCGCGATGTCACCGCGCACCACCTCGCGCAGCGGCTTGTCGCCGCCGGGCACGCCGTCGAACAGCACGACCTTCGCGCGCACGCGCCACGGCGGCGTCTCGATCACGAAGCGCGACGACAGGGTGGCGCGCGTCGGCTCGACGATCGAGACGTCGTGGGCCGCGCGATAGCGCAGCGTCGTCGACACGTAGACGATGCGGACGAGGCGACGGCCGGGCGTGCCCTTCACGGCACAGCGCACGACGGGCGCATAGCGCGCCGACGAGCTCTCGGGAACGACGCGCGGCGGCTCCGCCGGCGGCGGCTGCTGCGGGACGTAGTCCTCGAGCCGACGATTCGCCGGGATGCGCAGCGAGAGCCGCATCGGATCGAGCTTCGGCGGCTCGGTTTCGGGCTCCGGTAGACGATCGCGCACGCACGGTCCGATCCGGAGATCACCGCCCGTCTCGATCACGAGCGACGCGAGGCTCGCGCCGGGATCGATGTTTGCGAGCAGAACCTGTGCGCCCGAGATGTCGAGGCGGCGCCGATCATCGACGACGCTGTAGCCGCGACCGCCGGTCTCGTACATCGCGATCGACACGCCCTCCTTCGCCGGCTGCGTCTCGCGCGGCGCGACGTGCGGCTTGCACGCGGCCACGACGAGAATCGCGGCGGCGAGGCGCACTATTCCTCGACCGCGACGCTGTCGCCGATGAGATGCGCGGCCTCGCGCAGCTCCGCCTTGCCGGCGAGCACGGCCGCGACGCCGGTCAGCACCGGCATGCGCACGCGTAGCTGCTTCGCGAGCGCGGCACCGGCGAGAGCAGCGCGCGCGCCCTCGGTGCGCTCGCCATCGGCGGACACGACGCCGTCGGCGATGCGACGGCCGAGCTGGTAGTCCGGCGAGCGATCGGTCGCGCGCACGAGCAGGTTGCCGAGCCCGGCGAGGCCCGCGAACGTGCGCGCCTCGGCACCGGCCGCAGTGCCCAGCCGAGACGCCTCGGCGACCGCGCGCGTGATGAGGACGGCGCGCGGTCCCGGACCCATGTTCAGGCCATCGCACAGGCCGAGCGCGACCGTGTATGCGGTCGACAGTGCGGACGCGAGCTCGACGCCGGCGAGATCGTGCGAGCTGTACAGGCGAAGCGCGGGCGGCGCGTTGAGCAGACGGCGCGCCTCGGCGCAGACCTCGTCGAACGTCGACGCGACGACCACCGACGAGTACTCGCCCGCCGCGAGATCGTGCGGCAGCGCGGGCCCGGCGAGCACGCCGATCTTCAGCGTCGGCAGCCCCTCGGCCATCACCTCGGAGACGCGCACGTTGTTCGGCGCGGCGAGCGCACCGATCGCGTGGACGACGATGTGGCTGCCGTCGAGGTAGGCGCCGAGCTCGCGCGCGCGATCGCGGACGTCCGCCGAGCTGACCGCCATGACGAGGAAGCGCGCCTCGTTCGCGAGCTTGCGCGGATCGGTCGTCGCCTCGAGCGGCTCGGGCAGCGGCGCCTCGGGCAAGCGCGGACAGCGGCGCTGCGTCTGGATCGAGTCGACGACGCCGGCATCGCGCGACCACAGGACGACGCGGCGTCCCGCGCGCGCGAGCACCGAGCCGAGCGCGGTGCCGAACGCACCGGCGCCGACGATGCCGACGGTATCTGCGCGCTTCACGACGCGGTCTCCGCGCTGGCGGGCACTCCGGCCGAGACGTCGGCGGAGACGTCGGCCGAGACCGGTATGTGCGCGGTGCGGTTCTGGTAGTAGTAGAGCAGCTTCAAGTCGTCGACGTGGAGCGTCTCGCCGACCCTCACGACGATCGGCCGCGTGTGATACGTCGAGAGCCCGCGGATCGCGTCGTCGACCTTGTGCGCCGACGACTGGTCGGCGTAGTTCGGGTGCTCCGCGCCGTACCCCGGGTTCTCGACGAGCCGGCGGCGCAGGCGCTCGACGCCTTCGATCGCCGCGTCGAGCTTCACCGAGAGCTGGAACGGGGTCGCGCGCAGCAAGCGATAGATGTCGCGCGTGCCCGCGTTCGCCGCGATCGCGTCGTAGAGCGCGCGCGCGAGGAGGTGCGTCGAGTGATAGACGGTGAGCTTCGGATAGACGGCAGCGAGCCGGCGGCCGAGCGCACGCGTGTACTCGGCGTCGCGCTGATCGTCATCGGTGACCTCGCCGTCGGCGCCGCGCACGAAGCTCGCCGGATCGACGACACGGCCGGCGCGATCGATCGATTCACCGTCGTCGGTGATGTCGTTGCCGAACGGATCGTAGGGTCGACCGAAGCGGACGATCACCGAGCCCTCGTGTGCGAGGATCTTGCGGAAGAACTCGACGATGCGGCCGAGCCGGCTGAATTCGTCGTCGGTGATGATGTAGCGGCTCTTGCCGGTCTCTGCGAGGTAATCGTCGATCAGCGTCTCGGCTTCGAGCACGAGCCGGTAGTTGATCGTGACCGGCACGATGTAGAGGCGCTTGTGCGGCATGCCCTCGCGGACGAGGTTCTTGTACGCGGTCGCCGTCGTACCGAGCAGGCCCAGCTTCAGGTGTTTCTCGACGACGTTCGACCGGCAGCGCGTGCCGCCCGGGAAGAACAGCGAGTGGTAGCCGTGCTCGAGGAGGACGGTCGAGTACTCCTTGAGCACGTCCTTGTAGAGCTCGAACCTCAGGCGCCGGTCGACGCGATACGCGCCGAGATTGCGCATGAAGAACGAGATGAACGGGTTCGTGAACAGATTCTTGCCGGCGCCGTACGTCGTCGGCGGAAGACCGGCTCGCATCAGGCCAAACCCGATCGCCGGGCTGTCCATGTTCGAGCTATGCGTCGGCGTGACGACGATCGTGCCGCGCTCGGCGCACGCACGAACGATGTCGATCTCGCCGTCGGCGTGAATGCGATTGTCGAGGTTCTTGAGCGACGCCATGCCCTCGCGGATCGTGCTCATCGGCGAGAACAGCACGCCGAGCAGCGACGGACCGACGCCGGTCGCGAACTTGTAGACACGCGAATCGAAGTTCCCGACGACATCGCGGCCGTAGTAGCGGACGAGGTCTCGGAGCTCTTCCTGCTTGTCTTGGTCGCTCATCGTGAGCAACCTGCGGGACAGGTCGCGCCACTTGTCGGCCGCGCCATTCTTGCTCTTCTCGAGGCGCTTGATCTCGCAATACGCGACGTCGTTCAGAACGTACTCGAGTGAGTGGTCTCCGCCGTACTTGGCCTCGGCGATCCTCCGAGCCACGACACGGCGCTCGACCTCTGCGAGCAGGCGATCGCGGTCGGCATTGAACCTCTCAAGGCGGTTTTCGGCTTCCCGAACCGGCCGGTCACTGGCCATGAGGATCCTGTAACACACGAAAGAAACCCGAAGATCGGCTCCGGGGCCCTTGCGCGAGCGCTCTGTGGTATGGTCTTCATTAAGTAGGCGGGCGGGCTCTCCTGTAGAGCTGCCTGCGGATCCCGGGTCCTGAATCCGGGAGAGGAGCCTGGCGTCCTTTGACCAAGCGCCCTGCCACGAAGAAAAAGAAGTCGTCCGAGCCCGCGGCGAAGGCTGCGAAGGCGAAGGGGAGCCGTCGCGCCGCGTCCTCCACGAAGGATACGGGTGAGACGGGAACACCGGCCAAGAAGGGCCGGGCCAAGGCGGCGAAGACCGACAACGTAGTGAAGTCAGAAGCAAAACCAACCAAGACCTCGAAGGCCGAGAAGGCCGAGACCAAGGCCGTAAAGGCCGAGGCGAAGCCGGCAGCGAAGCGGACCAAGAAGGTCGTCGAAGCGCCGCCGCCGCCGCCCCCCAGGCCGGAGTACGACCTGAACGGTCCGATTCCTCCGGAAGGCTCCGCGTTCCCCAAGAAGGTGGGTGCGCTCCTCGGCGTCGGCCAGAAGGCACTCGGCATCAAGACGTTCCGCCCCGGCCAGGCCGAGGCGTTCGATCACCTGCTCGGCGGCGAAGATCTGCTCGCGGTCATGCCGACCGGCAGCGGCAAGTCGCTGCTCTATCAGCTGACGTCACTCGTCGTTCCCGGCGTCACCGTTGTCGTCAGCCCGCTGATCGCGCTCATCAAGGATCAGCTCGACAAGATGGTCGCCAAGGGCGTCACCGCGGCGAAGATCGATTCGACGCTGACGGTGAAGCAGCGCCGCGAGGTCGACGCGCTCGTGCGCTCGCCCGGCGGCAAGCTGCTGCTCACCACGCCCGAGCGCATGGCCGATCCGGAGTTCCGCGTGTTCCTGCGCGAGGCCTCCGAGGGCGTCGGCGTGTCGCGCTTCGTCGTCGACGAGGCGCACTGCGTGTCGCAGTGGGGCCACGACTTCCGTCCGGCGTATCTGTCGCTGCGCAAGGCGCTCGAGGATGTCGGCCGTCCGCCGGTGCTCGCGACGACCGCGACCGCGCCGCCGCACGTCCGCGACGACATCCTGTTCCAGCTCGGGATGGAGAAGGCGACGATC
>JABFXX010000135.1 GCA_013368795.1 Kofleriaceae bacterium
GCATCGTGTGCGATCGCGACGCCGATCGGATCGGGCCTGGGCACCGTCGGTAGCGGGTACGTCCAGATGAGCAGGCCGTTCGCCGCGTAGCCCGCGATGTAGTCGTGCTGCAGCGACTTGTCGAGCCGCACGACGAGCGCGGCATTGCCGACTGCATCGATCGCGTGCGCGGTCACCGCGATGCCGGGAACCGGATCCATCGAGACCTGGCCGTGCATCGATCCGGTCGCGTCCATGTCGAACAGCAGGATCTCTGGCGTCGGGCCGCGACCCGCGATGCCGGTCGCACGGATCATCGGCGACTGATCCGGAATGTAGACGGCGCCGACGAGCGCACCGTACGAGCGCTCGGTCTGCCACGACGGTGCACCGCCGGACGTGCCCTCGGCCTTGATGATGCCGTCCTCGGTGCGCTGCACGTGCCACGTCTTGGTCTTGTACGAGACGACGAGCGGCGGATCGGTCGCGGGCGCCGGCGTGGCGATGCCCGAGAGCAGATCGACAGACACCGCCTGATCGCCGCGCCGCCACACGACGTGGCCAGCGTTGTCGGGCCACACACGCTGCGATCCGGTCGCGCCGGCGAACGCGGCGACCTTGTCGGTCTTCGCGTGGATCGCGACGTACGCCTGATCGGATCCGGTCGGCGTGACGACGCGCGCGCAGCCGAGCAGCGCGTCCTCGTCGGGAACGTTCGGCGGATTCACGCAGTCGCCGATCAGCACGACGTTGCCGTCGAGGATGACCGGCGGGGCGACGTGCGTGCCGGCGGGCTTCGTCCACGCGAGGTCGCCCCGGCGAAAGTCGACGGCGGCGAAGCCGAACTGCGACGACGCGACGACCGCGATGTCGCCGACGAGCGCCGGGCCTCCGACCGTGAAGCGCGGCGCGGTCGGCCGGGCCGGCACGGTGATCACGCGGATCGGATCGACGTTCGGTAGCTTCGCGATCTCGGGCCACGCGCTCTGCGCGGCATCGCCCGGCGCGAGCGCGACCGCCGCGTCGTCCTTCGGCTTCGCCTTGCCTTTGCCTTTGCACGCGCCGACGCAGATCAGGGCCGCGGCAACGAAGGCAAACCGACTCACCCGTTCTACTTACGGCCGAGCAGTCGACGCAGCAAGCCGCCGCGGTCTTTCTTCTGATCATCGGGGAGCGGGTCGCCGGGGCCGCGCACGTAGCCGGCGACGCGGCCGCGCTCGACGAGCAGCAGCGCCGGCGAGATCGCGCGGCCTCCGCCCTCGTCGTGGCGCGTGCGGACGATCGCGGCAAAGCGCGCGAGGTACGCGGGCTCGACGAAGTCGGCGGTGACGAGCAGGCAGCCGCGCGTCGGCGTCGCCGCGCACAACAAATCCGCGCCGAGCACGCGATGGATCGCGAGCATCAGCTCCTTGTCGAGGATCTTCTCGGCCGCATAGAAGCTGCCGGTCACCATCACGACGCGCAGACCGCCGATCTCGAGCTCCTCGCACTCGACCTCTTCTTCGCGGAGGTTCGCGAACGCATCGTCGAATGCTTCGTCGGCGGGCTTCGGCAGCGCTCCGCGGCGGATCATGCCGAACGTGCTCTCGCCGTCGAGGCCGCACACGATCACCGGCAGATCGTGAGGGCTCTGATCGTCGACGATCGGTCGCCACACGACCTCGTCGAGCTCGACGTCGCGGCGATGGCGAAGGCTCGGCATCATCCGGCCGGTCGCGGCATCGGTCGGCCGCTGTACCGTCTCCTCGGCGGCGAGCAGCAGCTTGAACAGGCTCTCGTCCGAGCCGTCCTCGATCACGCGCTGGGCGCGATTGGTCGGGAACATGATCGCGGTGCCGCTGCCGACCTGAAAGCCGAACGGCACGACCGCGCGATCGGTCTGTACCCAGCGACCCGGATACTTCGCGCGGATCAGCTCGCCCGCGAGCGCGGCCAGCTCGAGCACGCGGCGCCAGTAGCGAGCCTCGTCGTCGCGCGCCGGCGGATCTGCGAACGTCTGATCCTCGAGCATGTGCAGCGCCATCGCTGCGTCGCGGCTGCCGACGCGCGCCTTGACCCGCTGGGCGAGCGCGATGAAGTGACGGTCCGCGAGCTCGGCGACGTGATCCGCGCTGCCGGCGCCGAGCGGCTCGAGCGTGCGATCGCCGCGCTCGAGCGTGCCGCCGCATGCGACGAGCACTTCGCGGAGCAGCGCCGGCGGCTCCTCGAGCACCGCGTAGTGGATCGCGGCGTCGACGTGACCCTCTGCCTTGAGGTGACAGCGTGCGTTCAGGACGCGCGCCATCGCGAACAGTGCCGACATCTCGGGCTCGGCCTCGATCTCGGCGCGTCGCCGATGATCGGTCTGTACTGCGATCGGTCTACCGTCGACTCTCGCCGCCAGGTCGATCTTATCGATCGAGCAGTACACGCCCTGGGAATAGCACGGTCAGTGACCCTCGTCGGGCCCCTTCTTGCGCTTGGCTTGCGCCTCGCGGAAGCGATCGGCCCAACCTTCGACGTTCACCTGCTTGACGCGAGTCAGTGCGAGCGCGCCACGCGGAACATCGCGCGTAACGGTTGTTCCGGAGCCGACATACGCATCGCGACCGACGGTGACGGGAGCGACCAGCTGGCTATCGGAGCCGATGAACGCTCCCGCCTCGATCGTGGTCTTGTGCTTGCCGACGCCGTCGTAATTGCACGTGATCGTGCCGGCGCCGATGTTCGCCTTCTGACCGATCGATGCATCGCCGAGATATGCGAGGTGGTTTGCCTTCGCGCCGGCCATCACGTGCGTCTTCTTCGTCTCGACGAAGTTGCCGACGCGACAGTCCTCGTCGAGCCGCGAGCCGGGACGGCAGTGCGTGAACGGTCCGACCTCGACGCGCTCGCCGACCGTCGTCTCGCTCAGCATCGAGTACGGCTTGATGTACGTGTCGTCACCGACGGTGACATCGACGAGCACCGAGCCCGCATCGACGCGAACGTTGTCGCCGATCGTCGTCTTGCCGCGCAGCACGACGCCGGCCGCGAGCCACACATCCTTGCCGAGCGGACCGACGTCCACGTCGATGTACGTCGCGCGCGGATCGATCATCGTGACGCCTGCGCGCATCCACTGCTCGTTGATGCGGCGGCGCGCTTCGGCCTCGACGGTCGACAGATCGACGCGATCGTTGATGCCGCTCACCTCGGCGAACGGCGCGTCGATCGACGTCGCACCGCCGCGCTTGTGCGCGTGCGCGACGAGGTCGGTCAGGTACAGCTCGTTCTTCGCGTTGTCGGCGCGCAGCGCGTTCAGGTCCTTGCGCAGATGGCCGAGGCGGATCGCGTAGAAGCCGGCGTTCGTGTCCTTGATCTTGCGCTGTTCGGGCGTCGCGTCGGGATGCTCGACGATGCGCTCGAGCACGCCGTTGGCGTCGCGGACGAGGCGGCCGTACGGCATGTCGCGGTCGGGCACCGTCGAGAGCAGCGCCATTCCACCCGGGGCCTCGGCGCAGGCGCGCACGAGCTCGGAGATGCGCTCGCTCACGAGCAGCGGTGCGTCGCCGGTCAGGATCACGACGATCCGGTCGTCGGGCTCGTTCTGGACGGCGGGAAGTGCGCACTGCACCGCATGCCCGGTTCCGCGCTGCTCCGGCTGGAGCGCGATCTCGACCTTGCCCGCGCCAAAGCTCGCATCGAGCGACGCCTTCACCTGTTCGTGCTGGTGGCCGAGGATCGCGACGACGCGCTCGGCGCCTGCCGCGCGGGCCGCCGTGACCACCCAGTGCAGCATCGGCCGACCGGCGATCTTGTGAAGAACCTTGGCCGTATCGCTCTTCATCCGCGTGCCCAGACCAGCCGCCATGATGAAGACGAGAGGTGCTTGACGACTCATGTGTTTCGAACCCTACACGATCGTGCACAATAAGGTGCATGACGTACCGGTGGGCTCTCGCGCTCCTCGCGGTGCCCTGCCTTGGAGTGGGCTGTGGCGCACAGCTCGGTCCCGACACGATCGGTTCCGAGACACCTGACAGCGATGCGGCCATCGACTCGCGTCCTCCCGCGGACGCCGCGATCGACGCCAGGCCGTGCACCGGTGGCAATAGCGCACAGGTCGGCCCCGACGGCAGCTGCTTCGTCCTCGTCACGACACCGGTGACCTACGTCGCGGCGCGCCAGGCGTGCATGGCGATGAACGCGCACCTCGCGTATCTGAAGGACGCGACGCTCGACGCGTTCGCCGAGCAGTTCGTCGGCACGAACAACACGTGGATCGGCGGCAACGATCTCGTCACCGAGGGCACGTTCCAGTGGGACGACGGCACCGCGTTCGCGTTCACCGCGTGGGGCACCGGCGAGCCGAACGCCGGTAACGGCGGCGGCTACCAGGAAGATTGCGTGATCATCGCCGGCGCGAAGGTGAACAAGAAGTGGGACGATCGGCCCTGCGATGCAACCGAGGTCGCGAACAGCGGCATGTTTGCTTATCTCTGCAACTACTGACTGATGCGCTTCGTCGCCGCGATCTGCGTGCTCCTCGCGACGAGCACGGCCTGGGCTCACCAGACGTCGGTGAAGTACATCGACCTCGCGCTCGACGGAAATCGCGTCGGCGTCACGCTGCGGTTCGCGCCCGGCGACGTCACCGAGCCACTGCACCTGCAACCCGACGCGCAGCCGGCGATGGCCGACGTGCTCGGCAATCCCGCGGTCGCGCCGTACGTGCAGCGCTGGCTCGTCATCGCGAACTGTCCGACGGTGACCGCGCCCGTGCTCGCGAAGGCCGACGACAAGTTCGTTGCCGCGACCTGGACGGCGGTGTGCGCCCAGGCGAGCCGGAGCGTCACGCTCGACTTCACCGCGTTCTTCGCGCTCGACAAGCGGCACGAGGCGATCGTGCGGCTCGCTGCACCCGAGGCGAAGCCGATCCAGACGATCGTGCGCGCCGGCGACTCGCCGGTCGTGCTGCGCGCCGGGCACTCGCCGTCGCTGCTCGCGTGGATCAGGACCGGCATGGACCACATCTACGAGGGCACCGATCACATCTTGTTCGTGATCTCGCTGCTGCTCGTCGTCATGCTGTGGCGCAGCTCGGAGTGGCAGCTGCGCGGCTACGGTCTGACGCTGCGCTCGACGGCGGCCGTGATCACCGCGTTCACGATCGCGCACTCGATCTCGCTGATCGCCGCAGCGCTCGGCTACGTCGAGCTGCCAGCGCGGTTCGTCGAGTGCATGATCGCGCTGTCGATCGCGTACACCGCGATCGAGGACATCGCCAAGCCGGACGTCACGTGGCGATTCTTCCTGACGTTCGGTTTCGGGCTCGTCCATGGCCTCGGCTTCGCGAGCACGCTGTCGGAGCTGCTGCCGCCGAGCGACGTCATCGTGCCGCTCCTGTGCTTCAACATCGGCGTCGAGGTTGGCCAGCTGACGATCGTGCTGGTCGCGCTTCCGCTTCTATATGCAGTGGCCAAGATCCTCGGCGCAGCGCGCTATCGCCGCGTCGTGCTTCCGGTCCTCGGCGCTGCCATCGCGCTCGTCGCGCTTCAGATGTTTGCCGAGCGCATCTAGGCCTACCTGCCCGTACTTCAAAATTCGAGTATCGCCATCTTGGGCGTATCGGGCGTAACGTCGAGCCATCTATACTGGGAGGCACGTTGGCGGTGCTCGACAGTGAGGCGATCGAGGATCCGGGGAAGCCAGTTGTCGTCTGTGTCGATGACGACCAGAACAACTTGAATGCCCTCGGACGCGTGCTACGCGCGCGCTGCACCGTCTTGCTCGCGACGAGCGGCAAGCAGGCGCTCGAGATCATCGAGCAGCAGCAGGACATCGCGGCGGTGCTCGCCGACCTGCACATGCCGGGACTGCCGGGCGCCGAGCTGCTCGCGCGCGTCGCGCACATGCGGCCGCACTGCCGGCGCGCCGTCGTCACCGGCTATCCCGAGTCCGAGGAGCTGATCTCGGCGATCAACGCGGGACAGATCCACTACGTCATCACCAAGCCGTGGAAGCTGACCGACCTCCTGCAGGTCGTCGATCAGCTGATTCACACGTTCAAGCTCGAGCGCGACAACAACCGGCTCGTCGACGAGCTGCGCACGGTCAACACCCAGCTGCGCGAGCACGAGCGGATCCTCGAGGCGCAGCTGTCCGAGCGCGGCCGCGAGATCAGCGCGGCGACCGAGCAGCTCGCGCAGATGGGCAACCAGCTCGACGCGCTGACGCTGCGCGATCCGCTGACCGGCCTCTACACGCACCGCGCGTTCCAGGAGCGGCTGCGCGAGGAGGTCGCGCGCGCGAATCGCTACAGCCAGCCGATGTCGCTGCTGATCGCCGACATCGATCAGTTCGCGAGCGTCAACTACGATCTCGGCTACCAGGCGGGCGACGAGATCCTGCGCAAGATCGCCATCATCCTCAACGAGGATGAATCGCCGGATCGCGTGCGCAGCTCCGACATCGTCGCGCGCTACTCCGGCGAGGAGTTCGTGCTGCTCTTGCCCGAGACCGCGAAGCCGGGCGCGCTGACGAAGGCGGCCCGCCTGCGCGATGCCGTCGCCGTCTCGACGATGCCCGGCGGCCGCAAGCTGACGCTGTCGATCGGCGTCGCGTGCTTGCCCGAGGACGCCGCGGATCCCGAAGGCCTGCTCACCGCCGCCGAGGCCGCGCTGCGTGGCGCCAAGCGCGGTGGTCCCGGGCGCGTGCACTTCTTCTCGTCGGGCGATGCCGGTCCCGCGGCAAGCCGCAGCCGGCCGTTCGGCCGCGTGCGCGAGGCAGAGGTCGATCGGTTCCGGCCGTATCAGGAGCGCATGAACGAGGTGACCGCGATCCTCAATCGCGATCGCTCGCTGTCGTGCCTGCTCGTCGATCTGTCGCGCCTGCACAAGGTCGAGCTCGACCTCGGCGTCGCGCATCACAGCGAGATCTACGACCACGCCGCCGCCGTGCTCGATCGGCTGCGCGGCGCCGTCCTCGATCCGAACGACCTCGTGTGCCGCAGCGGCGACGGCGACGGCTACCTGGTCATCCTCGCGCCACGTGGCGCGCATCGCATCGACCTCGAGCAGCTCGCGAGCAGCGTCGAGCGCGCCGTCGAGGAGGCGCTGTCGCCGATGGTCAGCGAGGTCCTGCGCGAGCAGCCGCGCATCACCGTCGGCGCGGCGCGCGTGCTCGGCAACTCGCTGCTTCGCCCCGAGCGTCTCACCGCGCGCCTCGTTGCCGACGCGAGCGACAACGCGCGCAACCTGCGCGAGCGCAAGGCGCATCGCGATCGCACGACGCTGCAGGACGTGATCCTCGGCGAGGGCCTGACGAGCGTGTACCAGCCGATCGTCGACCTCGGCACCGGCGACATCTTCGCGTTCGAGGCGCTGACGCGC
>JABFXX010000070.1 GCA_013368795.1 Kofleriaceae bacterium
TAGCCTCGACTGGCTCGAGGGCACGTTCCTCGACATCAAGCACGAGAACCAGCGCCTGAAGGTCCAGTGGAAGGTGCCGATCGTCGGCGCCGGCCACGACCTCATCACGTGGGCGCTCGACCAGGATGCCTCGACGCTCGCGTCGTTCGGCCGCGTGCCGCTGCGCTCGCTCGCGGATTTCCGCACCGGCTCGGGCCGCGAGAAGCCGCCGACCGAGAGCGAGGTGCGCCGCAAGGCAGGCGTCCTGCGCGCGTTCACGCTCGACAAGATCGACGTCGCGCTGTCGCTGCTCGCGCCTCGTCACCTCGAGGTCGGCAACGGCACCATCATGTTCGGCGGCGAGGATCAGCCCGGCATGGTCGATCTCAAGGTCACCGGCGCGATTCGCAACAGCGGTCCAGGCGCGCTGCGCGGCGCGATCGGCAGCGTCGACACGACGATCAAGGACCTCGCGCTCGGCTCGATGATGCTATCGGCCGATCGCCTGCACTTCGACGGCCTCGACGAGCTCGAGGTGACGTTCGACGGGTTCAAGCCGGTCGCGGTCACCGTCGTGATCCATCGCGTCACCGCGACGAACCTCTCGCTCAAGATCGGCGAGAGGGCCCAACCATCTCCTCCGCCTTCACCAAACGGTCAAACTCCTCCGCGCTGACCACGCCGAGCGACAGCGCGGCCTCGCGCAGCGTCGTGCCCTCGTGGTGCGCCTTCTTCGCGACCTTCGCCGCAGCGTCGTAGCCGATCGCAGGCGCGAGCGCGGTGACGAGCATCAGGCTGCTCGCCACTTTGCGCGCGATCTCGGCGCGGTTCGGCTCGAGGCCGCGCGCGCAGTGCTCGTCGAATGACTCGCACATATCGCCGAGCAGCTCGATCGATTGCTGCATCACGTGTGCGATCAGCGGCTTGTAGACGTTGAGCTCGAAGTTGCCGCTCGCGCCGGCGATCCCGATCGACACGTCGTTGCCGAGCACCTGCGTGCAGACCATCGTCATCGCCTCGCACTGCGTCGGGTTGACCTTGCCCGGCATGATCGAGCTGCCCGGCTCGTTCTCGGGGATGATCAGCTCGCCGATGCCGCTGCGCGGTCCGCTCGCGAGCCAGCGCACGTCGTTCGCGATCTTGATGAGGCTCGCGGCGAGGACCTTCAGCGCGCCGTGCAGACCGAGCAGCGCGTCGTGCGAGCCGAGCGCCTGGAACTTGTTCGGCGCGGTGACGAACGGCTTGCCGGTGAGCACCGCGAGCTGCTGCGCGACGCGCGGCGCGTAGTCGGGATGCGCGTTGAGGCCGGTGCCGACTGCCGTGCCACCGAGCGCGAGCTCGTGCACCGCGGGCAGCGCCTTCGCGATCGCGTCGAGCGCGTGATCGAGCTGGCTGACCCAGCCGGAGATCTCCTGGCCGAGCGTCAGCGGCGTCGCGTCCTGGAGGTGCGTGCGGCCGATCTTGACGATGTCCGCGAACGCGTGCGCCTTGAGGTCGAGCGTCGCGCGCAGCTTGCGCACGGCGGGCACGAGATGCTCGTCGACGCGCGCGACCGCGGCGATGTGCATGGCCGTCGGAAACGCGTCGTTCGTCGACTGCGACATGTTGACGTGATCGTTCGGGTGCACCGGCGACTTGCCGCCGCGCTTGCCGCCGGCGAGCTCGTTCGCACGCCCGGCGATCACCTCGTTGACGTTCATGTTCGTCTGCGTGCCGCTGCCGGTCTGCCACACCGAGAGCGGGAACTCGTCGTCGTGCTCGCCTTCGATCACCTCGTCGGCCGCGGAGACGATCAGGTCACATACATCACCGGCCAGGAGCCCGAGGTCGCGGTTGACGAGCGCGGCGGCCTTCTTGACCGTCGCGAGCGCGTGGATCAGCGAGAGCGGCATGAGCTCGTCGCCGATCGCGAAGTGCTCGAGCGAGCGCTGTGTCTGCGCGCCCCAGTAGTGCTCGTCGTCGACCTCGATCGGCCCGAAGCTATCGGTCTCGATGCGCGTGCCCATGCATCGGGCTTACCATGCGAAGCTCGACGAGGTTGGCTGCGTCGGGAATTCCGTCGAGGAGCGTCTGCATTTCCGCATCGAGTGGCCGCCTCTCGGTGACCTCATGCAGCTCGCGGATGAAGCCGCGCACGACGTCACCCGGTATCGACTCCGGTAGCGGCATCTCGCCGGGCAGCGCGATCAATCGCAAGCCACCGTCGCGAACGAGCCCGTCGCCGAGCGCCGGCTGCACGTAGCGAACGTCGACGACGCGCGCGCCCCAGCGCTCGAATCGCAGGAGCCGCGGCCACGCCGCATCGCCGTGCACGCGCGGATCGTTGACCTCGCCGAACACGGCGCACGCGCCATCGCGATACAGCGCCCGCACCGCCTCGTCGAGCAGACGCCGGCCGAGCCCTCGCTCGCGCACCGCCGGCGCGACGACCATGTACGTGACGAGACCGCAGCGGCTCGCCGGATAGAGCTCGTACGCGATGCCGCCGAGGATCGTTTCGCCGTCGAGCGCGATGCGGATCGTCAGCGTGTACGGCGCGTCGCCGCGCAACGCCGCGTGCCACGCCTCGAGTGGCTCGCGCTGTGCCGTGAACGCGTCGAGATAGATGCCGCGATAAAAGCGCTCGAGCAGCGCGAGGTCCGGCTCGACGATGATCAGATGTCGTCTTCGGGCAGCGGCGTCGGATGCTCGCCACGCTGGCGAAGCGCGTCGGCGCGATGAGCGGTATCGGCGAAGTTCGGGTCGCGCTTCAGCACGGCCTCGAAGTAGTAGAGCGCCTCGCCGTAGTCGGACATCTGCTCGTAGGTGACGCCGATCTCGTAGTACAGGCTCAGCCGCTCGCGATCGCTCGCGTTCGCGTGCAGGCCTTGCTTGAACTGGTGGATCGCGTCGGTCGGGTTGCCCATCTCGCGATGGCACATGCCGATCATCACGCGGCACTGGACCTCGCGACCGGGCGCGCGCAGCGTCTTCTCGAACGCCTTGATCGCCTCGTCGAACAGGCCCATCTCCTTGTAGGCGAGACCGAGGTCGTAGTGCGTGTCGGCATCGCCCTCGTCGACGGGCTTCTCGAGCATCACGGTCGGCTTGCGCTTGCCGCCCGACATCGACTCGCCGGCGTCCTCGACGAAGTCGTCGGGCGAGACCTCCTCGATCTCGTCGAGATCGAGCGCGTCGGTGCCGCCGGTCGTGTCCTCGGCGTGATGGTGATGATGCGCGTTATTGCCCGCGGGCGGCGTGTCGAGCGGCGGCGGCGCGTAGCCGGTCTCGAGCGCCTCGATCTCGCGCATCTTCGCGACGAGCAGCGGGTGGTTCGGATAACGCTCGTACAGGCCGCGCAGCGACTCCATCGCCTCGGGGTACATCCCCTGGCTCGCGTAGAAGTCGACCTCCTCGAGATCATCCTCGACGAGACTCTCGGCGCGCTCACCGATGGGCGTCGCGCCCTCGTGGACCGGCGGGTTGCCCATCACGGTCGCCTCGTACGACGGCGCCTGCACCGACTCGGTGCCGTACGGATCGTAGCTGCCCGAGACCGACATCGGATCGTCGTAGCCCGAGGTCGCCGGCAGCTCCGTCTCCTCGAAGCCGTTGACGTAGACCGCGTCGGTGCCGCCCTTCGCCTGATCGAACGCACGCGCGTCCTCGGGATCGAACGGGAGATCCTCGACGCTCGGACGTCCCGAGCCGAGCTCGGCAGCGACCTGCTGATCGATGTCCTCGCCGAGCGCGTCGTCGTCGAGCTGCGCCTCGACGGCCTCGTCGAGCGAGCGATCGTCGTACGGACGATTGACGAGCACCGCGCTGTCGTCCTCGCCGTCGTAGCGCTCCATGCCCGCCTGCAGCATCGCGTTCAGCACGTCGCCGGGAACCTGGCGAGTCGGCGGCGCCTCGTCGTCGTCGAAGCTCGCGTAGTCGACGGGGCGCTGCGGCGGCCGTCCGGGCGCCGGACTGCCGTGCGCGATGTTGTGGCCGACCAGATCGCCGGCATCGAACTCGTCGATCGAGTCGCGATGGCGCGCGACGCCGAGCGGCGACGGAGGCGAGGTGCTGAGATCGAGATCGTCGAGGTCCGGATCGATCTCGGCGACACCGCCGCCCTGATACTCGACCTCGGCCGACACGCTCGACATGCGCGCGACGCGCAGCTGGAACCGACGCGCGAGCTCGAACGCACCGGTGTGCGTGCCGTTCATCGCGAGCAGCTCCTGCAGGTACGCCTCGGCGCGATCCGGATCGGCGGGCGCGATCAGCTCGGCGAGCTTCAGCAGCTCGACCTCGGCCTCTTGCTCGCGGCCCTGCGAGATGAAGATGTCCTTGAGTCGCTCGTGCGCCTCGACGTTGTCGGCGTCGAGCGTGAACACGCGGCGCAGGTGATCGACGGCCTTCTGGTGGAGGCCGTACTTCACGTAGACGTCGGTCTCGGCGAGGATCTTCGAGATCTCCTCGGCGTGACGCTCGCCCGCGGCCGACGCGCGACGTGGATCCGGCGGCGGCTCCATGTCGGCGGAGAAGTCCGCGTCGTCGTACTCGGGCAGCGCGAAGTCGACGCCGGACAGGCTCTGCTCGTCGACGAGCGGCATCGAGCCGGTCATACGCGTCGACGGTGGCGACTGCAGCGCCTGCAGATCGGTCGTGATGTTGAACTTCGCCTCGTGCGTCGCGGCGCGCACCGCTGCGGGCAGCGGCGTCTGCGTGCGCATCGGCGGAATCGGCGGCACGACCGGCGGAACCACGCGCGGCGGCGGCGGTGCAACGACCTGCGGTGGCGGCGGCGCGGCCTGCGCCTGCGGTCCGAGGAACTGGATCGAGTCGCTGTCGTTCGGGACGATCTCGAGGATCTTGCGATAGACCTCGGCGGCCTTGTCGCGCGACTTGTTCTCGACGTGAATGCGGGCGAGCTCCTTGAGCACGCTGACCGTCTTCGCCTTCTGATCGAGCGCTTGGAATGCGAGCGCGAGGAGGCCGAGCGTCTCGGCGTCGCGCGGATCCGCCTTGAAGCATGCCTGCAGCTTCTGGAGCGCGCGGCGCGGATCATTGCGGCGCAGGTAGAGTCCGGCGAGCTCGCGATTGAGCGCGTGGTTGTCTGGCTTGTGCCAGAGCAGGCGCTCGGCGACCTTCACGAAGTCGTCCTGACGACCCTGGCGGCGCAGTTGATCGCACGCCATGTTGAACTGCATCACCGCCTCGTCGACGAGGCCTTCCTTCGAGTACAGCTCGGCGAGCTTGATGCGCGTCGCGATGTTCTCCGGATCGAGATCGACGAGCTTCTTGACGGTGTCGAGCGCTTCCTTCGTGTTGCCTTCGCGATGGAAGTGCGCGGCGACGGACTCGTAGTGCTGCATCGCGTCGCTCATCAGACCGAGCTGGCGATAGAGCTCTGCGAGCTTCAGGATCACGTCGACGAGACGCGGATCGAGCTTGAGGATCTGCTTGTAGACCGCGACCGCTTTCAGGAAGAAACCCTGGTCGTGGTAGAAGCGCGCGACCTTCAGATACGTGTCGGTCGCGTCCTGCTTGGCGCCCTTCTTCGCGTAGAGGTCACCGATCTTGAGCCAGACGCGAACGTCCTTCGGATCCTCCTGGACGATCCGGAGGTACTCCTTCACCGCTTTGTCGATCTGCCCCTTGTCGACAAACTTGCGGGCCGCATCCATGACCTTTTCTTTGTTGAAGGCCACGGTCGATTACTGCCTCCGGGTGCGATGCGTCACGTCAGGCACACGGCAGTATGCCCCGCGCATCTTGGAAAGAGTACGGCCCGGCCGGGCAGCTGGTCAAGGAAAAGGACCTGTGAATCCCGGGCGTTAACAGGCGGGTCCGCACACACTGGATCACCGCCCAGCTGGGGACAGTAGTCCGTTGAACGGACGGTCAGGCAGCTGACGCTCGCTCGGCCAGCATCCGGGCCACGAAGCCCGTGTCGAAGTCGCCTCGGATGAAGTCCGGGTGGTTCACGATCCGGCGCAAGAACGGGATGTTGGTGCGAGGGCCCTCGATCACCATCTCGTCGAGGCAGCGCCTCGCACGACGAATCGCGGCCGACCGGTCGACGTCGTGAACGATGACCTTCGCGAGCAGCGAGTCGTAGTTCGGCGGCACGACATAGCCCGCGTACACGTGCGTATCTACACGCACACCAAGGCCGCCGGGCATGTGCAGCGCGGTGATCTTGCCGGGCCACGGCGCGAACGTGTTCGGATCCTCGGCGTTGATGCGCAATTCGATCGCGTGGCCGCGCGGCTTGCGCTCGCTGCTCATCACCGAATCCGAGAGCGGTTCACCCGCGGCGATCCGGATCTGCTCGCGCACGAGATCGACGCCGTGGACGAGCTCGGTCACGGGGTGCTCGACCTGGAGACGCGTGTTCATCTCCATGAAGTAGAAGCTGCCGTCGGTGTCGAGCAGGAACTCGAGCGTGCCGACGTTGTAGTAGCCGATCGATTCGATCGCCTTCACCGCAGCCGCCAGGATCTTCTTACGGGTCTCGTCGGGGAGGGCGAGGCTCGGCGCCTCTTCGATCACCTTCTGGTGACGGCGCTGGATCGAGCACTCGCGCTCGCCGAGGTGCGTGTAGTGGCCGTGCTTGTCGCCGACGACCTGGATCTCGATGTGGCGCGGCTTCTGGCAGTACCGCTCCATGAACATCTCGGGATTGCCGAACGCGGCCTGCGCCTCGGTCCGTCCCATCGCCCACGCCTCGAGGAGCTTCTCCTTCTCGTGGACGATCTTCATGCCGCGGCCACCGCCGCCGGCGCTCGCCTTGAGGATGACCGGAAACCCGATCCGCTCGGCGCTCTCGAGCAGCGTGATCTCGTCGTGAATGCCCGACGTGCCGGGCAGCATCGGCACGCCCGCCTCGTTCATCGCGGCGCGCGCGCGGATCTTGTCGCCCATGAGGCGCATCGCGTCCGGCGGCGGGCCGATCCACGTCAGGCCGCATTTCTTGCACACGTCGGCGAAGTCGGCGTTCTCGGAGAGAAAGCCGTAGCCCGGGTGCACGGCGTCGGCGCCGGTGACCTCGGCGGCCGAGATGATCATCGGCACGTTGAGGTAGCTCTGGCGCGACGGAGGCGGGCCAATGCAGACCGCCTCGTCGGCAAACTTCACGTGGAGGGCGTCGGTGTCCGCCGTCGAGTGAACCGCGACGGACCGCAGCCCTAGCTCGCGGCACGCGCGGATCACGCGCAGCGCGATCTCGCCTCGGTTCGCGATGAGGACTTTCTTGAACATGTCAGGTCGCGATCTTGAACAGCGGCTGGCCGTACTCGACCGGCGCGCCATCCTCGACGAGGATTCCCACGATCGTACCGGCGACGTCCGCCTCGATCTCGTTCATCAGCTTCAT
>JABFXX010000397.1 GCA_013368795.1 Kofleriaceae bacterium
GCGCGGCGGCATCAGGACTGCGGTCCGCAGTCAATCGACGGCGTTGCGCTAGAGCATGCCGAGCGCGGTCTGCAGGCGATCGACCGCGATCAGCTCGAGGCCGCAGGCCTCGGCGGCGCTGATCCGCTTCGCGTTTTGCGCGGGCAGCATCGCGCGCTTGAAGCCCAGCCGCGCTGCCTCGGCGAGGCGGTGCTCGCACAGCGTGATCGCGCGGATCTCGCCGGCGAGGCCTACCTCGCCGAACATCACCATGTGCGGATCGAGCGCACGGCCTCGCGCACTCGACGCGATCGCACAGGCGATTCCGAGATCGATCGCGGGCTCGCCGAGCCGGATGCCACCGGCGACGTTGACGAACACGTCGCGGTCGAGGACGTCGCATGCCGCGCGCTGGGCGAGCACCGCGAGGAGGAGCGCGACGCGATTCGAATCGACGCCCGCAGCGGTTCGCCGACCGAGCCCCGCCGCCGCCGGCGCGACGAGCGCCTGGATCTCGACGAGGAGCGGCCGCGCACCGTCTGCCGACGCGACGACGACCGAGCCCGGTGCGCCGACCGGACGCTCGGCGAGCAGGTGCGCCGACGGGTTCGCGACCTCGGCCATGCCCGCGCCACGCATCTCGAACACGCCGATCTCCTGCGTCGAGCCGAACCGGTTCTTGTGCGCGCGCAGGATCCGATACGGCCCGCCGTCGCCCTCGAGCTGGAGCACGACGTCGACGAGGTGCTCGAGCGTCTTCGGTCCTGCGAGGCCGCCATCCTTCGTGACGTGGCCGACGACGATCGTCGGCGTGCCCGTCGTCTTCGCGAACTGCGTCAGGCGCCCCGCGCACTCGCGCACCTGGGCGAGCGAGCCAGGGATCGAGTCGAGCATCGGCGTGTACACGGTCTGGATCGAGTCGACCGCGAGCACCGCTGGCTTCACCGCACGCGCGTGCTCGAGGATCTTCTCGACGTCTGTCTCGGCGACGAGCGAGATCGCCTCTCTCGCCGCGTTGACTCGCCGTGCGCGCATCGCGGTCTGCGCGACCGACTCTTCGCCCGTCGCGTAAAGCACACGCCCTGCTCCGCCGTGCCCCTGCCCGTGCCCCTGCCCCGGCCCGTGCCCGTGCCCGTGCCCCTGCCCCTGCCCATCCTTGTCCGGGCGGCCAGCGGTGGCCGACGCCAGACCGGCGAGCGCCTGGATGAGCAGCGTGCTCTTGCCAACGCCGGGGTCTCCGCCGAGCAGCACCATGCTCCCCGCGACGAGCCCGCCGCCGAGCACGCGATCGAGCTCGGCGATCCCGCTCTGCCGCCGCACGCCGCCGATGTGCTCGCCGACTTCGGCGATCGAGATCGGTGCGCCGCCATCGGCGACACCGGCCATGCTCGGCCTCGCGGGCTCGACGCGCTCGACTTCCTCGACGAGCGAGCTCCACTCCTGGCACGCCGGGCAGCGGCCGAGCCACTTGGTCTCGGTATGGCCGCACGACTGGCAGCAGTAGACGCTCTTGGGCGCCTTGAGTGCCTTCACCTTGGCCATGCGCGTTCGTAGCAGAGCGGTCTGACGCTGCTCGAATGCGCAGGCTCAGCTGAGGCGCTTGCGGACCGCTTCGGCCTTCTGCCGCAGGCGCGCCGCGAGGTCATCGCGGCCGAGTGCCTGCGCGCGTCCGGCGCCGACGCCGAGCCAGCGCACCGCGTGGCTGATGCTGCCGGCGGCGAGAAACGCGCGACTCGCCGACAGGGCGACCGCGACGTCGTTGCGGTCCTCCTCGTGGCGTTGCTCGAACAGCTCCTCGGCCTCCTCGATCTTGCCCGTGCTGACGTAGATGTCGGCGAGACCATCGCGGACCGCGCCGATGCGTGCGGCGCCGTGCGGGATGCGCGAGAGCGCCTTGGCGTAATTGTCCACGAACTCCTCGTACGTCTTCACCGCGCGGTCGAGGTCGTCCCTGCCCATCATCATCATGAGCTCGAGAAACGGCGCATAGAACACGTAGCTATCGATCTCGCAGCGCAGGACGTTGATCACCTGCTCGAGGTCGAGCGCCTCGCCTTGGTGGGCCGCCGCGGCGAGCGTCGCGGCTTCGATCGCGACTCCGGAATCTGCGAAGCGCGCACGCGCGGCCTCGAGCCCCTGCTCGCGAACGACCTCCGACACGCGTTCGGCGCGCGCGACGTGCTCGGTCATCCGTGCCCAGTCGAAGTGCTCGAGCCCGGCGGGCTCGGCGGGTGTCTGAAACTCTGGCGAGAAGTGGTCGTCCCAGGCGGGCGACTTGGCTTTGAGAGCCTGCCGCGCCGCCGCGATCTCCTCCGCCGACAGCCAGCTGATCCTCATTAGACCAGCGTACCACGCGAGAGGGTCTCGCCTACCCGGCCATTGCGATGGCCGTTCGGGCGGTTAGCCCCTCACTTCTTCTTTGGCGCGGCCTTCTTCGGCGCCGGCTTCTTCGGCGTTTCCTTCTTCGGCGTGCCACCGATCGACGTCATCTCTTCCTCGATGCGCTTCCCGCCCTCGGCGTCCTTGCCCTTGTTGAGCTCGAGGTACTTCTGCCAGGCGGCGATCGCCTTGTCGTTCTCGTGGTTGCGCTTGTACATGAAGCCGAGATCGAACCAGCCCTCGGAGAACGTCGGATCGAGCTCGGTCGCCTTCTCGTAGTGCGGGATCGCCTTCTCGGGATCGTCCTTGCGACGCCACGCGGCGCCAGCGTCGAAGTGATAGCGCGACTCGTTCGGGCTGATCTCGATCGCCTTCTCGTACGCCTTGATCGCATCGTCGATGCGGTTGTCGAAGCGATACGCGACGCCGAGGCTGTGCCACCACTCGCCCTCGTCGGCCTTGATCTTCACGGCCTGCTCGAGCTCGGTGATCGCACCCTTGTTGTCGTTGAGCTTGCGGCGAACCGTGCCGAGCAGCGCGTGGATCTCGGCGTCCTTGGGGTCGAGCTTGCTCGCGGTCGTCAGCGCGTCGCGCGCCTTGTCGTTCTGGCTGTTGTTCGCGTACGCGGTGCCGAGGTTACGCCACAGCGTCTTGTCCTTCGTGATCACCTTCGTCGCGCTCTCGTACGCAGAGATCGACTTCGGCAGATCTTTCTTCTGCTTGTACAGCGCACCGAGCGACGCCCACGCCATGCCGTGCTGCGGGTTCTTGGCGACCGCCTTCTCGAGAGAGCCGATCGCCTGGTCGACCTTGCCCTCCATCTTGTAGGCGAGGCCTTCCTTGTAATACGCGTCCGCCTCCTTGTCGGCGTAGGCCGGAGCGCCGACCAAGAGGCCGAATGCAAAGACGACGGCAAAGAGCGCGCGCATAGCTTTCCTCCTGGGCGTGAGCCTATCAGAAGTGAGACGGGCGCTCCCGGCGCTTATTCACGCCTGTGCGACGGCAGCGGGAGGCGCATCTTCTGCAGGCTTTGCGTCGGCGCCGATTTCGAGCTCGGCGAGCGCCTCGCCGCTCGCGGCGACGTCCGCCGACAGCTCCTCGAGCTGCTTGACTGCAGGCGCACCCGCCGACGCTGCGCGCGCGGCCGCGAGACCGCCCGCCGCGAGCTGGAACTTCTCGAGCGCGGCGACGTGATTGTGCATGCGGGCGATCAGGCGCTCGCGGTTCTGGTGGATGTGCGCGCGATAGCGCTTCTGGTCGTCGAGCGCGCCGCGCGCGGCCTGGTACTGCGCCTTGACCTCGCCATCGGTCGCGTTGGCGATGCGGCCATCGAGATCCGTCATGCGCCTGGCGAGCTCGTCCTCCGTCGGACCGCTGATCTTCACCTCGGTGCTCTTCGTCGCGACCTCGAGCGTCTTCAGGACGCCGTCGCGAACGAGGTTCTTGCCCGGATCGCCGTCGGCGAGCTTGGTCTTGGCGCTCGACCAGATCGAGATCGACCGATTGCACAGCTCGCGAACCTCGCCGTCGAGCTCGGTCGGCAAGCGACGAATCGCGGCCTGCACCGGATCGAGCGACACACGCAGGTGGCGCGGCAGCGTCGCGAGCACACCGATCATGCCCATCGCCGCCGCCGAGGCTGCATCGCGCACGAGGCTCGGCCACGCGTGCGTCTGGCGCGCGAAGTCGATGCGAACAGCGGCCCACATCGCGAGCAGCGTCACCGCGGTGCCGAACATCACGGCGAGCGCACCGCGAATCCCGCGGATGCCGTAGGCAGCGATGCCGAGCGCGAGCACGCCGGCCGAGGCGACGAGCATCGCGGCGCTCGGCGCGGACGTGGACATCAGGCCCCTGGGTGCCATCGCGAAGATGATCGCGCTCGCGATCGCCGCTGCCGCGATCCGGAACGCCGGCTTGCCATATCCCCATGCCGCGCCGACCGCGATGCCGAGGAGTCCGCCGACAAGAGGCGCGAGCGGCGTCGCGGCGTGGAGCGCGAGGCCCAGGGCCGCGCTGGCGCCGACCATGCCGGCTGCCGCGCGATGAAACGACGGATGATCGCCAAACCGAATGTCCATGGGCGCTATCAACGCGCCACGAGGCTCCTTCGATCTACGCGCCGAAACGACGAAAGGGCCTGCAATCGCAGGCCCCTTTTCTCACCCAAGGTCAGGTGAGGGTCAGACGTCCAGCTCTCAGAAGGTCAGGCGGAAGCCAACCTGCAGAGCGCGCGGCGCCTGGATGTTCGGTCCGATCGTTCCGTTGTTCGAGCCCGTGTGCTGGAAGTTCTTGTTCTTCACGGGCGTCGCGTTGATCTCCTGACCGGTCGCCATGTCGAGCGTCTTCAGGTGGTTGAGGTCGTCCATCGTGCCGCCGATGATCGGGTTGGCCGCGTCGTACGTGTAGTTCTCGTCCTGGTTCAGCTCTTCCTGCGTGTTGAACAGGTTGAACACGTTGAGGAAGCCCTCGAGCTTCGTGTTCTTGTTCAGGCGGTAGCCGTACCCGACGCGGATGTCGAGCTGCGTCGTCATCGGCGAGCGCTCGGCCGCGCCACGCGCCAGCAGGTACGACTCCGACGAGCCGTAGCCGGCGTGCGGCGAAGCACCGAGCACGTTGTGCGCGAGACCCGACTGCGCGCGGAAGCTCGCGCCCGTGGTCAGCTCGCCCGCCTTCTTCAGGTCGAACATGTAGAAACCGTCGACCTTGAGGTTGTGCGGACGGTCGAGACCAAGCGGACCGTAGCGGTTCGCCATGAGGTCCGGGAGGTCGTACAGCGACGTGATGTTCGGATCGAGCTGACCGGTCTCCGTCGAGAACAGACCCGGGTAGTTACCCTTCGAGCTCGAGTACGTGTACGACGCCTGCAGGAGCGACATCTTCGTCGGACGCTGCGTGACCGTGAACGTGAGCGCGTCGTAGTTGCGGATCGGCTTCTCGAACTGGTCGACGTAGTACATCTGCTGCGCGCGGCTCTCGTAGAGAGCACCGAGCGCCTGATCCTTCGGATCCGAGGACGCCATCAGCTGCATCGCCTGCGCGTGGAGCTTGTCGGCCTCGTCGTCGAAGTTACGACCCGGGTTCGTGATCAGGTAGTTGTTACCACCGTCGACCGAGACGTCCTCGATGACGTTCGCGAGGAGGCGGTGCTGGAAGGTCAGACCGAACTTGAGGTCCGACATCAGCTCGTACTCGGCGCCCGCGACGAACTCGTCGGTGCGCTGACCCGTCATGCCCGGCGAGACGAACGAGAAGCCACCACCCGTGAGGGCGAGCGGAACGCGGTCGCTGCAGGCGTCGAGGCGCGAGACGAGCTCGCCACCCGACGTGCCCGGCGTGTGGTCGACGTCGCAGTTCATGTCGTAGCCACCGGCGGTCGGCGTACGGCGGTTGAAGTTCAGCGTCGTGAAGTTCGTGAGCTCGCCACCGAACGACCGGAAGTTCAGGTCCATCGGGACGTTCTCGTAGAACTGGCCGTAGTGGCCAAAGATCTTCGACTTACCTTCCTTGGTCGGGTCGTAGATGAACCCGACGCGCGGCGCGAACATGTTGTCGAGCTTGTAGCCCTCGTCCGGGATCGGCTCGCCTTCCGGCGTGATCTTGCCCTTCAGAGACTCCGCGACGTAGCCGATCTGCTGCTCCCAGCGGACGCCGGCGTTGATCGTGAAGTTCGGGCGAACCTGCCAGCTGTCCTGGATGTACGCGCCGAGGTTGCGGTTCGTCGTGTCGGCCTTGACGCCATCCGTCGCGCGCTCGCAGATCGCGAGGTCGTTCTGGCAGAGCACCTGGCCCATGGTCAGGGCGACGCTATCCGGAGCGGCGATCTCGGCGTCCGTCAGGTTGCGGACGACGCGAAGCTGCTCGCGCAGCTGCCAGCGACCGGGCGCGCCCGCCGCCGTGTTCGCCGAGCGCGTGTAGCGCGCGCCCTGCGTGTACCGGTTGGTCGCGTCGTACGTCGCGAGCTCGGCGTCGAAGCCGGCCTTGAACACGTGGTAGCCGGCGGCCTTCACGCGCTGGGTGAGCGAGATCGTGCCCGAGGTACGCGCGTTGATGCGGTCCTCGAGGAAGCCGAAGCCCTGCTCGGTGTAACCGAATACCGGGCAGTTACGGATCTTCTTGTACGGATCGTTCGGGTCCGAGTCGTTGCAGGCACTGATGCCCGCACCCTCGAGGTCGGCGAAGTCGTAGAGCGAGCGATCGTAGTTGTAGATGATGCTCGGCACCTCTTCGTCCTGGGAGAACGTGGTCTCCTGCACGAATTGGTGGTGGTAACCGACGACCGCGTCGATCTGCGTCTTGCCCTCGTTGAACTTCGACGTCCACTTCGCCGCGAGGTCGTAAGCGCCGTCGTCGTACTTGTACTTGGTCTGCGCCGGGTTGCGCGTGACCGAGTAGATGTCCTGCACCGAGCGCGGGTTACCGAACGCCGAGATCTGGAACTGGTTGTTCTGGTTGACGGCGCCGTTGATCTTGCCGGTGAAGAAGTACGTCTTCGCGTCCTGCGGCAGCTCCGAGGCCGTGATGGGCTCGTGCACGGTGAAGCCGTTGTCGTCGACGTCCGGGATACCGTCGTCGTTCTTGTCGACCTGCATCTGAACCTGACGCGTGGTCGTGTAGTGCGAGAACGACGGGTTGAAGCCGACGTGGAACCAGAGCTTGTCCTTGATGATAGGACCGCCGAGCTCGGCGCCGAGGTCGTACTTGTAGTCGAGGTCGGTCGCGATATCGAGCGAGCTACCCTCGCGGGCAACACCGTTCGCCTTCGCGATGAACGCGCCCGGCTGGAAGTAACCGAACACCGAGCCGTGGAACTCGTTCGAGCCCTGCTTCGTGACGACGTTGACGATACCGCCCGTCGCACGACCGAACTCGGCGTTGTAGCCGCCGGTGATGACCTCGGTCTCCGAGATGAACTCGTTCGGGAGGTTCGACGACAGACCGCCGTACGCGGTGTCCGTCGTGTTGATGCCCTCGACGACGTACACGTTCTCGACCGAGGTCGAGCCCGCGAACGAGATGCCGTAGTTGTCCGACTGGGCGCCGGCCGCAGCGCCGACGACGGCACCGAACGTACGCCCAACGGGGATGTTGCGCGTGTAGTCGTCGGTGATCGTGAGGCCCGTCTTGGTCGAGCCCTGGTCGACGATCGGAGCCGAGCCCGAGATGTTGATGACCTCGCCCTTGGGCTTGCCGGCCGCCGAACCGGTGTCGACGGTGACGTTGACGAGGGCTTCCTTGCCGACCTGGATCAGCACGTTGCCGCGCGAGAACGTCGCGTCGTTGTAATAGACCGTCAGGGTATAAACGCCTGGCGGCAGCGACGTGATGAAGTACTGGCCGTTCTCGTCGGTGATGACGACCTGCTCGCCCTGAAGGGCGGGCGACGTCGCCACGACGGTGGCGCCGATGGCGTTGTCGCCACCGTTCTTGTCTTTGATGGTTCCGCGGAGGCTACCGTTCGTGGCGCCCTGCGCGCTGGCGGTCTGCTCCGAGACGAGCGAGCCGCCGGAGAAGGCGAGCGCCCCGAGGGCCGTCGCCATGAGAATCTTGGAAAGCTTGTTCCTGATCATGGTGATTGCTCCTTAGAGGCACTGGACCGCGGGGCTGGGCTCCGCGTCCTCTACGGTGAAGTGGATAACCTTGTCGGCCGCCTGCGTGTACGTGTTGCCGAGCGCGTCGAGCAGCTGAGCGCCCTGCTTCAGCGTGAACGTGTAGGCGCCGGGGGCGAGGTTCGCGCGAATCGTGATCGTGCAGCTCAGCGAGCTCGCCGAACAGTTCGCACTACCCGTGGTGCTCACCGCGACCGTCATCGTCTGAGCAGCGCCCGACGAGTCGACGACGGTGTAGTCCGTGTTGGCATCGAACGAGCTCGCAACCATGCCCTGGTTGAACGCGAGCGACACACCGACGTTCGACGTCGGCGTCGACTTCACGACCGTCGCGTTGTCCGCGGTCGTCGTGCCGAGCGTGATCTTCGCGGTCTTCCAGTTGATGACCGTGTCCTCTTCGAACGCGTGCTCGTCACCGTAGAAGTCCTTGACCTTCGTGCCGGCCTTGATCGTGAGCGTGTACGGCGTATCCGGCTGGTAGTGGCCACGGAAGATGAAGTCGCCGCCGCCGCCCGAGGTCGTCGCGTAGTGGTAGACGCAGACGTTCGAGACGCACTCGGCGCCGAGGCCCGCAACGCAAGCCGTATCGACGGTGGCCGGCGTGCAGGCGGTCGTCGTCGGCGGGATCGTCGGCGCGGGCGAGATCGTGTAGTCGGTGAGCTTCAGCGACGAGAAGTCGACGACGTTGTTGAAGAAGACGTCCGGCTTCTTGTTCGCGGCCGACGTCTCGCCGTCCGCGATGTTGATGCGGTTCAGCTTGAACGCGTTCGTCTTGTACTTGAACGCCGTGTTCGTGTCGGGCGAGCCCGCCTCGAGCGTCGTCTCCGAGCCGCAGCGATCCTTGAGGACCGCGCCCGCGAGGAAGTGGAACTCACCGGTCACGTCCGCCGGGATCGGGTTGACCGGGCCAACGCCGTACTGCTGGTGCGTCGGGTCGGCGCCCACCGAGAAGTAGTCGTACGCGTAGACCGAGTCGCAGTGCTCGCCGGTCGCGCAGTCCGTGTCCTTGTTGCAGGCCGTGCCGGACGCGTTGCAATAGCCCTTGCCGCACAGCGTGTCGCCAGCACCGCAGTCCGCCATCGACTTGCAGGCAGCTTCGGTGACGTCACAGGTGCCCGACTCGTTTGTGAACTCGAACACCTTCGAGTCGCAGAGACCAGAGCCGGGGTCCGTCGACGCATCCGCATCCGGGCACAGCGAGTCGAGGTCGACCTCGGTGTTGAACTGGATGAACGGGTTGTCGTAGAAGAGCGTCAGCGCGTCGAGCTCGGTCGGCTTCGTGTCGTCGCCGCTGTCCGAGGGGTCGATCAGCGCCACCGAGATCGGGGCGATCTTGAACTTGAACGGACCGCGCTGATCAGCCGGGACGGGGTTGCCGTCCTTGTCGGTGATGTTGTCGTTCAGCGTGATCTGGCATTCCTTGTTCGTCGCGATCAGCGTCGGATCGTTCGGGACGACCACGAGCGACGGGCCGAGCGGCCACGTCACCGAGTTACCCGACGGCGAGTAGTAGCCGTCGTAGTCGACGTTGACGAGCGTGTTTCCGTTGACGCTCTCGCACTGCAGCGTCACGGGGTGCGAGTCGACGATCGAACCTTCGAAGGTTCCCGTGCCCTCGCCGTCGCTGTCCAGGATCTCCGTGAGCGACTCGATCGATGGATCGAGCAGCTCGTCGAACATCACGCGCACGTACCAGCCATCGGGGTACGCGTTCTCCAGCTCGGGCACCGCGGTGCCGTCGGCAGGACAGATTTGCGACGTGGTGAAGTCCGGCAGACCGACGAGCCCAGGACGCTTCTCGTCGTTGGGCCGGCAGTAGGTTGCGGACTCCGCCAGATGGTTGGCAGCGTCGGACATGACGAGCACTGACAGAACATCAGGCGGACCCTCAGGACGAAGGTCAGTGCCCTGCGTTGGGTCATCACACGCGCCCAACGTCAGCACACCGAGAGTCGCGGCAACGACTCCGTACGGTCGGTTGACGAACATAATTCGGTAGCCTCCCTAAGTTTCTTTCGGCTCGGGAGTCATCGCCCATCCATATGACAAACGCAAGTGACCAAAATGACGAAAGGCCAGCAGTCAGCTGGCCTCCGTGCACAGTGTCACTTGATTTGCGAACGGCTCGCAGCACGTGCGACCCTGCTGGGTCATCCATTGCGACGAGGTCGCCGCAGGTGCGACGGCAAACTATGCGTTGGGGCGCTTTCCATTGTGCGCTGGCGCCACAGTCGGCCGAGCCGCCGGTGCATCCGACTTGGTTTCGGTTTTGTCTTTTCCAGCGGGGTGCGGTGCAGATCCCTCTGCCTTGACCGCCTTGACCTCGGCCTCGGCCGCGACCTCGACGCCGATCCGGCGCACGTTGTGGTGCGCGAGGACCTTCGCTTCGATCGCGTTGTAGGTCTCGGGGTGATCGATCAGGAACTGCTTCGCGTTCTCGCGACCCTGACCGATGCGCTCGCCTTGGAACGAGAACCACGCGCCGCTCTTGTCGACGATGTTCGCCTCGGCGGCGAGATCGACGAGGTCGCCTTCGCGTGACACGCCGTGACCGTAGAGGATGTCGAACTCGACCTCCTTGAACGGCGGGGCCATCTTGTTCTTCACGACCTTCACGCGCGTGCGGTTGCCGATGACGTCCTCTTCCTTCTTGAGGGCACCGACGCGGCGGATGTCGAGGCGCACCGACGAGTAGAACTTGAGTGCGTTACCGCCGGTCGTCGTCTCCGGCGAGCCGAACATGACGCCGATCTTCATGCGGATCTGGTTGATGAAGATGACCATCGTGCGCGACTTCGAGATCGCGGCGGTCAGCTTGCGCAGCGCCTGGCTCATGAGGCGGGCGTGCGCACCGACGTGGTGATCGCCCATCTCGCCCTCGAGCTCGGCCTTCGGCGTCAGGGCCGCGACCGAGTCGACGATGATCACGTCGACCGCGTTCGAGCGAACGAGCATGTCGGCGATCTCGAGCGCCTGCTCGCCGAAGTCGGGCTGGCTGACGAGGAGCTCCTCGCTCTTCACGCCGAGCTTCTTCGCGTAGCCGACGTCGAGCGCGTGCTCGGCGTCGATGAAGGCGCACACGCCGCCGCGCTTCTGCGCCTCGGCGATGATGTGGAGAGTCAGCGTCGTCTTACCGCTCGACTCCGGGCCGTAGATCTCGACGATACGGCCGCGCGGCAGACCGCCGATGCCGAGCGCCAGGTCGAGGCCGAGCGAGCCCGTCGGGATGACGTGGACCTCGCGCTCGACGGGATCCTTGCCGAGGCGCATGATCGCGCCCTTGCCGAACTGCTTGTCGATCGCGGCGAGTGCGAGGTCGATCGCCTTGTCGCGTGCGTCGTTCTTGCCGGTGGCTGGAGTGGGTGTCGGTTCCTTGTTGGCCATTGCAGAGCTCCCTCGTTAGTGGCCGTGCCCTCTCGGCCAGCCATCGTCCGTTTCGGACTGCGTGTCGAACTTCGTTTCGTCCCCCAGCTCTAGCGCTCCCGTCTGACGTTTTTCGGGATCGAACGGGCCATTTTGGGCCGTTTTGAAGTCGATTCGATGGAGATCTCGATACACGGAACCGGACGATTTTGTTTCGCTTTCGAACAGCGTGACCCCATCGACGCGCGTTTCACTGAACATTTGTTCGGACAGGGGTAACACGACGTCTCTGACGGGTCTACTTTCTCGGAGCCTACCGAGCGTCACGTGCGGATGAAATCCGCGCTTCTCGGCCGCGTAGCCGATCCCCACGAGCGCGGTCTCGACGTGACCGAACAGCTGGGTGAGCGGCTTGGGGTCCTCGACGCCGGCCCACAGGACATTCGCTTTGTCGAGCGACGGAAACGCGCCGAGCCGCGCGGTGCGGAACTTGAGCGGCGCGACGGCGCCGGTGCCGATCGTCGTGTGCTCGCGCGCGTACGCGGCGACGCCCGCCTCGACCGCATCGCGGACGGCGTGGATCGCGTCCTCGCGCGTCCAGCCGAGGAACTTCATCGTGACGTGGTAGTTCGTCGGCGCGACCCACTTGATGTCGAGGCGCGCGTCCTTGGCGCGGCGCGCGAGCGTCTCTGCGGCCTGCGCGAGCGCGTTTGCCGTCTGCACCGAGACCCGGACGCCGACGAACAGGCGCTTACCGGTGGGTCGTTCACTTCGTTCATCAGCCACCGCGAGCTCCTTCTGCCTCGAGCCGCTCGTCGACCATGCGCAGCGCC
Source organism: Kofleriaceae bacterium (assembly GCA_013368795.1). Classification (GTDB taxonomy): domain Bacteria; phylum Myxococcota_A; class Polyangia; order Haliangiales; family Haliangiaceae; genus JABFXX01. Next base: position 12,164 of record JABFXX010000397.1, read on the forward strand.
CACCACGCACTCAGCGTCCGGATCTGATCGCGCATCCCCGGCCAGCCGAGCTTCTTCGTCGTCACACCGCCCTCGTGCGCGAGGGCCAGCCACACCGTACCGACCGGCTTGTCCGGCGTACCGCCCTCGGGCCCGGCGATCCCGCTGACCGCGACCGCGAGATCGACGCCGAATCGCCCGCGGGCGCCGCGCGCCATCTCGACGACGGTCTCCTCGCTGACGGCGCCGTGCGCGTCGAGCGTGCCCTGCGCGACGCCGAGCTGGCGGATCTTCTCGTGGTTCGCATAGACGATCGCGCCGCCTTTGAACGAGGCCGAGCTGCCCGGCATGTTCGTGAGCAGCTCGCCGATCATCCCGCCGGTGCACGACTCGGCGGTCGCGATCGTGCGGCCGCTGTCGATGAGGCGGCGCGTCACCTTGTCGACGAGGTTCGTGTCGCCCGTGCCGTAGACGAGGCCCGGCAGCCGCGCGGAGATGCCGCGATCGAGCTCGGCGAGCGCCGCGTTCGCCGCCGCCTCGTCGTGGTTGCGGACGACGAGCTTCACGAGCGTCTCGGGGAACTTCACTTGATAGTGGATCGACGCGCCGGGGACGCCATCGACCAGCCCGCGGCATGCCTGGGAGATCTGAGACTCGCCGCGCCCGAACACGCGGTAGATGCGCCGCGCAATCCGCTCGACGTTGCCGCGCGACTCGCGCAGCGTCTTGAACCTCGCCTCGAGGTGCGCGTCGTAGATCGCGTGCAGCTCGCGGGGGATCCCGGGCAGGCAGACGACCGGGACGCCGCGGATGCTCGCCTCGAAGCCCGGCGCAAGCCCCGCGGGGTTCAGATAGACACGTGCCTTCTCGGGTACCCTGACCTGCCGGAGCTGGATGTCCGTCACCGGGACGCGGCCGGCGAACACCTTCTCCATGCGCCGGCGGGATTCCTCGTCGATGATCACGTCCGAATCGGCGAGCCTCGCGACCATGTCGACCGTCAAATCGTCCTCGGTCGGCCCCAGCCCACCCGAGCACACGACGAGCTCGGCGCGGTTGACCGCTTGATCGAGCGCGGTCGTGATATCGTTTTCATCGTCGCAGCAGCTCGTCATCCACCTCGTCGTGATGTCGAGGTCCCAGAGACGCTGCGCCAGATACGAGGAGTTGGTATCCACGATCTCGCCCCGGCACAGCTCGTCTCCGATCGTCAAGATCTCGGCGCGCATGCGCTGCGCACTGTACTCGGAAGTCGGGCACTTCGGTTGACGCGACTCGGATCGGTTGCCTATCATTTCGATGGACTGCGGGGACCATGAAGATCCGCTACGCGGCTAAGACTGACGTCGGGATGAAGCGGACGCACAACGAGGATTACTTCTCGTTGATCGAGGACGAACAGCTCTTCCTGGTCGCCGATGGCATGGGCGGCCATGCGTCTGGCGAAGTTGCATCGAAAATGGCCGCCGAGACGATCGGCGAGTTCTATCAACGCACTCGCGAGGACGAGGACGCGACCTGGCCATACAAGATGGACCGCTCGCTCTCGTACATCGAGAACCGGCTGGTCTGCGGCATCAAGCTCGCCAACCTCCGCATTTTCGAGACCTCGAACCGGGACCTCCGCTACAAGGGCATGGGCACGACGATCGTGTCGACCCTGGTCTCGGGCGACAAGATCTACGTCGGTCACGTCGGCGACTCCCGCGTCTATCGCGTACGCGATGGCGCGATCCAGCAGCTGACGCGCGACCACTCGCTGCTCGAGGACTACAAGGAAGCGAAGCCGGACATGACGGAGGAGGAAGAGCGGAACTTCCCCCACAAGAACGTCATCACGCGCGCGCTCGGCATGCGCGAGACCGTCCAGGTCGACATCCGGAGCCACCAGATCAAGAGCGGCGACGTCTACATCCTGTGCTCCGACGGCCTGTCGGGCATGGTCGTCGACGATCAGATCGGGCAGATCGCCGGGAACGCGAAGAGCCTCGAGCGCGCCGTCGCCGAGCTCGTCGATGCGGCGAACCGCAACGGCGGCACAGACAACGTCACGACACTGCTCCTGCAGTGTCTCGCGGCGTAGCCGTGAAGTACGCCGTCAGCGCCGGGAAGCTGACCGTCAAGGCGCGGTCGAGCGTCCACGACACGACCACCGTCTGGGACAAGGTCACCGGCGACGTCGATGCCGACGCCGACGCGATCGAGCAGGCGAAGGCGACGTTCAAGGTCGACATGACGTCGTTCGACGCCGGCGACTGGCTCAAGAACCGGAAGCTCCGCAAGGACTTCGACATGGAGGGAAACCCGACCGCAACGTTCACGCTCGACAGCGTGTCCGATGTGGTGCGTGACGGCGCGAAGTTCACTGCCAAGGCGCGCGGCACCCTCCGGTGGCGCGGCAAAGAGGTCGTGCTCGACCTCGCCGGCCAAGGTACGCTCGATCATGAGCGCCTCGAGGCGACGGCAACGTTCCCGCTCGACATCAAGAAGCTCGGCCTGCAGGCGCCCAAGTTCTTCGTGTTCAAGATGGAGGACGAAGTGACCGTCGAGGTGTCCGTGCGCGGAGCCGTGAAGGCATGACGCGCCTGGCGCTGGCCGCGCTCGCGGTGCTTGCCGTCGGATCCGGCTGCGAGGGCCGCAAGTCCGAGCCAAGCGGCATCGGCAACTACAAGTTCGGCCGCACGACGCGCGCGAACATTCGCGACGGCATCTGTCAGCCGACGGAGCTCACCGACGGCCGCAAGGCGACCTGGTGCTTCGCGCTGCCGCCGGTGAAGGTCGGCAAGCGGGTCGCCGAGGTCGATGCGTACTTCCTCGGAACGGAGCCGCCGGACATCGCGCAGATGACGCCGGAGCAGCAGAAGGAGGCGCGCAACGCGCTTCCGTTGATCGAGCTCCAGCTCAAGGTCCGCGGCTGCGTCGAGGACGAGACCGAGCGGTGGATGCGCGAACGGTTCGGCCCGCCGATCGAGAGCAAGTCGACGCGCGTGTACTGGAAGAACTCGTTTCTGTGGGCCGCGGCGTTCTTGCCGAGCGAGCCCGGCCGCTGCCTGATCCATTTCCTTCCGCTTTCCGAGAACGCCGAGATCGAGCGAATCAAACAGCAGTAGAGTCGCGCGATGCGCGGCTTCTTTCTCGGTGGGGTTCTCGTCTGTTCTGTTCTCGCGACGACCGGCTGCAAGAAGCAGGCGGCCAAAGAGGTCGCGAAGAAGGACGTCGCGGCCAAGAGCTTCTGGCCCGACGCACCGAAGCCGACGAAGACCGACGTCGGCCACGCGTTCAAGTACAGCCCCGAGAACATCACCGGCTACGCGATGACCGCGACGGGCGGCACGCCGGTCGGCTCGGGCCCAGCCATCGACTTCAAGATGGCGATCGATCTCGCGATGAAGACCGGCGCCGCGCCGAACATCCGCGACGCGTACATCCGCACGCTCGACCTCGACGTGAAGGCGCCGGGTAACAACGAGAAGATGCACCTCGACGGCCAGGTCATGACGGTGAAGGAGAACGCCGAGGACACGGTCGAGTTCAAGCGCGGCGACGACGGCCCGATCGACGTCGGCGGCATGACCGATCAGGCGTTCACGACGCTCGAGTTCACGCCGGACAACAAGGTCGTCTATCACTCGATCGACACGCACCCGTTCAACGCGCTCGGCGGCGAAGGCGCGAATGACATGCTCGACAACGCGCTCGTCCTGTTTCCGGCTTTGCCTGCCGGCGAGATCAAGCCCGGCCACACGTGGAAGGCGACACACCGCACGTCGGTCGGCGCGACCAGCGCCAAGGTCGATCTCGAATACGAGTTCACGTACGTCGGCGACGGCGCGTGCCCATCCGGTGCGGCGTCGTGCGCGCTGTTCGCGTTCACGGGCGAGTCGCAGAAGGACGCGACGGTCCACGAGAACGGGATCACGATGACCGCCGGCTACGGCCTCGCCGGCAAGGTCTACTTCGATCTCGCGCGCAACGCGCCCGACGAGTCGCGCGTGCGCATGCACCTCGACGCGAAGACGAGGGGCATCGCGATCAAGCTCGACGCGACGTACATCGTGAAGCCGACGAAGAGCTAAGGCGCGGGCGTCGTCCCGGTCGTCCAGTCCTTGTCGAACTGGGCCTTGATCGGCGCGAATGCCGAGGGCTCGAACACGAGCGCGCCGACCTCGCGGTTCTTCGTCAGCGACGTGAACGACATGTTCTCCGAGCCGACGAACGCGACCTGGTCCGCGATGATGAGCTTGCTGTGGAGATAGAACGTGTCGGCGATCCGGACGGGGATGCCGAGTCCCTTGAGGTACGGGATCGACTCGTCCTGCGGGTCCTCGAGGATCGCGCGGACGGTGACGCCGCGGCTCTTCGCGGCGCCGATCGCCATGCGGACCGAGTCCTCGGAGATGTACATGAGCTCGACGTCGAGCGTGCTCTGCGCGCTGTTGATGTGCGCGAGTAGCCGCGCCTTCGAGTTCGTCGGCGAGACGACGAGCCGCGTGCACGTCAGGTTCGCGGGCATCACGGGCTGACCGTTCGCCATCGCCCAGTCCTGCTCGAAGATCGCCTGGAGATCGGAGACGTCCTCGGCATCGCGATCGACGATGCCGTAGTTGCGTTCGCCACTGCCCGCGCGGAACGCGTCGACGTTGAAGTTCATCGACATGATCACGGCGGTCTGGCCGTCGATGATCAGGTACTTCGCGTGCGAGAACGTGTAGAGCGTCGACGAGTTCTTCCAGTTCACGCCGCCCGAATTGAAGATCGGCTCGACGTTGTTGTTACCGGCCTCGTCGGGGTCGAGGATGATGCGGATCGCGACGCCGCGGTTCTTCGCGGCGACGACCTTGTTCGCGAGGCTGGTGACGGTCCAGAGATACATCTGGATGTCGAGCGTGTGCTGCGCGCTGTCGATCAGCGCGCCCATCTTCGCCTCCATGCCGTCGGGACCGACGAATGCCTCGGGCGCGACCGAGCGCGGCGACAGCGCCGTGCAGCCGACGCCATCGGGACCGTCGGGTAGGACGCCGCTATCGACGGTGTCATCGCCGGCGCCGTTCTCCTGCCTGCAGGCGGAGAGCAACGTGGCAGCTGCCAGGAGTACGACGAACGGCTTGCCCATGGCGACGCGGGACTATGCAGGTCGCGCCACGGAATCACCAAGAACAATCGATCGCAGCCGGTGCAGCCAAACGTGCGGACAACCGTGCGCACGCGTGGCGTACGCCACAGGTCACGGCTTCTTGCGTTGCTCGTTTGGGCAGTTGCCGCCGGTCTCGCCTGCCGCCTTCGGGCAGAGGCCGTAGAGCTCGTGGCGATGACGCAGCACCGTGAAGCCGCCGAGCCGAGCCGCGATGCGATCCTGCAGACGCTCGATCTCGTCGTCCTCGAACTCGAGGATGAGGCCGCACTTCACGCAGATCAGGTGATCGTGGTGATCGCCGACGACCTCGTAGCGGGCCTGACCGTCGCCGAACTGGCGCTCGACCGCGAGGCCGCTATCGACGAGTAGCTTCAGCGTGCGATAGACGGTCGCGTAGCCGACGCGCGGCTGCCGCTTGCGAACTTTCGTGAGGAGCTCGTCGATCGATACGTGATCGCGCGTACGCAGGAACAGCTCGACGATCGCCTCGCGTTGCGCGGTGACGTTCAGCCGCTTGTCCTGGATGTAGCTCCGCCAACGCTCCTTGAGCTCGACGGTATCGTTCGGTCGAAAGTCGGAGCGCTGCTCCCCCATGACGCTTTCAGCTTCCCCGCAACTTGTCGTCTCGTCAAGCGTTCTCGACCGGGTGACTTTTCAACTTCCGTTCGCTATGGTGCCGCCGTGGCCGACGCCGATCAGGGTTTCGACGCGATCCTCGTGCGGTTACGCGAGGTCGTCCAAAAGCTCGAATCCGGCGAGCTGTCTCTCGAGCAATCGCTCGCGGTCTACGAAGAAGGCGTACAGCTCGCCCGCAAGGGCCAACAAATGCTCGCGAGCGCCGAGAAGAGGGTCGAGATCCTCGTCAGCGCATCGGGCGGGGTCGAGACCGCGCCCTTCGACGAGCCCAACGGGACCTAGCCGATGACCGACGCGACTCTCGCTCCCTCGAGTGCCCCCGCAGCCCTTGCCGCGTTCCTCGAGGAGGCGCGGCGTGCAACCGATATCGAGCTCGAGCGCAGGCTGCGCGTGACCGGGGAAGATCCCGGACGACTCGTCGAGGCGATGCACTACGCCGCGACCGGACCGGGCAAGCGCCTGCGTCCCGCGCTCGTGCTCGCCGCGGCCGAAGCGTGCGGCGGAACGCGCGCCTCGGCGATGCCCGCCGCTGCCGCGATCGAGATGCTGCACGCGTACACGCTCGTCCACGACGATCTTCCAGCGATGGATGACGACGACGAGCGCCGCGGTCGGCCGACCGTCCACGTCGAGTTCGGCGAGGCGATCGCAATCCTCGCCGGCGATGGCCTGCTCACCGCCGCGTTCGGTGCGCTCGCCGAGCTCGGTCCGAATGCGGCCGCTGCGGTGAAGGTGCTCGCGCGCCGCGCCGGTGCCGCCGAGCTACTCGCAGGACAGGCGATCGATCTCGCGGTGGCCGGTCGACTCCCACGCACGGTGGAACAGTCCACCACGAAGTCACTCGAGGCGATCGAACGCATGCACGCGGCAAAGACCGGCGCGCTGTTCGCGGCGGCCGCGGAGCTCGGCGCGATCGCCGCGGGAGCTCACGCACAGACGTGCGCGGCGCTCGGTCGCTACGGCCTCGCGATCGGCATCGCGTTCCAGCACGCCGACGATCGCGACGACGCAGAGCTGCTCGAGCTCGCCGATGCTGCGGCGGAGCGAATGCGCGTGCTCTGCGCACAAGCGCGTGCCGAAGTGAAACAGCTCGAATCGACCACTCTCGACGGAATTGCAGCCTGGATCGCGTCCAGGGCTTGATGTACGAATACGGAAGCGGTGTCTGACGAGTGGGATGAAGAGACAACGACGGGGACGGACCTCGAAGAAGTCCGAGAGAAGCTGTCCTCCGTCGGCACGAAGTTCAAACCGTGCCTGACCGTCCTCACCGGCGGCGCGTCGGGCCAGCTGTTCAAGGTCATGAAAGGCACCGCGGTGATCGGCCGCGCGCCGAGCGTCGAGGTCAAGCTCGAGGACGACGGCATCTCGCGCTCGCACGCACGACTTCGCGCGGAGACCAATCGCGCGTGGCTCGAGGACATGGGCAGCCGCAACGGCACGTTCGTCAACGGCACGAAGATCACGTCGGCGACCGAGCTGCGCGAGGGCGACAAGATCCAGGTCGGCCGCACCACGGTCCTGCGCTTCGGCTTCCACGACGACCTCGACGAGTCGTTTCACGAGAACCTCATGTCGTCGGCGCTGCGCGACGGCCTGACGAAGCTGTTCAACAAGCGCTACCTGATGGATCGACTCGATAGCGAGCTCAAGTTCGCGCAGCGGCACCAGACCGCGCTGACGCTGCTGATGCTCGACCTCGATCACTTCAAGAAGATCAACGATACGAACGGCCACCTCGCGGGCGACATGCTCCTGTCGACGGTGGCGACCGCCCTGCTCCGCGCGGTCCGCAACGAGGACGTCGTCGCGAGGTTCGGCGGCGAGGAGATCGCGATCGTGCTCCGTGCGATCGGCGTCGAGGCCGCGGCTCACATGGCCGAGCGCCTGCGCAAGGTCGTCGAACAGGCCGAGGTCGAGATCGACGGCAAGAAGCTGCGGGCGACCGCCTCGATCGGTGTTGCGGGCTACCCGAGCACCCCGGCCAAGTCCGTCGAGGAATTGATCGAGGCCGCCGACAAGGCCCTCTACCGGGCCAAGGCCGACGGCCGTAACCGCGTCTGCCGCTGAATACGTAGGCCCGACGGCGGCCGAATGGCTGAAATTCGACGGGGACGATCGTCGTTGCTACGTTCAGGCATGCGTCGAGCTCCGTGGCTGCTCTTGATCCTCGTCGGTGCGTGCTCCGGAGCCTGCTCCGGCGATGAAGCGCGCCGGCATGCTCAGACGACGCCGCCGGTTCCGGTCGCCGACGGCTCCGCCGCAACGGTGAGCGCGGTCCCGGCTGCGGCGGCGGGCAGCCTGTCGGAGTCGATGGTCGCCTCGTACTGGACGACGCCCGACGAGCTCGTCGGCGCCGCGAAGTTCGCACTCGAGGACTACGCCGCCGCGAAGACCGCGTTCGAGAAGGCGCTCGCGGCGACCAAGGATCCGGATCGCATCGCGCGCCTCGATCTGATCATCGGCCTGTGCGCCGAGCGGCTCGACGACGCGACGACGGCGGCGCAGCACTTCACCGCCGCGTACCCGAAACTGCCCGAGCTCTCCGACTACGTCGGCTATCACGCGGCACGCGCGCTGTGGCTCGCGCACAAGACGGCCGAGGCGACCGAGCTCGCGCAGAAGATCGCGCGCGACTCGACGGTCGGCGCCGACGCCGAGATGCTCGTCGGCGAGCTGCTGCGCGGTCAGGCGAACGCGGCGACGTGGCCGGTGGTCGTCGCGCACTACAAGGACTACCTGCAGCGTCGTCCGAACGGACCGTTCCGCTCCGAGGCGCGCTATGACCTCGCCGACGCGATCGAGAATGCCAAGGGCGACCTCGCCGAGGCGACGAAGCTCTACCGGCAGATCACGATCGACGATCCGCTGTCGTCGTGGACGACGAAGGCCAAGGCGAGGCTCGCCGCGCTCAAGGTCCCCGAGAAGTACACGGCGGCCGAGCACATCGCGCGCGGCATGGAGCTGTTCGATGCGATGCGCAACCCCGAGTCGGAGGCCGCGTTCGATGCGGCGCTCGCCGACAAGTCGATCTCCGTCGCCGACAAGTGCATCGCCTCGTATCACAAGGCGCAGAGCCGGTTCAAAGCGCGCGATCGCAAGGGCGCCGCGCCGATGTTCGACGACGCCGTGACCGCGTGCAAGGCCGCGGGCAACGCCGACCTCTGGATCAAGAGCAACTACCAGGCGGGCCGCTCGTACGCGTTCAACGGCGATCACCAGACCGCGATCGAGCGCTACAAGGCGGCCGAGGCGGTCGATCCGAAGCACAGCTACGCAGACGATTCGCTGCTGCGGCAAGCCGAGGAGTGGGCCGACCTCAACGACGGCGCGAAGGTCGAGGAGACCCTGTCGCAGCTGCCGAAGAAGTACCCGACCGGAGACAACGTCGCCGAGGCGATGTGGCGCATCGGCTGGCGCGCGTGGCGCGAGCAACGCTACGACGACGCGATCAAGTGGTGGCAGGAGCAGATCCGGCTCGTGCCGCGCGACGACAACTACTTCGGCGAAGGTCAGCCGCAGTACTGGCTCGGCCGCGCCTACGCCGCGAAGAAGATGATGCCCGAGGCGATCGCGCAGTGGCAGATGACGGTCCGGACCTATCCGGCCGCGTACTACTCGCTGCTCGCGCTCAACCGCCTGCGCGAGGCATCGCCGACCGACTACGCGAAGCTCGTCACCGAGATCTCGACCGATCCGGCCGGCTTCGATCCGAAGGCGCCGGCGTTCACGTTCAAGGCGCGTCCCGAGTGGAGCTCGCCCGGGTTTGCGCGCGCGATGGAGTTCCTCCGCCTCGGCATCGGCTCCGCCGCCGACCCCGAGCTGCGCAAGCTCGGCCTGACCGCGCCCGACGGCAAGAAGCGCGTCGAGGATCCCGATCGCGTCGAGAAGCTGTGGGCGGTCGCGTTCCTCTACGACCGCGCGGGCCGCTACGCGACGTCGCTGTGGCCGACGCGCTGGCACATCCTCGACTACCGCACGCAGTGGCCGGTCGGCGCGAACCGCGCGCGCTGGCAGATCGCCTATCCGAAGGGCTACTGGGAGATCCTCACGCGTCACGCGGCCCTCAACAACGTGCCGATCGCGATGCAGATCGGCATCGTTCGCGAGGAGAGCGGCTTCAACCCGCTGACCGAGAGCTACGCGAACGCGATCGGCCTGACGCAGATGATCCCGCCGACGGCGAAGGACTTCAGCAAGGGCACCGGCATCGATCCGACGCGCGAGAACCTGCGCGATCCGGAGAAGAACGTGACGATCGGCTCGCGCTTCCTCGGCTCGCTGTTCAAGACGTGGAAGAACTACGTGATGCTCGTGCCGCCGTCGTACAACGCCGGCCCGGGCGCGGTTCGTCGCTGGCTGAAGCTGCGCGGCACGTGGGACACCGACGAGTTCATCGAGGCCATCGTCGACGATCAGGCGCGCAATTACTCCAAGCGCGTGCTCGGCAGCTACTTCACGTACACGTGGCTGTACGAGCACAAGGTCCCGGAGATCGAGAACCACATCCCGGCCGACCTCTTGCCGAGTCCTCCGACGCCTGATCCTGGAGACGCGCGGGAGAAGACCACGCGCGACCCGCGCGGCGCCGAGCGCGGCCGCGGCCGTTGAGCGCCGTTACTTCGGCGGCATGCGCAGCGAGCCGTCGAGGCGGATCGTCTCGCCGTTGAGATAACCGTTCTCGGCGATCGCGACGACGAGCGCGCCGTACTCGTCGGGGCTGCCGAGCCGCTTGGGGAACACGACGTCGGCGGCGAGCGCCGCACGCTTGTCCTCGGGCAGCGTGCCGAGCATCGGCGTATCGAACAGGCCCGGCGCGATCGTCACGACGCGAATGCCCGCGGGCGCGAGATCGCGCGCGGCCGGCAGCGTCATCCCGGCGACGCCCGCCTTCGACGCGGCGTACGCGATCTGGCCGATCTGGCCGTCGAACGCGGCGACCGACGCGGTGTTCACGATGACGCCGCGCTCGCCATGGTCGAGCGGATCGTTCTTCGCGATCGCCGACGCGCCGAGGCGCAGCACGTTGAACGTACCGACGAGGTTGACCGCGATCACCGTCTTGAACAGCTCGAGGTCGTGAGGCTTGCCCGTCTTGTCGAGCGTGCGTGCGGCCCAGCCGACGCCGGCGCACGACACGACGACGCGCAGCGGGCCGAGCGAGGACGCCTGCGCGACGGCGGCTTCGACCTGCGCCGCGTCGGTGACGTCCGTCTTCGCGAACGTCTGACCGAGCTCCGATGCCAGCGCGGTGCCGCGCGCCTCGTCGCGGTCGACGATGACAGCCTTCGCGCCTGCGCCGACGAGGCGGCGAACGGTGGCGGCGCCGAGTCCCGATGCGCCACCCGTGACGAGTGCAACCGATCCTTTGAGGTTCATGCGCGCGACGCTAGCACGCCTACAGGTCCTCGCAGATCGACCCGATGAACGTGTAGACGCCGAGCTCCTTGAAGATCAGGACCGCGTTCGCATCGGTGTCGAGCGACACGAGCGAGCTGCGCTTGCCGCCCTTGACCCACGCGATGCTCGACTTGCTGCTATCGGTCTCGACGTCGCGGACGATGCGGAGGTCGCCCGTCTTCGTCGCGAACACGTCACCGGCGGTGTCGTGCGCGATGTCGGTCAGCGGCTTCTGCTTCATCGCGCCCTTCTTGCCGATGAACACGCGGTAGCCATTGCCGCCGTACTCGTTCCGGATGACGTCGACGTAGTAGTAAACCGCGGAGTCGTCGCGCGCGAGCATGTAGGGCCGGCGGATGATCGCGCTCGACATGAACGGTCCCTTGTCGAGCACCGCCTTCGCCTTGTCGGTCGACAGCTCGGAGAGCCCGACCTCCGGGTTGTCCGAGCCACACGTGCGGGAGAACGTGCCGTCGGGCTTCTTCTGCAGGCCGCCGGGCTGGAACTTGGGCACGCGCGGCGCCCAGATCGACAGGTCCCACGCGCCGGTCGAGCCGTCGCTGTAGGTGCCGTACACGATCTGCTCGTAGAACGGCTTGCCCTTGCCGGCGCTGTACCAGGCGCGCTTGCCCGGCAGCACGACATAGGTGCCGCCGTCGGCGTCGCCGAGGACGACGAGCTGGTCGCGGAACTCTTTGATGTCGACCGCCTTCGGCTTCGGCTCGGCGCCCGCGCTCGTCGAGAGAGACACACAGATCGCCGTCGCGGCGAGGGCCCACCAAGTCCGTGCACGCATCGGTGTCTCATTATACGCTCCATGGCGATGCAGAATTCACCGGCGCGCTCGACCATCGATGTGGGGTCGGTGATCGCCGGCACCTACACGATCGAGGCGCTGATCGGTCGCGGTGGCATGGGCGCCGTCTTCCTCGCGAGCCACGCGCGCCTGCCGGGCAAGAAGGTCGCGATCAAGGTCCTGCACGCCGAGATGTCGGGCGACGAGGTGCTCGCGCGGTTCAAGCGCGAGGCCCAGATCGCGTCGATGCTCTCGCATCCCAACATCGTCCACATCGAGGACTACAACGTCACGCCCGAGGGCATGCCGTACCTCGTCCTCGAGTACCTGCACGGCGAGTCGCTCGCTCACCGCATCCACCGCGGCCCGCTCTCGGCCGAGGCCACGTTCTCGATCATGCGCCAGGTCGGCTCGGCGCTCGCGGCCGCCCACGCCAAGGGCATCGTCCACCGCGACCTCAAGCCGCAGAACATCTTCCTCGTGCCGGCCGAAATCGCGGGTCACGCGCACGAGATCGCGAAGGTCCTCGACTTCGGCATCTCGAAGATGCGCGACTCGCAGACCGTCAAGACGCAGGACAGCGCGCTCCTCGGCACGCCGCAGTACATGGCGCCGGAGCAGGCAACCGGCCAGCACGGCAACGTCGACGAGCGCACCGACGTGTTCGCGCTCGGCGTCATCGTCTACGAGATGCTCTCCGGCCAGCCCGCCTTCAGCGGCGCCTCGATCCCCGAGGTCGTGTTCAAGGTCGTCTACGAGCAGCCGATCCCGCTCGCGCAGCACGTGCCGTCGCTGCCGGCGCCAATCGTCGCCGCGGTCCACCGCGCGATGGCGAAGGCGCGCGAGGAGCGGTTCGCCAACGTCGCCGAGCTCATCGAGGCGCTCACCGGCCAGCCGCTCGTCGTCGCACGTCTCCCGAATTCGATCCCGCCGCCGGATGTCGGGTTCGCCACGGGCTCGCGCGCAGCGGGCAAGGACACCGGCAAGGACGCGTTCGCGCAGACGATGGGCTCGGGCGATCACGGCACGTCGCCGATCGCGCCGGCTGCAGCGGCGATCGCGAACACCGCGCCGTCGATTCCCGGCGCCGCGGTCGCGCCCTCGCCTGCCGCCGGTCAGGCCGCGACTGCCGCCGGCATGGGTGTCGCGCCGAATCCGCCGACGACGCCGTCGCTCGCAGCAGGCGAGGCCATGCGCAACGCGCCGACGCTCGATACGCTGAGCCCGCGCCCCGAGGTCGGCGCAACGTTGCCGTCGCAACCGGCCAAGAAGCCGTACGGCCTCATCGCCGGCGCCGTGCTCGTCACTGCGGCGCTTGCCGGCGGTGCCGTCTACTTCGCGATGAGCGGCAAGAAGCATCATCGCAAGGCCAACGACACCGTCGCGACCGCGCCGACGATGAACGATCCGACGCCGACCGAGCGTGCACCGACGCCAAGCCCGCCGACGGAATCGCCGTCGATCGGCAGCGCGGCGCCGACGATGGAGACGCCGACCGAGGCGAAGACCGGCACCGAGGCGAAGACGGCCACCGAGGCGAAGACCGGCACCGAGGCAAAGACCGAGGCGAAGACCGAGGCGAAGACCGAGGCGAAGCCCGCGAAGACCGAGCCGAAGAAGACGCCGAAGGCCGATCCCACTGACGCCGAGGAGGACGACGGCGACGCCACGGCAGCAAAGAAGCTCCAGGAGGCCGATGCGGCGCTACGCGCGAGCGACTGGAAGCGCGCCGAGCAGCTCGCCAACGCGGTCGCGAACAGCGAAGAAGCGGGTCCGCGTCAGAAGGCGCGCGCCCTGCTCATCCACGGCACCGTGCAGTGCCTCGGTAAGAACAACGAGGAGGGCGCGCGGATCGACGCGCGCAAGATCAACATCCCGATGGTGCGGCGCAAGCTCGTCGCCGTGTGCCGCAGGAACGGCATGCTCCAGGCTGATTAAGCATCGCTGCTCCTGCTCGCCTCGTACTCGTGGTCGTGCTCGTGCTCGTGCTCGTGCTCGCGCTCGTGCTCGTGCTCGTGCTCGTGCTCGTGCTCGTGCTCGTGCTCGTGCTCGTGCTCGTGCTCGCGTCGTGCTCGCGCTCGTGCTCGCGCTCGTGCTCGTGCTCGTGCTCGTGCTCGTGCTCGTGCTCGTGCTCGTGTTCGTGCTCGTGCTCGTGCTCGTGCTCGCGCTCGCGCTCGTGCTCGTGCTCGCGTCGTGCTCGCGTCGTGCTCGCGCTCGCGTCGTGCTCGCGCTCGCGTCGTGCTCGCGTCTCGTTCACCGTCTCGCGTCTCGCGTCTCGCGTCTCGCGTCTCGCGCTACGGGCTCGGTCCTCGCCGGTCTGTCCGAGATCCGGCCGACATGGCACTCATGACACGCGTGTC
>JABFXX010000299.1 GCA_013368795.1 Kofleriaceae bacterium
GGCGGCGCGGTGTCCGGAACAGCGGCGACGGGATACGGCGGTCCGGGGCCCGGACAAGGCGGCGTATCCGGAACGGCAGCGACAGGATTTGGTGGTCCGATGCCGGGCGGTGGTCCTGGTGCGCCCGGCGGAAGTCGTCCGGCTTTCGGACCGCCCGGAATGCCCGGCTCGAATCCGGGAATCGGCGGAACGAATCCCCCGAACATGCCGTACGGCGGCCCGCCTGGAATGCCAGGCTCGAGCGGTCCTCCGGGCAGCGCCAGCATGTTCGGTAATCGCGGCGGCTTCGGCGGATCGGCGGGAAGCGCCGGTGGCTCGCAGGTCGGCGTGCAGCCTTACGGTGGTCCACCGGCGATGCCCGGCGGTGGCACGAATCCCGGCGGCGCCGCTGGCGGCGGCAACATGCCGTACGGCGGTCCTCCGGGGATGCCCGGCGGCGGTGCGCCGCAAGGTGCCGGACCCTACGGTGGTCCGCCCGCGATGCCCGGCGGGGGCGCCGGCGGCGGCAACATGCCGTACGGCGGCCCGCCCGGCATGCCCGGTGGTGGTCCGCCGGCGATGCCCGGCAGCAACGATCGCCGCGACCCGAGCATGTTCGGTCGCGGTGGCGTCGGCGCGCCCGGTGGTGCACCCGACGCCGAGAAGAAGGTGCTCGTCGATCTCGGACTCGAGTTCGATCCGCAGAAGGCGGACAGCGAGCTCAAGTCGGTGCGCGCTGATCTCGAGAAGGCGACCGCCAACTACGAGCGCGAGGTCGCCGACGGCAAGCGTATTCGCGCCGAGGCGGCGTCGCTGCGCGAGCGCATCGACGAGCTGAAGGCCGCCGTCAAGGATCGCGAGGAGCAGGCCGCTGCTCACGATCGCGTTGCGGACGAGCTGCGTGACGAGCTCACGCAGATGCGCAGCGAGATGAACAAGCTCCGCCAGGAGATGGGGGAGATGGCGGAGAACGTCGCGACGCGCGAGCGTCAGGCGGCGCGCGCGCAAGAAGACGCGACGAAGATCCGCGAGGACATGGAGGACCTGAACCGCCAGCTCATGGAGCTGTCGCGGACGAAGGACGAGGGCTGGAAGAAGCTCAACCAGCAGCTCACCGAGATCGAGCACCTGCGCGAGGTCATCAACGAGCAGGAGCGCATGCTCGAGGAGCGGCGCGTCGGTCTGATCTCGCAGGAGGAAGTGATCAAGGAGCTGCGCGCCGACAAGGAGCGCATGCTCAAGCAGATCGCCGGCCTCAAGGCCGAGCGTGACGAGGCCGCGACGAGCGCCTCGCGCAGCGCGAGCCAGATCGTCGCCGTCGAGGAAGAGAACAAGCGCCTCGGCCGCTTGCTCGTCGAGAGCCAGAGCGGTGGCAGCAGCAGCGGCGGTCAGTCCGACCACATGATGCGGCTGACGAACGACATCAAGGAGCTGCGCGTCGAGATCAAGAAGGTCGAAGCCGATCGCGAACGCCTGACCGAGCAGTACGAGCGCACCGAGAAGGATCGCGAGAAGCTCGAGGGCCGGCTCGCGCAGGTCGAGGTCGAGCTGCAGGAGGCGATGCACGCGAAGCTGTCGGCCGAGAGCGCGCGCACGGTCGCGCAGGAAGCGCTCGCGAAGGCCGAGGTCGCGCGTCACAAGGCAGCCGAAGAGGCGCTGAACGCGTCGAAGGCGCGCGATCAGGCGGCGACCGGCGGCGACGACGCGCGGCGCGAGCTCGAGAAGCTCAAGAAGAAGGTCACCGAGCTCGAGCTCGCGGCGAAGGTCGCCCCGGGCGCGACGGTCGACCCGGCCGAGCTGACCCGCGAGCGCGAGGCGGCCGACCGCAAGCTCAAGGACATGACCGCGCGCGCCGAGCAGGCGGAGCGTGCGCAGAAGTCGCTCGAGGCTGCCGTCGAGGCGGCGAAGACCGACGCGCAGAAGGCGCGCGCCGAGGCTGCACGTGCGAAGGCATCCGCCGACGCGCAGGCCGAGGCGATCGTCGAGGCAGTCGGCTCGCCGGCGGGCTCACCCGAGCTCGCGGCGAAGGCCAAAGAGATCTACGACGCGATCAACGACATCCTCTCCGAGATGCGCAACAACATGGTCCTCGTCCAGGGCGAGCTGCCGAACCTCAAGGCAGACGGCGAGACGATGCAGGCCGTCAGCGACGCCGTCGAGGCGCTCGTCGACAGTGCCGAGACGGCGAAGGGCGCGTTGCGAGGCCTCCGTGACCTCGCCGAGAGCAAGTGAGTAAGGAATGACGATCGAACACAAGCGCAGCAGCAAGGCCGAGATCGAGGATCTCATCAGAGCTCGCTACTCGTTGATCTGGATCACGTCCCCCGAGGAACAACGCGTCGAGGAGCAGCTGCGCAAGCTGTGCGTCGAGCGCGAGATGCGGCTCGAGGTCTGGTCGATCACCGAGGGCTTCAAGACGATCGCGAACGGGCAGGGCACGCGCGACGTGAAGGACCCGATGAAGGCGATCGATCACGTCGTGCGCAGCGAAGGCCGCGCGCTGTTCGTGCTCCGCGACTTCCATCCGTTCCTCAAGGAGCCGGCCGTCGTGCGCCGCCTCCGCGACGCGGCGACCGAGCTGCGCAAGACGAAGAAGAGCCTGCTCGTGTTGTCGCCGGTAACGAAGATCCCGCCCGAGCTCGAGAAGAGCATCTCGGCGGTCCTCGACTGGGAGCTGCCGAACCGTCAGGAGATCGAGGCGGCAGCGCGCAAGGTGCTGCCGAGCCTGCCGGCGGCGACGCAGCAGGTGATCGAGAGCGATCCGACGATGATGGAGCGCGTCGTCGAGGCGGCGCTCGGCCTGACGCTCGTCGAGGCGGAGAACGTGTTCGCCAAGAGCGCGGTGCGCACGCACACGTTCGACCTCGAGACGATCCTCGAGGAGAAGAAGCAGATCATCCGCAAGAGCGGCATGCTCGAGTACTACGAGCATCGCGAGGAGTTCTCCGACGTCGGCGGCATGGAGGTCCTGAAGGACTGGCTCGTGAAGCGCCGCAACGCGTTCGGCTCTCGCGCGCGGGACTTCGGCCTGCCGCTGCCGAAGGGCATCTTGCTCATCGGCGTGCCCGGCACCGGTAAGTCGCTCACCGCGAAGGCGGTCGGCGCGCTGTGGCAGATGCCGCTGCTCCGCCTCGACGTCGGCAAGATCTTCGCCGGCCTCGTCGGTAGCTCCGAGGAGAACGTTCGCACCGTCATCAAGACGGCCGAGGCGATCGCGCCCGCGATCCTGTGGATCGACGAGCTCGAGAAGGGCTTCTCCGGCACGGGCTCGTCGGGTCAGACCGACGGCGGCACGACCTCGCGCGTGTTCGGCACGTTCATCACGTGGCTCCAGGAGAAGACGACGCCGGTGTTCGTGATCGCGACCGCGAACAACGTCCACCAGCTGCCGCCCGAGCTGCTCCGCAAGGGCCGCTTCGACGAGATCTTCTTCTGCGACCTGCCGGATCGCGAGGATCGCCGCCAGATCCTCGACATCCACCTGCGCAAGAAGAACCGCGACCCGGGTCAGTTCGACATGGACAAGCTGATCGACGCGACCGTCGACTACTCGGGCGCCGAGCTCGAGCAAGCTGTCATCGCCGCGCTCTACGACGCGTTCGACTCGGGCAACGACCTCACGACCGAAGGTCTCGTGAAGACGGTCAGCGAGCTCGTCCCGCTCGCGATCACGATGCGCGAGATGATCGAGCAGATGCGCGAGTGGGCTCGCACGCGCGCCCGCCCGGCGTCGCTGCGCGCCAAGGCTCCCAAGAAGGAAGGCTGGATGGCGCGCTACGGCGCACCGAAGGCCAACCTCGGCGACAAGGGGCCGGAGACCGCCGACGATGACGGGCGGAAGCTAGAGCTCTGAAATCGGGTATAAGAAGCTGGGCGCCTTGCGCCATTCGGAGACGGTGATGTCCCATTTCACGAAGTGCGCGCTGAAGATGACGAACCTCGCGGCGATCAAGAAGGCGCTCGAGGACATGAAGATGAAGGTCAACTACGCCGAGCAAGGCCAGGCGGTGACCGTTCGCGGTTATCGCGGTGACACGCTCAAGGCGGCCATGTCGATCGACATGGGCCGCTACGACATCGGCGTGATCGACAACCAGGACGGCACGTACGACATCACCGCCGACTGGTGGGGCGTCGAGACGACAAACGGCACGTCCGAAGAAGAGTTCAAGAACGCGCTGTCGCAGAAGTACCAGTACCACAACGTGAAACAGGCCTGCGAAGAGAAGGGCTACGCGGTGGAGGAGGAAGTGAACGAGGAGGATGGCTCGATTCGCCTGGTCGTTCGAAAGTGGGTGAGCGAATGAGGAAGCAGGACATCGAGATCGTCATCAACCAGAAGGGCGAGGTGACGTTCCAGGTGAAGGGCGTCAAGGGCGGCAGCTGCGTCGACGAGACCAAGTTCCTCGAAGCCGCGCTCGGCGGCGACGCGGCCGTCCTCGACCAGCAGAAGACCGGCGAATACTACGAGCAATCCGAGGGTTACGTGTCGACCTGGGCGTCCGGGGAAGGCAAGGACGACTAACCTCGTAAAAGGACTAGCGTGTCGGACACCGAGAACCAGGGCGTTACCGCCGACGAGCTCACCGACGACCTCGCCAAGAAGTACGACCCCGACCGGCTGCTGAAGCTGTTCGGCAAGCGTGCCGGCAAGGGCGAGGCGCTCGATCACTCGATCCGCGCGAAGTACGAGAAGCGGTTCGGCGTCGACCTCGGTCACGTCCGCATCGTGACCGGCGAGTTCGCCGAGGAGTTCAACCGCAAGCGCGACGCGTACGCCGTGACGGTCGGCTCGACGGGCCTGATCCTCATGGGCAACTCGCCCGACAAGTCGATGGGGAGCGCGGCCGGCCAGGCGCTGCTCGCCCACGAGCTGACGCACGTCGCGCAGGCCAAACAGGGCCTCCATCGCAAGGGCACGTACGACGGTACGATGCAGTTCACGGAGGAGCACGAGGCCGAGGCGCACGCCGTCGAGCACGACGTCGAGCAGCACGGCCACTCCGAAGGGCAGGGCGCCTCGATGGACGCCGCCGCCGCTCAGAAGGCTGCGAAAGCCGCTGAGGACCAGATGAAAGAGAACATCGAGAAGATCAAGGCGCGCGTTCTCGAGATGATGGGCGAGTCGGCGCGCGTGCAGTACGAGCGGAACGGCCTGTCTCGCCGGCCCTAGGGCCACCGAGCCGCGGTATCCTCCAGACGTGAGTGACCAAAGCGCCGATGCCGGCGTCGTCCAGTCACGAGTCCAGCTCGAACGGCTCGTCGCCGACGACGAGCTCGCGGGCCGTACGATCGCCGGCTTTGCCGCGCAGTCGGTCGGTCTGCGCTCGATCGATCTCGATGGCGTGACGATCGAACGACTCGATCTCCGCGGTGCCGATGCCGACGATACGCGCCTCGAGCGCGCCGAGCTGAAGCAGACCGACCTTCGCACGTCGCAGTGGAAGGGCGCGCTCTGGCACCGCGTGCGCGCGAAGGACTGCGATCTGACCGAGCTCGACCTGACCGGCGCGCAGCTGCTTCGCTGCGAGCTCGGGCCCGTGCGCATGGCGCGGATCCGGCTGCATCGCGCGCGCATCCAGGAGTCGAAGTTCGTCGACAGCGAGCTGTACTCGGCCGACTTCGCGAACGCCGTGCTGCTCAAGGTCACGTTCGAAGGCTACGAGCACGCGACGGTCTCGCTGTCGCGCACCGACTGGACCGGCGCATCGCTGTTCGAGGTCGACTTCAAGCGCGCGAACCTCTACGGCGCGAACTTCCGCGGCGCGGTGCTCGTGCGCTGCGATCTGCGCGGCGTGAACCTTTGCAGCGCCGATCTCACCGGCGCACGGCTGATCGGTTGCGACACGACCGGCGCCGATCTCGACGGAGCTACGTTCTAGGAGTCCACATGCCCTCTCGTCCCGATTTGCGCGAGCTCGCTACCAACGTCAAAGAGGCGTTCGGCGACATGGACCGCGAGACGCTCCTCGAGATCCTCACGTTCGTCGTCAAGGAGTACGTCGTCGAGGGCCCGCCGCCGATGCTCGTCCATCAGGCGGAGACGCTCGCCGATCTCAAGAACGCGACGTTCGCGCAGGTGATCAGCGCGCTGCAGACGCGGTTCGATTTCCCCGAGCTGCAGATGTTCGTCGTCGACGGCGAGCAGGTCTCGGTGCGCGTCGGCGGCGTGATGCAGCCGCTGCTCGCGGCGCGCCAGCCGCTGACCGGTCAGGCACCCGCCGCCGAGCTGCCGCGTCCCGCGGCGGGCGTGCGCGTCGTCGAGACAACGCTGCAGCAGCGCCCGCCGCAGCCGGCACCGACCGGCTTCATCGATACGCGTCAGAGCGCTGCGGCACCGCAACCTAGCAGCGCGCCGCCGCCGTCGCGTGGTCTCTCCGTGCGCGGCCGTCCGTCGGGTGAAGGCGAGGGCAACGTCGCGAACGCGCCGCAGGCGCAGGGCGCGCAGCCTGCTCCGCAGCAGCCTGCACCGGCGCAGCCGCAGCCGGGCGCACCGCAGCAGAGCGACAAGCCGGATACGGCGGGTGGCGACGACGCGTCGGCGCGGTTCTCGCTGCTGGAGCTCGACTGATGTCGGCGCAGGCGCGCCGCTACTACGAGCGCGGCAAGCAGGCGCTCGACGGAGGTGATCTCGAGACCGCGCAGCAGCAGCTCGCGAGCGCGCTGCAGCTCGCGCCGAACTTCGGCAATGCGATCTGCGCCTATGCGGTCGCGCTCGCGAAGGCGGGCGATTGTCCGCGTGCCGCGGCGGTGCTGCGCAGTGGCGTTCCGCGCGCGAGCTCGCCGATCTCGGCGGCAGCGATGCACGCGACGCTCGGCGATGTGCTCGTGCTCGGCGGCGACTACTTCGGCGCGGAGGATGCGTATACGGCGGCGGGACGGACACCGGGCTTCGAGGCGAGGTGCGCGTCGGGGATGGCGCGCGTTCACGCGCGGCTCGGGCGATATCGCGAGATGGCGCAGGCGCTCGAGCGCGCGGCGACGGCGAAGTAACGCGCGCTCCTGCGCTGCTCCCTTCTCGGATTCGTTTGCGTTTGCGTTTGCGTTTGTGGCCGCGGGCTAGTGCATCGAGGGCGCGGGCGAGATCATCGTGCCGTTCGCCAGCGTCCCTTTGATCCACACATGACCCGCGCCGCCACCGCCGCCACCACCGGCAGCGGTCGCGCCACCGTTGCCACCATTCGTGACGTTGGCTGCGCCTGCGGTTCCGCGGCCACCCGCGCCGCCGCCGGTCGCGCCACCGCCTGCCGCTGCGGGCTGAGTACCGAACGAGGTCGTCGAGCCGTCGGCACCGGCGCCACCGGCCGCGGTCGT
>JABFXX010000208.1 GCA_013368795.1 Kofleriaceae bacterium
GCCGAGCTGGACTGGCCGCTCGAGCCGGATCTGCTCGCGCTCGCCGCGGCGTGTGCCGGCGTCGCGACCCGCGCCGCTGACTCCGACCGCCTCGAGCGCGCGTTCCGCAGCCTGTCCGTCGGTGCGCAGCTCGCGCAGCGCGGGCGCGACTCGGGTCTCGCTCGAACGCTCAGCGACCGCGCGCGCGCCGCACATGGCTCGCTCGTCGCCGCGGCGGCGCCCGCATTCCGCGCTGCGCTCGAGGCAGATCCGGATCTGATGCGCCTGCCCGGCGAGGCGCCGCCTGCGCGCTCGCGCGACGAGGGCTCGGCGCACCTGCGGCGTCTGTTGACGCTGTCGCGCCGGCTCAACAGCGAGGACAACGTCGAGCGAATCCTCGACGAGGTCATCGACACCGCGATCGAGCTGACCGCGGCCGAGCGCGGCTTCTTGCTGCTGCGTCACGATGGCGGCGAGCTACGTCCGGTCGTGTCGCGCAACTTCGCGATGGGCGATCTCGAGAGCGGCGAGCGCTCGGTCAGCCGATCGATCGCCGAGCAGGCCGCGCAGACCGGCGAGCCCGTCGTCACCGTCGACGCCGGCGTCGACGAGCGGTTCGCGGTCGCGGCCTCGGTCGCCGCGTTGCGGCTGCGCTCGGTGCTGTGCGTACCGCTGCGCCAGCGCGGCGCGATCACCGGCTGCATCTATGTCGACCACCGGCTGCGCGGTGGCGCGTTCGACGAGTCGGCCGCGACGCTGCTCGGCGAGCTCGCCGATATCGCCGCGATCGCGATCGAGAACGCCCGGCTCGCCGACGATCTGCGCAAGACGACGCGCGAGGTCGACGAGCTCAACCGCCGGCTGTCCGCGGAGCTCGCCGAGCGCGATGCCGAGCTCGTGCGCGTCAAGGCGGACCTGCCGTCGCGCGAGCGCCTGCGCAACTCGTACGAGGGCATCGTCGGCAAGTCGCCTGCGATGGTGCGCATGCTCGATGTCGTCGATCGCGCGGCCGCGACGTCACTGCCCGTCGTGGTCGTCGGCGAGAGCGGCACCGGCAAGGAGCTGATCGCGCGCGCGCTGCACGATCATGGTCCGCGCCGCGACGGCGCCTTCGTCGCGATCAACTGCAGTGCGGTACCCGAGCCGCTGCTCGAGAGCGAGCTGTTCGGCCACGTGCGCGGTGCGTTCACCGGCGCCGATCGCGACCGCCGTGGCCTGTTCGAGGTCGCCGACGGCGGCACGCTGTTCCTCGACGAGGTCGCCGACACCGGCGCCGCGATGCAGGCGAAGCTCCTGCGCGTGCTCCAGGACGGCATGATCCGCCGCGTCGGCGACAGCAAGACGCGCAAGGTCGACGTCCGCGTCGTTGCCGCGAGCCAGCGCTCGCTCGCCGAGCTCGCCGCGTCCGGCACCTTCCGCGAGGACCTGCGGTTCCGCCTCGAGGTGATCACGATCCCGGTGCCTCCGCTGCGCGAGCGCGATGGCGACGTGCCGCTGCTCGTCGAGAAGCTGCTCATCCTGCTCTGCCGCAATCGCGCGGTCCCGAAGGTCACGCGGGCTGCGATGCGCGCGCTCGGCCAGCACCGCTGGCCCGGCAACGTCCGCGAGCTCGAGAACGCGCTCGCCCGCGGCGTCGCGATGGGTGGCGACGTGATCGATATCGGCGACCTGCCCGAGGCCGTCGCCGCATCGGCCGCGCGCCCCGAGCCCGCGAAGCCCGCCGTCGGCGAGGATCTGCGGCTCAAGCCCGCGCTCGTCGCGACCGAGCAGGCGTACATCAGCGCGGCGATGACGCGGGCGAAGGGCAACCAGACCGTCGCCGCGCGCCTCCTCGGCCTGTCGCGGTTCGGCCTGCAGAAGAAGCTGCGCCGCCTGTCCGGCGAAGACGACGAATCAGACGAGGACTAGAGCGCTATGCTCGCGCGCATGCGAACCGCCTCGTGCTCGTGCGGACAGTTGAAGGTGACTTGCGAAGGAGAGCCGATCAGGGTCTCGATGTGTCACTGCCTCGCGTGCCAGAAGCGTACGGGCAGTGCCTTCGCCCTCACGGCGCGCTGGCCAGCCGATCGCGTGACGATCGAAGGGCGTGCGCAGGAGTACCAGCGCACCGGCGACGAGGGCAGCACGGCCACGTTTCGCTTCTGCCCGACCTGCGGCGCGAGCGTCTACTTCGACAGCGACGGGATGCCTGGAATGATCGCGGTCCCGGTCGGCGCGTTCGCCGATCCGACATTTCCGCCGCCGCAGATTGCCGTCTACACCACGCGCCGTCACCCGTGGGCCGTCACGACCCTCGCGATCGAGGAGCTCGATTAGCGCAGGGTGTCGCGGATCCGCGCCAGCGCGAGCTGGGCGATCCGATCGACCATCTGCGGGTAGCTCATGCCGGCCGCGAGCGCCGCGCGCGACACGCCCGCATCGGGCGAGATGTCGGGGTTCGGGTTGACGTCGATGACCCACGGCGTGCCCGCGTGGTCGACGCGCAGGTCGACGCGGCCGTAGTCGCGCAGGTCCATCGCCCGCCACGCCGCCCGCGACACGCGCTCGATCTCGGCGACGATCGCCGGCGTCATGCCGGTCAGCGGCACCGGCTTGGTGCCCGCGTAGTCGACGTGGTCTTCCTCCCACTTCGCCGCGTAGCTGACGATGCGCGGCCGATCCGACGGCATCGCCGCGAAGTCGATCTCGTGCAGCGGCAGCACCTCGACGCGCTCGCGATAGCCGAACAACGTCACGTTGATCTCGCGGCCTTCGATGTAGCGCTCGGCGAGCACGCCTTGCTTGAACTCGTCCATCAGCTCGCGCGACCGCGCGCGCAGCGACGCCGCGTCGCGGACGACGTTCGCCTCGGTGATCCCGAGCGACGCGTCCTCGTGGGCGAGCTTGACGAACCACGGAAAGTCGAGACCGTCGAGCGACGGATCGTCGAGGTCTGCGGGCGTGCGCAGGAAGCGATACGGAGGCGTCGGCACGCCGGACGCGATCAGGATGTCCTTCGTGCGGTGCTTGTAGAGGCACGACGCGAGCGCGAGCAGATCCGCGCCCGTGTACGGGATGCGAAACAGATCGAGCAGGCCGGCGAACGTCGGCTCGTTGCAGGGCTCGCCATCCATCGACTCGCACAGGTTGAACAGCAGGTCCGGCTTCTGCGCGCTGATCTTCGCGAGGACCGAGTAGACCTCGACGCCGTGCACGCCGGTGAGCTCGACGGTGTGCCCCGCCTCGACGAGCGCGCCGGCGATCGCCTTGGCGGAGGCACGGACGGAGGTCGCGTCCGGCGTGTTCGCCGTCGTTGACTGCTCCGCGTCGTAGTCTGTGTTGTAGAGGACGACGATTCGGGCCATAGGCCCTTATAACAGCGCAACGGCGAGCTTGGGCCCGACCTCGGCAGCGACTTGCTCGACGCTCACCGGTGCAAGTCCACGCGCCTCGAGCGCCCCGGCGAGCGAGGTCTGGACGAGGCAGAGCCCGCACGGGCGAATTCGCTGCCACGCGTCGCGCGGCGTCGCGACGTCGAGCGCGAAGCCGTGCACGCTGACCCCACGCGCGACGTGGATCCCGCACGCGGCCATCTTCGCGCCGTCGAGGTAGAGCCCCGCCGGATCCCGCTTGAACGCCGCGCCCGGCGCGCCGAACGCCGCGCACGCATCGGCGAGCACGCGCGCGATCGTCTCGAGGAAGTCGACGACGCCATGCTTGAGCCGCACGACCGGATACACCATGAGCTGCCCCGGGCCGTGATAGGTCACGTCGCCGCCGCGCTCGATGCGCTCGAGCGGGACGTCGCCGGCGGCGAGCACGTTGGCCGTGTTCGCACTCCGGCCGAGCGTGATCACCGGCGGGTGCTCGCACAAGAAGATCGTGCCGGGCGCGCCTGCCCACACGCGCTCGCGCTCGGCGAGCTGCGCGTCGAGCACGGCGCGGTACTCGGCGCGGCCGAGCCACTTCCAAACGTGCGCGGTGGCGACGGCCGCCACCATCAGCCGGCGAGGATTTCCTCGAGGAGCTGATCGTCGAGGTAGTGCACCGGTGCCGCCGCAGTGACGACACCGACGCCCGCGTTGATCAGCGCCGCGACGAGCTGGTCGCCGTTGACGACCGCGATCGAGCGGCCGGCGCGCTCGAGCTCGCGCTCGGCGTCCTCCGACAGCTCGCCCGGCGTCATCAGGATGCCGGCGACGAGGTCCTTCGCCTCGACGCCAACGCGCAGCTCGCCGATGCCACGGCGATCGATCGGCTCGGCACCCGAGCGCGCCGAGATGAGCACGGTGCGCGACAGGCCCGGCGCCGTCGCCGAGGCGTAGCTGATCCCGCCGACGCGCTTCACCCACTCGATCTCGCGGTAGCCCGCGGCGACCAGGTACGCGTGGATGATCCGCTCGAAGCCCGCCGCGCTCGCCTTCGCGAGACGCGCGGCGAGTGCGCGGTGCGTGGCGCTCGCGAGGTTCGAGAGCGCGCTCGCGACACCCGCCTCGGCATCCGCGGTCATGCTCATCGAGACCGGGCCCGGGGCGAACAGATCACGACCGCGATAGACGATGCGCGGACGCAGACCGAGCGTGCGGTAGCTGCGCTCGTCGCCGAGGAGCTCGGCCTTGAGCTGCGGCCACAGCTGCTCCGGATCCTGATTGACGAGGCTGCGCTTGCGCATCATCGCCGCGAGCTGACGGACCGGCAGCGGCTGACCGTTGCGCAGCTGCGCGAACACCGCGGCGGCGGCATCGCCGAGCGGCGTGCCGACGCGGGCGAGCCCCTCGGCCGCCGCGTGACCGTTCGTCGGCGCCGGCATCTCGACCGGGCGCGGCTGGAACGGCAGCCGCTCCTGGCGCTCGGGGCGCTCCTGACGATCCGCGCGCTGCTCGTGCGGGCGCTGCTCGTGCGGACGGCCATCGCCGTGCGGACGACCGTCGCCGCGCGGCCCCTGCTGCTGGTCGCGGCGCTGCTGGCGCTCGTCGCGACGACGCTTGCGAGCCTCGCGGCGCTCCTCCCAGCGGTTGCGGCGCTCCTCGCGCGCGTTGATCTCCGGCATCATCGGCCGGTCCTCGTCGCGCGTCTGGCGATCCTGGTACTCGGCGTGCGCGCGTGCAGGCGCGGTGAGGTCCTCGCCGTAGATCGACGACAGCTCGCGCTCTTCCTCGCTGAGCTCGGCCGGCGGCGCGACCGCCTCGTTCTCGTCGGTGATGTCGCTGACCGGCGTCTCGGCGATGATCTCGGCCTCGATCACGTCGGCGAGCTCGGGTGCGGTCTCGACCGTCTCCTCGATCACCTCGACGATCGGCGCCGCTTCGGCGGCCTCGATCTTCTCGCGCTTCTCTTCCGCCTTCTTCTTCGCCGGCTTCTTGGCGGCCGCCTTCGGGGCTGGCTTCTTCGGCGCCGCCTTCTTGGCGCCGCTTGCCTTCTTCTTCGGGGCTGCTCCGTCGGCGCTCTTCTTCTTCGAACTCATTGCCGGGCGTTCCTACCACGTTTGAGGCCGAAAAATTGCCCGTCGGATCACCGGCCTTTACGGTCGGATTACGGCGGGATCCTGCAACGTTCTCGTCATCAAAGGAGTACGGATATGCAGTCCCGCAAGATCGGTGTGTTGCTCGGGGGCCTGTCGAGCGAGCGTGAGGTCTCGCTGCGCACGGGTGAGGCCGTTCTGAACGCTCTACGCGAGCGCGGCCACGACGCGATTCCGGTCTACGTCGACCACGATATCGACGTCGCGCTGCGGCAGGAGCAGATCGACGTCGCGTTCATCGCCCTCCACGGCCGGTGGGGCGAGGACGGTTGCATCCAGGGTCTGCTCGAGCTGCTCGGCATCCCCTACACGGGCTCGGACGTCATGGCGTCGGCGCTCGCGATGCACAAGGGCAAGGCAAAGGAGCTGTTCCGCCTCAATAACCTGCCGACGCCCGCCTACTACACGCTGACCGCCGAGGACGCCGCCGACCTGGTCGCCGTCCACGGCGACTTTGGCTTCCCGTGCGTCGTCAAGCCGATCCGCGAGGGCAGCTCCGTCGGCGTCACGATCTGTCACTCGCTCGCCGACCTCGCGCCCGCCGTCGAGAAGGCGCTGTGCTTCGACGACGAGCTCCTCGTCGAGCGCTTCATCGTCGGTAAGGAAGTCTCCGTCGCGATCCTCGGCGACCGCGCGCTCGGTGCCTGCGAGATCGCGCCGCGCGCGGGGTTCTACGACTATCAGAACAAGTACACGAAGGGCGCCACCGACTACTTCGTGCCGCCTCGCCTGTCGCCCGAGCGTTACCGCGGCGTCCTCGCGCAGGCCCTGCGCGCCCACCTCGCGCTCGGCTGCAACGGTGCGAGCCGCGTCGACATGATGGTCTCGGAGTCGGGCAACGAGTTCATCCTCGAGGTCAACACGGTCCCCGGCCTGACGCCGACGAGCCTCCTGCCGAAGATCGCCGACGCCGCCGGCATCTCGTTCGGCGAGCTGTGCGAGCTGATGCTCGCCGGCGCGACCCTGTCGACCCGCCGTGGCCGCAACGAGCGCCGCGTGGTCCAGCGCCCGTACGTCGAGGACGAGCGCCGCGAGGCAGAGGCGAACACGCACTGATGAAGATTCGCCGCGACCACAAGATTGCTGCAGCGACCGCCGTCCTCGCGATCGGCGTGCCGATCGGTGCGGCGATCGTGGTCGATCGGCGTACCCAGGATCTTGCCGATCACCTCGGCACCGCCGGCGACGTGCCGGCGCAGATCGGCTCCGTCGACGCCGACCTGACCGGCACGATCCGGCTCTCCGGTGTCGCGCTCGGCGACATGATCGCCGCCGACCAGATCGAGGCGTCGGTCGCGCTCGACTCGCTGCTCGCTGGCCAGGTCTCCGCCGACGAGATCCGCGTCGCCGGCCCCCACCTCTCGATCTCGATCGACCGCGACGGCGACTCCGATCTCGCACGCCTCGTCCGCCGCCTCGCACATACCGGCCCTCGCACGCGGGGCCCCACCCGCTCGCGCGTCCGCCGCATCGTCGTCAGCTCGGGCACGCTGACGGCGAAGATCGCAGGTGTCGGCGAGATCGCGGCCGACTCGGTCGAGCTCGTACCCGACGAGGGCGGCGTCCGCGTGATCACCGGCCCGCTGCGCGTCCGCGGCGCCGGCGGCCCGCTCCGCGGCGAGCTCGTGATGGCGCGCAGCGCTGCCGAGCTGTCGCTGCCCCACGCGCGGTTCGGCCGCGTCCTCGGCGTCGCCGGCACGGGCAAGCTCGTCCTCGGCGATCGCACGATCGGCGTCCGCGACGTCGCGATCGGCCGGCTGTCCGCCGACGGCAACCTCGACATGCGCGGTTTCCTCGACGACGG
>JABFXX010000719.1 GCA_013368795.1 Kofleriaceae bacterium
AGAGTTTCTTCATGCCGGGGGTAGAGCCCGGTGTGTGCTCGGCGTTTCAGCGCAAAAGGAAACGCCGCTTCGGTCAAGAAGCGGCGTTACGGGGTGAGGGCAGAAGGACTCGAACCTTCAACCAGCGGATTAAGAGTCCGATGCTCTACCATTGAGCTATGCCCCCGGTTGGGAAACGTTACGTCTTCGATTTTCAGGTGAGTCCGGGGCGACTCGAACGCCCGACCTACGGGTTCGAAGCCCGGCGCTCTATCCAACTGAGCTACGGACCCTGAGTGCGGGGGCAGTAAATAGCGGCGAGACCCCATGACTGTCAAGGGGCTAAGGACATTGCAGCCATCTTCAGAACGAAGGCCCAGTTTTGCGCCGTTTGGGGCCTACCTCACGTTTTCCTACCCCAAGTGCTTGATCGCTGCTGGGGACATAAAACCCCAGCATTTTTCAAGGCCTACGTAATAATTCTCCTTTCAATGCGAAACGGCCCTCAGGTATACGAGGAGCTGGATCGGCACGATGAGGGTGCAAATCCGCGAGGGAGGATTGCAGTGTTCGTTCGTCAAAATCGACTGAATGCTCTGTTGTCGGTGCTCTTCGTCTTCACGATGGGCGCATGCGGAAATCTCGGCGGCTGCGGAGCATGTGGTTCGACGGGACCACTGCCGAACGGACGCCTGCCGACGGATCAAACCGTCGAGGGTGGCGCGCAGATCCGCGTCACACCGCAGGGCTTCCAGAAGCTCACGGCACTCCTCCCACCCGTCATCAACCAGGGCCTCGGCAACGGGTTCTGCGCGATCCCCGGCGGTAGCATCGGCGTCAGCATCGCTGGCTTCGACCTCGCGGCCGCGCGGTACTGCCAGTCGCACTCGGCCGCGTGCGGCAACAACAACGGCTGCACGATCTCGGCGCAGCTGAACCCGAACGGCATCACGACCGGCCCGGGCCCGAACGGCACCCTCCGCGTCAACGTCTCGACGAAGATCTCGACGACGATCCACCTCGACTTCGTCGTCGCGGGCATCCGGGTCGATCAGTGCGACATGCAGATCGCGTCGAACAACCTGAACGGTAGCCTCGATATCGCGCCCGGTATCAAGGCGGCCGACGGCGAGCTCGAGCTCAAGGTCGCGAACGTCAACTCGTTCCAGCTGAATCTCAACTGGTCGAACTGCGGCATCATCTCGGATATCGGCAACCTGATCACCGGCTTCGTCGACGCGATCATCCCGGCGATCAAGGCGATCCTCCCGCCGATCATCAACCCGCTGCTGCAGAGCCTGCTGCCGAACCCGCTCGGCATCAAGGGCATGATGGACATCGGCAACCTGCTCTCGGGCATCAGCCCCGGAACCGACGGCTTCATGGAGGCGCGCATCGTTCCCGGCGGCTACGCCGGCGTGACGGCGAACGGCGGCTTGAACCTCGGCGTCATCACCGGCCTCAACGCCGACGAAGACCCGGCGACGCGCACGCCCGACCTCGACAGCGAGCCGCACCTCTGCGTGCCGCCGCTGCCGGCGCCCGACTTCACGGGCCTGCCGACGGTCGCGCGCTCGGGCCTCGGCGGCAACACGTTCACCCTTGCCGCGGCCGGCGCGTTCTCGGGTAACCCCGACCCCGCCGCCGACCTCGCGATGGGCGTGTCGAAGACGACGCTCAACCTCGCCGGTCACCACATGGTGACGTCGGGTGGCCTGTGCCTCGGCGTCGGTACGACGCTCGTCAAGCAGCTCAACGTCGGCACGATCGGCATCCTCGTGCCGTCGCTCGCCGACCTGCAGAGCGACGTCGGTAACGATCCGCTCCTGCTCGTGACGCGCCCGCAGAAGGCGGTGACGTTCGACATCGGCGACAACACGATGGCGTCGCCCGCGGTCACGATCCACCTCGAGCACCTCGAGGTCGACTTCTACGCGTTCCTGTTCGAGCGCTACGTCCGCGCGTTCACGCTCGACCTGACGATGAACGTCGGCATCAACCTCGGCTTCGAGCAGATGGGCTCCGATCCGGCCGTCATCAAGCCGGAGCTCGTCGGCATCTCGTCGCATGACGTCACCGTCAAGGTGCTCAACAGCCAGTTCGTGAAGGAGACCCCGCAGAAGCTCGAGATGGTGCTGCCGTCGGTGTTCGACCTCGTCACGCCTCTCCTCGGCCAGCTGCCGGCGATCCCGGTGCCGTCGTTCGCGGGCTTCTCGCTGAACAACCTGTCGATCCAGAAGGTCGTGACCTCGGAGGATCAGTTCCTCGCGCTGTACGCGTCGCTCGGGTCGAGCCCGATGATGCGCACGAAGGCCGAGACGGACCTCGTCATGGCGGATGCGATCCGCACGATCGACTTCGGCATCCCCGGCCCGACCGCGGTGAGCACCGGCAAGGCGCGCCTGCTGTCGGTCGACACGCCGACGCCCGAGATCATCCGCGATGCGCTCGAGAACAACGAGCCGTCGGGTCTGCCGAGCGTGACGTTCGACGTCGATCGCTACGACAGCAAGGGCCGCCAGCTCGAGTGGTCGTACAACCTCGACGGCGGCCTGTGGCACCCGTTCTCGTCGGCGAGCCCGATGGTCATCACCGACAAGGCGTTCGCGTGGCAGGGCAAGTACGAGGTTCGCCTGCGCTCGCGCGTCCGCGGCGACTACCACACGGTCTCCGAGGAGATCCGCACGCCCGTCGTGATCGACTCGGTCGGTCCGCGCGTCGTCGCCGACAAGGCGAAGTTCGACGGCGACGAGTGGTCGGTTCCGGTCTGGGACATCGTCGACGGCAAGGACGTCGAGGTCGCGTTCGGCGAGCCCGGCGCGGACCAGCCGGCGACCGAGTGGATGCCGGCGCGCACCGCGACGCTGTCGCGCGTGCTGCTCGGCAGGCTCGCCGAGAGCGGTGAGCTCGCGGTGTACGCGCGCGACCAGCAGGGCAACCAGACGATCGCGCTCGTCGCGCCGTTCCACGGTCAGGCTGGCGCGTCGGGCTGCAGCTGCGAGACCTCGAGCGCTCCGGGCGCCGGCAGCCTCGCGCTGTTCGGGCTCGTGGGTCTCGGCGTGTTCGGCCGCCGTCGCAGCCCCGTGTCATCGATCCGCCGGGGCCGGGGCCTGGCCCGGGCCCGGAGGTCGCTTCGGCGCATCGTGAAGAGCCGCGCGTTCCGCACCGTCTCGATGTTTGTCGCGATGGTCGCGGTGTCGTCGCTCGTCCCCGGCTGCAGCTGCGGCAAGCAGCAGGGCCAGTCGTGCGAGACGGCGGCGGACTGCGGTCCCGACTTCTGCCCCGAGGGTCAGCTCCCGTTCTGCATCGACAACGAGTGCGTGTGCTCCGACGACATTCCGCCGGGCCGCATCGGACCGTACAGCGACGTCGGCGTCGGTGGCGGCCAGATCTGGGTGTCGGCGTACGCGTCGTCGCACGGTGACCTCGTCGTCGCAAACGCGACGGCCGGTGGCCGTATCCCCGACGAGGCGTGGGAGTGGGTCGACGGCGTTCCCGACGGTCCGGTGATCGTTCCGGACTCGAAGATCCGCGGCGGTATCGCCGAGGACGGTCCGGACGTCGGCATGTACACGAGCATCGCGGTCGCGCAGGACGGCACGCCGATGGTCAGCTACTTCGATCGCGATACCGCGTCGCTCAAGTTCGCGGTGCGCGTGAACGGCGAGTGGCAGACGCACATCGTCGACCAGGGCACGAGCCAGATCGATCCCGGCACCGGCGGCACGCTGATCGGCATGTACACGTCGCTCACGCTGCGCGGCGACGACGGTCGCCCCGGCATCGCGTACCTCGCGCACATCGCCGATCAGAACGGCCTGCGCGCCGAGGTCCGCTACGTGTCGGCGCAATCCGCGATCCCGACGAGCGCGAGCGACTGGCAGTCGTGGATCGTCGACACCGCGCCGGTGCCCGAGAATCCCGACGAGGTCTACCCGCTGCCGGGCGGCCTCGGTCTGTTCGTCGACTCGGCGCGCAACCCGCAGAACCAGGCGCCGGTCGTCGTCTACTACGACCGCGAGAAGGGCGAGCTCAAGCTGTCGAAGTTCAACGTCGCGTCGGGTCAGTTCGGCGCGCCGGTCACGCTCGACGGCAGCGGCGACATCGACGCCGGCTGGTCGCCGTCGGTGCAGGTCGACGATACGGGCGTCGTCCACGTCGCGTACGTCGGCGCCACTGGTGACGACCTCATGTACACGACCGACCAGATGGACGCGCCGAAGGAGATCGTCGACAGCGGCTACCGCATCGTCGGCACGACCGTCGACGGCCTGCCCAAGCCCGAGTTCCACTTCGTCGGCGACGACGCGAACCTCCTGCTGCTCCCGAACGGCGCCGGCCCGGCGGTCGTCTACCAGGACTCGACGATCCAGGAGATGCTGCTCGCAACGAAGGACGGCGAAGGCAAGTGGGCCCCGCCGCTCACCGTGGGTGGTAACTCGACGAAGGTGCCGTGGCCCGGCGGTTACGGCTTCTTCGCGTCGGCGGCGCTCAGCCCGACCGACATCGTGATGTCGACGTGGGTGATCGACCAGCCGAACGACGACAACTGGGTCGAGGTCATCACTCGCCCGTTCGGCCTGCAGTAATCGCGCGCTGCGCTCGCGAGCAATTTGCTCCCCGGGTCGCGCGTTGTCATCGTTTGATGATGCGCGCCCATACTGATCTGGCCGCAGGCGCTGATCTGGCCGCAGGCGCTGGTCTCGCCGCACGCGCCCTACTGGCCGCTCTCCTCGCGGCCGCGGGCTGTAACGGTGCCATCGCCGCGCCGACGTCCGACGCCGGCACGACGCAGCCAGCACCCGCCGCAGCGGCGACGCTGACGCCGACCTGCACGTGCGAGGAGGAAGCGGTCCCACCACCGCCGCACGATCAGCTCGCGCTGACGAAGGCGAAGTGGAAGGACCTGCCGGGCTGGACCGACGACAAGCTCGCCGAGGCCGTCCCGTCGTTCCTCGCATCGTGTGCCGTGATCGCGACGCTCGCCGACAGCGCGGCGGTCGGCCACGACGGTCACGGCGGCATCGCGAAGCAATGGCGCCACGCGTGCGCCGCGGCTGCCAAGCTCAAGGCCGGCGACGACGCGGCCGCGCGCGCGTTCTTCGAGGCCGAGTTCGTACCGTGGCAGGCCGCGGGCAAGGCCGGCCCCGACGGCAAGCTCACCGGCTACTTCGTCCAGGAGATCAACGCGTCTCGCAAGAAGAGCGGCAAGTACCAGACGCCGATCCTCGCGCGGCCGAAGGACCTCGTGATGATCGATCTCTCGCAGTTCGTCGGCGACGCGCACGGCCGGCGCCTGTGGGGACGTCACGACGACAAGGGCAACATCGTCCCGTACTTCACGCGCTCCGAGATCCGCAAGGGCGCGCTCAAGGACCAGAAGCTCGAGATCATGTACGCCGACGATCCGATCGACGTGCTGTTCGCGCACATCGAGGGCTCGGCGAAGGCCGTCATGGACGACGGCTCGATCGTGTGGCTCGAGTTCGACGGCAAGAACGGCCGCGCGTACAAGGGCGTCGGCAAGGCGCTCAAGGAGCGCGGCGTCCTGACCGGCGCGTACAACGGCACGATGCCCGGCATCCGCAAGTGGTTCGTCGACAACCCGAAGAAGTTCGACGAGGTCGTCGACCAGAACGCGTCCTTCGTGTTCTTCAAGGAGTCGTCCAAGGCCGGCGCCGTCGGCTCGCAGGGCGTGACGCTGACGACGCGACGCTCGATGGCGATCGACCGCGCGTTCATCGCGCACGGCACGCCGATCTGGGTCGATGGCAGGGCGCCGGTTCCCGGCAAGCAGGGCACGATTCCCTACCGCTCGCTCCTCATCGCGCAGGACACCGGCGGCGGCATCCTCGGCGCGGTGCGCGGCGACATCTACTGGGGCGACGACGCCGTCGCCGAAGATCTCGCCGGCCGGATGGGCGGCCCCGGCCGCTACTGGTTGCTGCTGCCGAAGGGCGTCGCGAAGTAACTACGGCGCAACGCCTGCGTCCGCCGCGTTGCCGTCCCACAGCTCGCCGCGGATGTAGATCTTCACGCGCACGGCCTGCAGTGCGGCGCGCAGCTCCTCCCAGTCGCCGTGGCGCGCGTCGCCCGTCACGGTGACCATCGCACCCTCGGTCTTCTGGCACGCCTCGACCGCCTCGTCGCGCGTCTTCTTGACGCCATCGACGGTGATGCCCTCGCTCGTGACGCGCACCGTGCAGCGTGCCGGGCCGGCATCGGTGATCGTCGACGGTCCGACGCCGCTGCCCGTGCCCGTGCCGGTGCCCTTGCCGCCGCCGAGCCCGAAGCCCTTGCCGCACTGGAAGTAGAAGATCGCGAGGGCGATCAACGCGGCCCATACCGCGACGAACGTCAGCTTACGGCGTCGCTTGCGGCGCTCGAGCTCGGTGGCCACGTCCTTCGCGAGTTGCTTGTGTGGAGTCGTCATGGCGTGCTCGGTGGAGAAGACGTCACAGTAGGGGCGGCGTTCGGTTCGAGGCTCGGATCGACGATCACGGCGAGGCCCTTCTGCTCGAACAAGCAGCGCTCGACGTCGCGGTTGAGGCCTCCGTACAACGCCTCCGGCAGATCGGCGATGTGCTGCGCGGGTGCGATGATGACGAGGTAGCGCGAGAGATCGGGCACGTTCAGGTGCACGGCAGCGACGCGGCACACGCGCAGCTCGGCCGAGCGATCGCCCAGGTACGCGAGCCCGATGTCCGGATCGGGGCTGTGCTCGAGGAGCGGCGTGTCGAGCGGCAGCGTGTTCCCGGCAGCCTCGATCGCGGTGAGCGAGCCGGCGTCGGAGATGCGCAGGATGATCGTCGGCCTGCCGGCGAGCTGCTTGTCGAGATCGGCGAGCGCGCGTGCCTGCAGTGCCGATGACTCGAGCTTCACCGGCGGCGGCGGTGGCGGCGGTGGGGCCGGCGGCTTCGCGGCCTGCGCGGCGGCAGCTTGCTGGACCGCGGCGGCGCGGATCAGCGCGGCAAAGATGACGATGAACAGGACGTCGAACAGCGACGTCAGATCGGGCGGAGGCTGCCGGCGGCGCGCACGGCGAGTCATCCGACGTCCTCGGTCCTGAGCCGTCCGGTGACGCCCCGGCGCTTCGCGTCCCACGCCTCGAGGTTCTTCTCGGCGGCGTCGACCCACGCGGTGAGCTTCATCGCGAAGCTCGCCGAGAGCAGGATGCTGCATGCGAGGCCGGCGACCGTCGTCCAGACCTTCAGCGCGAGCGGACCGAGCAGCTTCGTCAGGTCGCTGCCCGTGTACATGAGCGAGAGGCCGATGCCGAGCACGGTGCCGAGCAGGCC
Source organism: Kofleriaceae bacterium (assembly GCA_013368795.1). Taxonomy (GTDB): domain Bacteria; phylum Myxococcota_A; class Polyangia; order Haliangiales; family Haliangiaceae; genus JABFXX01. Next base: position 7,278 of record JABFXX010000719.1, read on the forward strand.
G
>JABFXX010000401.1 GCA_013368795.1 Kofleriaceae bacterium
CCTGTGCAAGTCGAAGCTCGCGCTGCGCTGTCTCGTCTCGCTCGACGACGAGCAGATCGAGGTTCCCGATCCGGCGCGCCTCGTTCACCTGCAGTTTCGCCGGTTCGCCGGCTGCCCGGTGTGCAACCTCCACCTGCGCTCGTTCGTGCGGCGCCACGACGAGATCGCGGCATCGGGGATCCGCGAGGTCGTCGTGTTCCACTCGAGTGCCGACGAGCTACGCGAGCATGCCGCCGACCTGCCGTTCGCGGTGATCGCGGATCCTGACAAGCGGCTCTATGCCGAGTTCGGCGTGACCTCGGGATGGCGGTCGCTGCTCGATCCGCGCGTGTGGGGACCGATCCTTCTCGCGGTCGGCCGTTCGCTCGTCGCGCTCGTCCGCGGTCGCGAGCGCGCCCCGTCGCTCGTCCCGCACGGCGGTCGGTTCGGTTTGCCGGCCGACTTCCTCATCGCACCCGATGGCCGCGTGCTCGCGTGCAAGCACGGCGTGCATGCCTACGATCAGTGGTCCGTCGACGAGCTGCTCGCGAATCGATCGACGAGCGCCCCGAGGTCGTCGTAATCGCGCTCGCTCGGCTCCTCGATGCGATACCGGACCGTGCCGTCCGCATCGACGAGCAGGACCGTCGGAAGTCGGTCGACTCCCAGCGGGCGCGTCACCGCTTGCTCGGCGTCCTGCACGATGGGCACGCCAAGCGGATGCTGCGCGACGAACTCGCGGGCGGCCGCCGCATCCTCGTCGATCGAGATCGCGATGACCGATACGTCGGAACGACGCGCGGCGAGCGCATCGAGCTTCGGGAATCCCTTGCTGCATGGCTTGCACCACGACGCCCAGACATCGACGACGAGTGCAGAACCGCGCGCGCTTGTCGACGACCACGTGCCGCCCGCGAGCCGAGGAAGCGTCACCTCCGGCATCGGCGCGCGGAGCTCGCTCGCCCTGGTGGTGGGCGGGCTGCCGGCACACGCGGTGACACCGACCAGCACGGCCATACACGCTCGCATCGCGCAATTGTTACCCCAGTTCGGCGTACGCTCCAGCCATGCGCCGTCCGCTGATGCTCGTCACGATCGCACTCCTCGCGAGATCCAGCCGGCGCGCCGAGGCGTGAGGCGTCGTAGCTCCGGTCGGTCCGACCGGATGTGAAGGCGCAGCGCACAGCTCCTACTTCGTCGGCGCAGCATTTGGCGCGATGCGTACCCACGTGCGCTTCGACAACGACGTCACGTTCGAGCTGACCGAGCGTGCGGCGACCGCTTTCGCCGGTTACTCGACGCCGCGCGGCTGGAGCTTTCGCGCGACGTTCGGCGCGCTCGTCGACGGCAGCCTCTCGCGCGACGCGACGCCGCATGACATCTCTCCGGGCCTCGTCGGCGGGGTCGGCGTGTCGCGCCAGTGGATGCTCGGCGATGGCCGCTGGTTCATCACGGGCTCGGCGGGCCTCAGCGTCGCGGCCGCCTCGACGCACCTGGCAGGTGCCGCGAACGATCCTCGCTTCGTCGCCGGCGACATCCGCGCCGGCGCGATCGCAGGGCGCACGCTCGCGAAGATCTGGAATCCTTACGTGCTCGCGCGCGGATTCGGCGGCCCGGTGTGGTGGACCGTCGACGATATGGCGACGACCGGAACCGACACGCGTCACTTCCAGCTCGGTGCTGGCCTGAGCGTGGCGATGTCGTTTGGCCTCACGCTCACCGCCGACGTCTCCGCCCTCGGCGAGCAGGCTGCCTCGCTCGGTGCAAGCTGGCGGCTGTGATCAGTGGGTGAGCGGTTCGTGGATCACGCCGCGCTCTTCTCTCACGATGCCGCCTCCGGTGAGTCCGGCCGTCGGAAACTGCTCGTCATAGTTACGTCGGCGCTGGCTCCCGAACGCGCCGCCGGCCATGGCCGACACCAGGCTCACGATCGCGCCGATGAAGGTCGTCCAGGCAGCAGCCGCGGCACCGGCCGGGCGCCAACCCGCAAGCGGTTCCGACGCGAGCGTACCGCCGAGCACGAGGGCCAGTGCCCAGGTGAAGGCGCCGACGGCTGCGCCGGCGAGGTTGTACGTCGAGCGAGCGAGATAACCCGCGAACGCCGAGCCGAGGAACAGTGAGCCGAGCTGGACGACGATGACCCAGGCCGAAAAGACCCCGCCGGGTCGCTTGTCGCCGACGCTGACGGCGAACGCGTGACCGAGCCAGAGCAGGAGGATCTGCGTGGCGAGCGCGATGACGACGCCGGCAGCGATGGCACCCCAGTTCCAGTCGGCGACGGCAGAGCGAATATTGGATTTCGTTGACGTGCGCATGCACCGCTATGGTGCATCGCACGCGCCAGCAGAGATCACGACGCCGCCGGCGCCTCGAGGTTCAACGTCTTGCCTCGCGTCAACGCGGCCTTTCGGTACACGAACCGTGTCGCGCCGAGTGATGCTTCGACCAGCATGCCGCCTTCTTCGGCCAGCCGCGCCTTGCCGGGGGACCCGCGAGTGGCGGAGGCGCCGGCCCGAACGATGACCGCGGCGGCATTCGCAGCGAATGCGAACGGGCTCTGCTTGAACCTCTTCAACTTGTCCGGGGTGTCGAAGATGACGAGCGCTGCGAAGGTCTCGCCGCCGAGCTGGACGCCGAGCGTCACCTGGATGATCGCGGCATATCCGATCAGCTTGCCCTTCTCGTAGACCTCGCCGCGTCCGTAGGTCGCGCCGAGCACGGCACTCGCCTTTCCAACCGACGGGAAGATCGCAAACCCGGCAGCCTTCTCGAGCCGCTCTTTCAAGCCTTCTTCCTTTTCGATGAGGTGGGTGAGTGCCGCCTGGGACTCTGGGTGAAGGACCTTGGTCGCGGCCTGTTCATCCTTGAGTCCCTTGTATGCATGGGCGAAGCGCCGCCGGATCCCTTGCTCGCCCTTCCTCAGCGGCTTGGGCAGCAAGCGCTCGAAAGTCCCGGCGCGGTGCACCAGAGAGCTCGCTCGGCGTTTGAGCCCGATCCCGAACCGCGCGCCGGCCCGAGCGCGGGGCTGTTCCTCTTCCTCGGCTTCCGGTTCCTCGGTATCCGGTTCCTCGGTATCCGGTTCCTCGCTCGATGCCATGCGCTCGGAATCGTCCACCGCTTGCTGACCATCTCCGCCTCTCGACTCCGCCGGTTGGCGCTCGTCGGCTTCCGCGGGCCGCCATTGCTCGGTCGAGCGTTGGCCTTCGGCCCGCCGCCGGCGCGCCTCCGTCTCTTCTTGCGGCCCTTCTTCCTTACCTTCTTGCTCCGGCTTGAAATTGATCTTCTGCCCACCGATCGACAGCTCGAGGAGCATGCCGCCGAGCGCGTACGCTCTCGCGACGACGCCGTGGAAGTCGGAGGTGCCGGATGCGGCTGCCTTCACGATCGCCGCCGATGCGTTTGCAGCGAACGCGAACTCTCCGCTCTTGAGACGCTTCAACGACTCCGGGTTCGGAAACAACAGGAGCTCGCTGAACATCTGACCGCCGACCTGTACGCCGATCGTGAGCTCCGTGATCGTCGCTGTACCGATCGGTTGTCCTTGCTCGTACACGACGCCCCGACCAAAGGTCACGCCGAGGACGGCAGACGCCCGACCGACCAGCGGAAACACCGCATATCCGTATGCCTTGTCGAGCTCCTTCTTCAGGTCTGGATGTGAGACCTGAAGTCTCTCGAGCGTGGCGGCCCCGTGCTCATATAATGACTGGCTCATCACTGACGAGACGACTGCAACACCGGGACCGTCGTCAGCTCCGCGTCACTTGTGCTTCAGGCCCGGCACGTCTGGATGCAGGACGCGTTTGGTCACGTGGCCCGATGCCTTCACGGCTCGCCGGGGAGCTCGCGTCGCTTTGTGCGTGGTCGCGGCGACTTTCGCCATGGTGATGGCCAGGCGCACCTTGTCGGCGACCTCGTGTGCAGCGTGCTTGATCGGCCGCAACACGCGATCGGTCCGGTCGTGTCGCTCTTCACCTTCCACCGCTTCCTTCAGCTTGCCCGTCGCCTGACCCGCCTTCTTCGCAACCTCGCCCGCAGCATGCTCGACCGAGGGCGCCGCCTGCTTCACCTTGTCGGTGGTCTTCTCGATCGAGGGCACCACCTTCTTCACCTTCTCGGCGGCGCCGGCCACCGAGGGCACCGCCTTCTTCACCTTGTCGGCGGCGCCGGCCACCGAGGGCACCGCCTTCTTCACCTTGTCGGCCGCCCCCTCCGCCGAGGGCATCCCCTTCTTCACCTGGTCGGTGGTCACCTCGCTCGCGGTGCCGATCGCTCCCTTGATCTTCTCGACGGCGGTGCCCGTCTTGTCAGCATCGGGCGCGGCCGCCGTCTCGAGGGCTTGCGCGGGCTCACCCGTCTCCGTCCCGACGGCAGCGCGGAGCTCGGGCACCAGATTCTTGTCGCTGCCGGCGAGCTCCGGCCTCCGATCGATGCTCGCGAGCGTCCGCAGGATGATTGCATAGACCTTCTGAAGGTGAACGCTGACCTTCCCCTTCGCGCGGACACCTCTCATCTTCAGGCTCACGTTTCCGAGCTGAGCATTCGCGCCGACCTCCAGCGCGACGAAGTTCCCGATGCGAGCAAACAGCGACACCCCGGTTCGCAACTGCTCCGTCTCGATGGAGATCCGCTCGATGTTCACTTCGGGAGCCTCGAGAAGTACGTCCGGCTCTCCGGCGTTCACGAGTGCCTGGCTTGATTCGTCGTCCGAGGATTCATCTCCTTCGTAGGGGAAGAAGGTGGCGTCCTCGGGTGACTCCTCCGCCGTCTCTTTGGCGACCATGCGCGAACCGGCTGCATCGCATGTGCCCGTGGCGACGCTCGACGAGCCGACACCGCTCGTGCAGATGGAGAAACCGGACGAGAGCGTTCACGCACCGTGCGCGCGAGATGCCTGCCGTTTCGTGCGTCGAGGATTCGAGTAGGGTGTCACGCCTGATCCCCACTCGTTGACCGACCGTCGCGCGCGATGTCGCAAGGAATCGACCGTCAGCGTTCGGTCACGCCGACTGCGCGGCGTCTCGCTCCTCGGCCGCAACGACCAGCAGCGCCGTGGCGGCCTGTAGTAGCTGGCCGTGCTCGAGTGGCAGGTTTGCCCCGCGGATCGCGTACTCCCTGACCTCGTCGACCCGGAGCTTGAGCGGGCCGATCTCGATGTGCTCGCCGCGGCAGCGTACGGCGTCGCTACCGACGAGCACGAACGCGTCCCTGTCGGCTAGGGAGGGCGCCTCCCAGCTATCGACGCCGCCGTTGTCGCGTGTCCACGGGGCAGCTTCGGCGCGGATGCGTTGCACTGCTTCTGGACCGTCGGCCACGTAGATGGCGATTTCGAGATCGCCGCACACGAGAATCAGATTGCTGAGGGCATCGTGCGCGTCATCGGGCTCGTCGCCCTCGTCGTCACCGTGAAGCCTCACGCGGTCCAGGAGCCGGAGGTCGATTCGAATGATGGCGTTCCCCGGTGGCGCGATGACCAGCCAGGGGGCGACGACTCCAACGCCGCTCTTCGGTAGAAGCTGTGCTCGATGTAGCGCGTCCACGACTGCCCGAGCGTAGCGCACCGGCCAGTGACGCGCGGTTCGGCTGCTGCTAGCGCCCGTGCAGGCGGATCGTGGTCGTCAGGTTCGCACGATGAATGGTCACGTCGTGATCGTATGCAGACACGCGGACATCGAACCGACCGAACTTCGCATCCTCGGCCCTCGGCTGCGGCTGCTCGTCGGCAGGCGCGTTCGAGTGGACCTCGACGGAGTAGTCGGTGAACACGCCGAGGAGGACCTCGCCACTCGCCGAAGGAATCGTGTCGATTTCGACGCGCGTGTTTGCCGATACGTCGGCCTCGTGGTCGATGCCTTGTGCAGGCGTGCGGTCATGGATCGACCCCGCGGTCGCGAGGGACAATCCCGCGCCGAGTCGGTCCGCCGTGCGAACGCGCAACGGCATCGTCTCGAGCACCTCGCCGGCAGCACTCACGACGGCCAGCTCGACGTCTCCGTCCGCCACGCCCACGATCTCGGCGCGAAGGATGAAGCTGGTCGTGTCGATGACACCGATGCGCGCGATGGTCGGGTCGCTCGACTCGATCGATGCACCGACGAGCGCGTCTCCAAACGTTTTCTCGGTCGTGTTGAGGACCATCGTCGAGCCGGTCGCGAGAGGCGCGCTCAGATCGCATACCCGGCGGCCGCAATACGTCGAGTCGAACCGCAGCTCGGTCGCGGGCTGCTCCTGGTCGACGCACGCAGCGAGAAGGGCACAGGGGAGGGCAACACAGGCAAGCAGAGTCGAGGTCATGTGCCATCGCTGTTCAGCAACCGCGGTGCCACTGCGCCACCCCGTGCGTTTCGTGTGGTTACGCTGCTACGTGAACGGCTGGCTACAACAGCGACCTTGGTCGTTCGCAGTGGCGGCCGATTGGCACCCGACGACGGATGAAGGGGCTCACCGGCGCTACGACCCATACGCGCCTAATACACCCCGGACCACAGCAACTTGAGAGCCAGGACGGTCTGGCCTCTCTCCGTCAGCACATGGACGCAGTACTTGTCGAAGCCGTACCAGGTCTGCATGACGAGTCGGCCGACCTTGTTCTTGGGATCGACATGGATCAACGCGCACGTCCCCTTCTCGTGGGGACGGTCATCGCCCTCGAAGCGGACCGCGACCCTCGGCGGCTTCTCGCCCGATCGTCGATACGATGCGTCGAACTGCTCTCGCACGTACTCGATCGCGGCGCTGTAGAGTTGCTGATCGTTCTCGCCTTCGATCCGGCAGTCCTCCCAGGCAAAGATCGGAAGTGGCTCGGTCACGTTGCTCGCACCGACCGGTGACGCGAGCTGAGACGGGAATTCACCGGCGCTCGCGAGTCGCACCTGAACCGCAGGCTCGGCGTGGTGTGCGCATCCTGCACCTGCGATGACGAACGCGAGGCACAGGAGCGGCGACTGCATGTCACGAAGGTGCTGTACTTGCGCCGTCGGCACAACCGCCTCGGTCTGGCCGCAGCTTGCCTCGAACCGGGCGCGGTTTGCACCGCATGTCGCGGTCGAGAGGCAGTCGCGACGACGACCTCGAGCCGTGCTCGCGTGGTTGGATGCGCGCACGAGTCAGCCGTGCGAGCGCCTGATCACTTCCACATGCCGCCGAGCGACTCGACGCCCTTGCCGAGGAGCCACGCGGCGCCACCGCCCGCGGCCACGCCCTCGGGAATGCCGGTCTCGCCGAGAACCGGAACGACCGTGCCGACCGCACCTGCCGCC
>JABFXX010000447.1 GCA_013368795.1 Kofleriaceae bacterium
CGGCAAGCAGACCGCGAGCACGCTCGGCCGCATCGCGCGCGGGGAGACCGTGCTCGAGGCCGGCCGCGCGCACTGGCACGCCACCGGCCGTCGCGCCGCCGGCAACGGCTCGCTCATGCGAACGGCGCCGCTCGGCGTCGCGCTCGCCGCCTGCCCGCTCGAGCAGATCGTCGAGGGTGCGCTGACCGACTCGCTGATCACGCACGCCGACCCGCGCTGCCTCCTCGCCGTCGCGGCGTTCGACGCGGCGATCGCTCGCGCGATTGCCGATGACAAGACCCACGTGCTGACAGCCGAGCGCGCGAACGCGATGATCGCCGCCGCGTGCGACGGACTCACCATCGCGGCGGCGCGCATGCGCGAGCTTTGGCGCGACGATGCCGATGACCTCGTCGCGATCGCGAGCGCCGAGGCCGACCTCACCCGTGACCTCGACGCTGCGACCGCCGCGGAGCCCGGCGTGTACCGAGGCGAGCTCGACCTGCATAAGACCGCGGGCTTCGTGCGCGTCGCGTTTCGGCTCGCGTTCTGGCACCTCGGTCACACGCCGTGGCGCGATGCCGTCGTCGATGTCGCGAGCCGAGGTGGCGATGCCGATACCAACGCCGCGATCGTCGGCGTGCTCGTCGGTGCGCGCGATGGCGTCACGGCGATCCCACCGGCGTGGGTCGAACGCGTACTCGCGGCGACGCAGCCCGGGCCCGCGGAGTGGGCCGATGCGCACCATCCGCGTCACCTCGTCGCGCTCGCCGCGAGCCTGCGATAGGGTCAGACACAATTTGTACAAGTTCGGACAACCTGTCCGAGCAACTTGTACAAGTTGTGACTGCCCCCCATCCTGTCGGCGTGAAGCTCGCCGCGCCCGCCTCGCCGCTCGACCAATGGGCCCTCGGCCGCAACGTGCGGCACCTGAACCACGGCTCGTTCGGCGGCTGCCCACGCGACGTGATCGACGCGGCGAACGCGTGGCGCGCGCGCCTCGAGTCGGCGCCGATGAAGTTCTTCGTGCTCGACTGGCAGCGCGAGCTCGACGCCGCGCGCGCCGCCCTCGCCGGATTTCTGCGCGCACCGAGCGAGCGCATGAGCTTCGTGCCGAATGCGACGACAGGCGTCGCGATCGCGCTCGCGTCCTCCACGATCGGTGCCGGCGACGAGATCGTGACGACCGACCACGCATATCGCGCGTGCAAGAACCAGCTCGCGAGGCTCGCCGAGGCGCGCGGCGCGACGATCCGGTTCGCGAAGCTGCCGCTGCCGTTCGATGCCGATGCCGCCGCCCTAGCGATCACGAAGGAGATCACGCCGCGCACGCGACTCGCGCTCCTCGATCACATCACGAGCCCGACCGCGCTCGTGTTGCCGCTCGAGCGGATCGTGCCGGCGTTCGCCGCGCAGGACATCCCGGTGATCGTCGACGGCGCACACGGGCCCGGCCAGCTCGCGCTCGACGTCGGCGCGCTGCTGAAGCTCGGCGTCACCTGGTACGCGGGCAACAACCACAAGTGGCTGTGCGCGCCGAAGTCGTCGGGGTTCATCGTCGCGGCGGCGAGCGCGTCGGGGCCCAGGCCGGTCGTCACGTCGCACGGCGCGAGCCCGGAGTACGGGCCATCGAATCGCTTCCACGCCGAGCTCGACTGGATGGGCTCGCATGATCCGTCGCCGAACCTCGCGGTGCCGACCGCGATCGCGACACTCGCCGGCATGGGCAACGGCTGGGCGCACGTGATCGCGCGCAATCACGCGCTCGCCGTCGAGCTGCAGGGTCGGCTCACCGCCGGGCTCGGGGCGAAGACCGTACTCGCGCAGGACACGAGCCTCGGCACGATGGCGGCCGTTCCGATCACGCTGCCGCCGAACACGAAGCCACTCGAGCTGGAGATGCGCCTGCTCGAGGAGGGTTGGGAGATTCCGATCGTCGACTTCCCTCAGGGTCCGCTCGTCCGGATCTCGGCGCACCTCTACAACCACGCCGACGAGGCCGATGCGCTCGCCGCGAAGCTGCGCGACTGCGGCGTGACGGGCCGCTAGATCTTCTTGCGGCGCTGCTGGAACGAGTACGGGCGGTGGCCGCCGCCCTTCTGCTCGCCGTCGCCCTCTTCGAGCGGGGTGCCGGCGACCGGCTCCTCGGCGCCGGCGCGGAACTTCACCGCCGACAGCGGGCTCTCCTGGACGAGCACGGTGTTCGAGCGGCCGATGATCGACTCGGTGCCCTCGAGCTTGTCGATGTCCTCGAGGATCTGCTCGACCGTCTGGTAGCGCTCGTCGCGCGAGTCGCGCGTCATGCGATCGAAGATGTCGTCGATGCCGTGCGGCAGCGTGCCGTTGATCTGCGACGGCATCGGCGAGCGACGGCCCGGCAGCTTCCGCGTGAGGAGCTCGTAGAAGATGATGCCGAGCGCGTAGATATCGGCCTGTGCGCCCGCCGCCGACGGATCCGTGTAGAGCTCCGGCGCCATGTACGCGACGTTGCCCATGCCGACGTAGATCTGGCGGATGACCGCGTGATCGCGCTCGACGATCCGCGTGAAACCGAAGTCGGAGACCTTCACGTTGCCGTACGCGTCGATGAGCAGCTGCTCGGGCTTGAGGCCGCGGTGATAGACCTTCTGCGCGTGCGCGGCGCGCAGCGCGTGCAGCGTCTGCAGGAGGTAGCGGAACGACAGGTCGACCGGAATCTCCTCGGCGTCGTTGATGAGGCGACGCGCCGAGCCGTTCGCGGCGAGCTCGGTGATGAGGTACGGGAACTCCGACCAGATGTTGACGTCGTGAATCGGCAGGATGTTCGGGTGCGCGAGGTTGCCCCACGCGCGCACGACGTCGGTGAACCGCTTCACGATCTCGTTGCGCTGGTCCTCGCTGAAGAACCCGAACAGGTCGCGCACCTCTTTCATCGCGACCTCGCGATTGAGTGCGACCTGACGCGCGCGATAGACGGTGCCCATGCCGCCGCTGCCGATCGAGGCCAGCTTCTCGTAGCGCTGCTCCTCCATCGAGATCTCGCCGCCGGCGACCGCCGACGGACGCCCGCCCGACGACGCGACCTTGGGACCGGCGCTCGCTTCCTTCGTCGGCAGCGCGCGCGCGCCGGAGACCTCGTTGCGCCCGATCGACGCGCTCGCGGCGGCGACAGCGGCCGCGCTCGGAATCGCCATCGCGCCGGTCTGCATCGCGCGCGTCTGGCGGAGCTTCTTGAAGTGCGAGACCGCGCGCTCGGTGAACTCGGGCAGGTTGCCGCCGTTGACGACGGTCTCGCCATCGGGCGTGACCTCGAGGCTCTCGCTGCCCTGATCGTGGCGCAGGTAGCCCGACTTCTCGAGGAAGCCGATGTACTCGCCGAACGGGATCGACACGGCGCCCTCGCACACGCGACGGATGTCGTCGTAGCGGTTCTGGCGGCCGTAGCGCGCCTCGGCCATCACGTTGGCGAGGATGAAGCGAGCCTCCTCGCAGAGCACTTCTTTCGTGACCTTGGCGCGGCCTTCCATAGCACTGGAATTGTAGGCACCGGCCAAGAGCAGAATCAATCAACGCCGGTCAGGGAACGCCTTCTGCGACGAGACGTTCGACGAGCGGTCGGTCGGCCGGAAGGATGTCCCATTCATGTAACCGCGTCGTCTCGACCCACTGCACGTCGGCGACCTCGACCGCGCGCGGCTCGCCGGAGACGATGCGACACGCGTAGACGAGCATGACGAGGTCGAACGCAGGATATGCGTGGAAGAGAACCTCCCAGATGCGGCCGACCTCGACGGTGACTCCGATCTCCTCGGTGAGCTCGCGCGCGAGCGCCGCCGTCGGCGCTTCACCCGACTCGACCTTGCCTCCGGGAAATTCCCACTGCAGCGGCAGCGCCTGATCCGCGCGACGCTGCGTGATGAGCACGCGACCGTCCTGCGCCATGAGGCCGGCGACGACGAGAGTTCGTTTACGGGTTTGCTCGCTCACGACAAAAGCTCCATGCGATCGACGAACGGCGTGGTGCACGGCGGTCCGTCGGCGTGCAGGTACGCGACGGTCTTGTTCGGCTCGATCGCGACGAGCGTCGCGCTGCGCGTACCGTAGTGCTCGGTGTGAATGCACGATGCCGTCATCTCGCGCGCGAGCTCGACCGGCAGATGCGACGGCGGCACGTCGGCGAGCGGCACCTTCTCGTGATCGCCGAGGATCGCCGGCAGTCGCGCCGAGAGCTCCGGCCACGCTCGCGAGCTCGCGAGCGCCGCTTCGATCGCGCTCGTCACGCGCGCACAGCGGGGAAAGCCCGGCGCGCGAAGTCGATCGTTACACAGCACGTGGATGCCTCTGGGCAGCTGCACGATCTCGCTCGTGCCTTCCTCGCGCCGCAGATATGCAATCGACACGTGGTCGGCATCGCCCCACACGAGGTTCATGCTCGCGTACGCGCGCGGATCGATCGCGGCGACATACGCGTCCGGATCGTCAGCACTCGCGAGCTCGCGCACCACGAGACCTCGCGACAGCAGACCCGGTGGCGGCGTCGCGAGCACGCGCTGATTCGTCACCGCGACGAATCGTCCGGCGCGATGTACTGCCAGCCACGTACCGCCGTTCTGCAGGTCGACGCCTCCCGCCACGCCGGGTGCGAGTCGTTGCGGCGGGAGCGTGGCGCGCGCGTAGAGCTCGTCGCGATTCGCGGCCAGGACCAGCGGCACTTCGGCGATGCCGAATAGGATAGCTATCGTGCACATCGACGTAAAAAAGTGAGCACGAGAACGTGCTGCGCGCCTTGCATGTGTCCCTTGTGGCCCCTAAAGTGCCGCGAGAATGAGACTGTATCCAGGGAAGGTCGACACCATCGCGGCGGAGATCATCACGACGCTGACGCAAGCGGGTGATATCGAAGTGAGCGACGGTAACGAGGCCCAGCTCGATGCCGCGGCCGTACTCAAAGAGTACATCCGCGTCGACAAGGAGCTGACCGAACGGGCCAAGGACATCCTGGAGATTCGCGGGCTTCCGTACTCCCACCTCGGTCGCACCAAGCGTCAGCTGGCAGAGCAGAAGGAGTTCGGTCTCGGCGAAGAGGGTCTGTCCTGGATCGCGAACCAGATGCTCGAGGCGTTCATGTCCTCGCGCCACGTCGATGAGGTTTTTGCCGAGGACGCGATCTTGCGCCGCAAGATCAAGGACATCTGCAAGAAGCACATGATGGTCGACGAGGCGATCGACCAGGAAGTCCGCGACCGCCTCAAGAACATCGAAGAAGGCTCTCAGGCCTGGGACATCGAGTACGCCAAGGTGCTCGAGCAGGTCAAAGGCAAGCACGGTCTGAAGGAGTAGTCGCTGGGCGGCTTTCCGCCGCTCGCCTGCTCTGCCGATCTCTCCGCGCTGGCCAGCTGGGCCGCGCTCCGACGTAAGGAACGTCACCCGCCGCGAGGCGTGAGAACGCTCCCATCGCTCCGCCGTAAGGGACATCACTTGCGGCGTCCTCGAACAGGGGCATCCTTTGAAGATGGGATCTCGCACCTGTCGAGATTGCATCGATGCGCCCGTGATGAAGTGCGGGCGCTGCACGCTGACTCGCTGCGCCCGCCATGCGCTCGCCAACGGTCGCAGATGCGACAAGTGCGAGAGCGACTATCAGGACGATCTGCCGACGCGCCGCGCGGTGAAGGTCATCTTCGCGCCGCCGATCGCGATCCTCGCCGGCGGCATGCTCTTCGCCATGCTCCTGCCCGTCTCGCTCGGTGGCGCGGTCGGTGCCGCGATCATGTGCTCGATCGTCTGCGCGACCGCGGTCGGCGCAGGCGCCGGCACCTGCAGGCTCGTCGATCACACCGCGCGTGCGATGTTCCTACGCGAACGAGCCGGGGCGCTCCCAGCGGCGCGCCTCCTGCCGTCGCCGAAGCGCTGAGTCGCAGCCCCACCGCGCGAGGCCCTTGTAGTCGTCGTAGCGCAGCGCCGCGATGAACTCCGCATGCGCGTGCTCGGGATCGTTCATCGCGAGAAAGCCCATGCCGCGCTCCGCGTGCTGCCACGCGGCGAGCAGACCACCCGCGCGCACCGCCTGGTCGATCGCGAGCTCGTGCCGACACGTCTGCACCAGCAGCGACAGCGAGCGATAGCGACTCTCCGCCGTCGGATGCGTGCACGTCGCGAGCACCGTGTGCATCGGCGGCGGCGCGGTCCGCATCATCGACCGCAACAGCGAGCCGATCACGAACACGAGCTGACGCTCGTCGCGCGGACCGATCGCGGCCGGGTTCGGCGGCCTGAACGCGAGCCGCATCGCGCCGCCGATATCGCAATACGCGATCGGGTTGCCGAAGTGCGGAAGGTCCGCTTCCCGGACCTCGCTCACGATCATGCGGAACGCGTCGGCGATCTGCATCGCCCAGCCTGCACAGCGCACCGCGGTGAGCTCGGTGCGGCCGTCCCAGTCGATCGCAGCATAGGCGAGGCGCACGCCGTCTTCCCCGAGCGGCTCGATCGCCTGGAGGAGATGTGGATGCGGTGGCAGGCGCAGCCACAGCGTGCGCAGCCGCGACCAGTCGATGCCGCGCGGCCGATACTCCATCGCGACCCCAGGAAAGCCGCCGGCGTCGAACACGCTCAGCTCTCCGAACAGCCGGCCTCGCTTCTCCCAGTCGGCGAGCGCGAGCCAGTCGATCTCGAACGTCCGCACGCGCAAGACTAGCTCTCACGCCCGCGCGCTACACCCTCGTCAAACCCGCAGCGCGCTAGAGCACGTGCGCGTCCAGCCACTGCTGCGCGACACGTACGCGGAGATCAGCGCGTGCGTTCGCAAGTCCCACGAATCGTCGATATTCCGCGGCGGCCTCGCCGAGCCGTCCGAGGCGTTCGAGCGCCTGCGCCCTGCCCTCGCTCGCGTCGAGATCGGACGGGGCTTCGGCGCACACCCCATCGAACAGCGCGAGTGCGGAATCGAGGAGGCCAAGCTGCAGCAACAGGCCCGCCTTGCCGACGAGCGCGCGCCGGCGATGCGGGTCCGGTCCTTCGGCGAGGCGGTGATAGATGCCCGATGCACGGCCGAGCTCGCCATCGAGCGCGAGGAAGCGCGCGAGCACGAGCTGCGCATCTGGATTGTCGTCGTGCTGCGGCGCCGACAACGCGTCGATGATCTCGCGCGTGTTGCCGCGAGCGAGCACGTCGCGCAGAGGATCGAGCGACGCGGGAACGTCGAGCACCGGCGCGTGCTGCGAGCCGACCGTCTTGCGCGCCGAGCCGATCGCGCGGTCCACCTCGCGGCGAAGGAGCA
>JABFXX010000170.1 GCA_013368795.1 Kofleriaceae bacterium
CAAGATGTCCGTCATCCCGCCAACGCCGCGTGCGCCGGGAGGCTTGATCCGGCGCGAGTGACCGACTCTGCGACGCGGCGGGTGACGGACAAGACTCATGAGCGGACCGGGGCGAGGGCAGGGGCGGTGTGGCCCGCGTCGATCACGGTGGTCCGGGTTGCACTGGCGCGACGCGCTGCGACGGCATCGCGCACGATCATCCATGCGTGCAGCGCGGCGACCTCGGCACCGCCGGGCAGCGCGACTCGTTCGCCATCGGGAAGCGCGAGGTCCGAGAGGATCTCGGCGACCTCGCTCCACGCTCGCACGGCGAACCGGACGCCGTCGCGCCAGACCTCGAAGCGGTCGTTCGTCAGACGCGAGGGCGTGAGGATCGAGACGCGTGCGGCCGGATGCCAGAGCTGGAGATGAAGCAGACCGCGCGTCGCGAAGTAGCCGTGACGCGCGCCGGTCTCCGCGTGACGTCGGACTTCCCACGTCCCGAGCCGTGCTGCGACCACGCGCTCGGACGGTGCGTGCATCGCCATCAACGGGGCTCGGATCGGCTGGCTCATGGCTGATTATGAAATCCATTTTCAATTATCAGTCAACCGTCAAACGTGCTCCGCCGGCGTGATCCGGATCGTCCAGGTCACAAATACGTAGTCTTGGCAATGCGTTGCGCAGCGCCGCTTAAGATCATTATTGAAAATAAGTTTCAATTTCGTTAATGGGTGGTCATGACGAACGAGCGGAACGAGAGGCCGCACGCATGGCCACCGTGGTGGAGCGCATGCTCGATTCACGAGCCAGGGGAGGGCGCGCGCGCTCTTCGCACATCCCACGACCCGCACGCGCGGGCGTTGGGCGTGCCGGCCGCACTCGTTCCCGGTTGGATCTGTCTCGCGCTGATCGCGGCACCACTGGCCGTGCTCGCGAGCGGATGCGGTGGCGACGACGGCGGTGCGGCGGTGACACCGGACGCCGGGATGGACATGACGGGCTGCGATCCGGCGACGGTGTTGCCGAGCAACTATCGCCTCATTCCGTCGGTATCGACGGGCGCCGTCCAGGTGACGACCGCGACCGGCGTCACCTCGGGAACGATCGACGCGACGGCCGGCGGGCTCGCGAGCTCGGCGGACAACCCGTACATCTACGTCGACCTGAAGGCGGGGACGAAGGTCGAGGTCAACGACATCGACGCGCGAACGTCGTGTCAGGCCCCGCGGGCTTCGCATTCGCCGCGTGGACGGTGACAGACGGTGCGGCATTCGATGCCGGCACGCCACTCGTCGCAGGCGACGACGAGCGCGAGCTCGCAGCGACGGTCGATGCCGGCTCATACACGCTCGTCGTGACCGGGCTCGCGCGAGGGACGATCGCGACGGCGATCGGCGTGCACGTCGAGCCGGCGACCGAGGACAGTGGATGTAACGCGAGCGGGCGCGCATCGGCGATGCCCGCGTGGTTTGTGCTCGTCGGTATCCCGCTTGGACGCCGGCGGCGGAAGTCGTGCAATCGAGGAAGAACATGAAGAACGTGAAGAGAATGTCTCGTGCCGCGCTGGGCTTGCTCGTCGGTCTCGCGGCCTGTGCGGGCGGTCGCGCCCATGCGCCGTCATCGAATGCGCCGTCAGCAGAGGGCGAGCTCGGCGTGCTCGTGATGGCTCACGGCGGCACGCCGGAGTGGAACGACGCGGTCACGAAGACGATCGAGCCGCTGCGCGCGAAGTATCCGGTCGAGATCGCGTTCGGCATGGCGGACGCGACGACGATCCAGGACGCGGTGAGCAAGCTCGAGGCGCGACACGTTCATCGGATCGCCGTCGTGAGGCTGTTCGTCAGCGGTGAGAGCTGGCAGGAGCGCACCGAGCAGATCCTCGGCGTGCGCCCCGGGGCTCCGCCGGCGGGCGTCGAGCACGCGGTGCACGGTGAGCACGCGATGCACGGTGAGCACGCGATGTACGGCGAGCACGCGATCCACGGCGAGCACGCGATGCACGGCGAGCACGCGATGCAGCCGGGTCACGGGATGCACGGCGGGAACGCGGCGCCGAGCAGCGAGACGCTGCCGCCGGGTCACGCGATGCACGGCGGGAACGCGTCGCCGAGCGGCGAGACGCTGCCGCCGGGTCACGCGATGCACGGCGGGAACGCGGTGCCGAGTAGCGAGACGATGCCGCCGGGGCACGCGATGCACGGCAACGCCGGGAGTCCGCCGGGCCACGCGACGCCCGGGATGCCGGCGGGCCACTCGATGGCATTCTTCCGCATCGCGACCCACTCGAGCTTCGCGCTGACGACCGATGGGCTCGTCGACGCGCCGGGCATGGGCAAGGTCCTCGCCGACCGCGCGACCGCGCTCAGCAAGGACCCGGCGCACGAAGACGTCCTGATCCTCGCGCACGGTCCCGGCGACGACGCCGAGAACGCGCGCTGGCTCGCAAAGCTCGACGAACGCGCCGCCGGGATCCGCGCGGCGAAGCCGTTCCGCCGCGTGCAGGTCGAAACGCTGCGCGAGGACTGGCCCGACAAGCGCGCGGAGGCGGAGCAGCGCATTCGCGCGTTCGTGAAGCGCGCGGCCGATGAAGGCGGGACCGCGATCGTCGTGCCGTTCCGCGTCCAGGGATTCGGTCCGTACAAGCAGGTGCTCGAGGGCCTGACGTTTGTTTCCGACGGACAGGGCCTGATTCCGCATGCCGAGGTCGGCGCGTGGATCGAGTCGGAGATCGATGCGCTGCGCGGCGGGCCATTCCGGCCGACCGTCGCTGACTGACCGGCCCGATGAGACCGAACATCGCGTTCGACGACAGCGCGAGACTGCTCGTCGTGCTGCATGCGGCCGCCGCGATCGTGCTGATCGGCGCGGCGACCCACCATGCGCTCGTCGCGATCGGCTATCTGCGCGGCCGCTTCAAGGTGCGGCTCGGCCGGATCTACGCGGCGACCGTGCTCGGCGCGTATGGCGTGACGTTCGTGCTCGGCTTGCTCGCGTACCCGAGGTACCGCTACCACGTGCGCGCGCTGTACCTCGAGCGCTGCGAGATCTGGGCGTCGAATCTGTTCGAGCCGCGCTGATCAGGCCGGCAGAAGATCGGCGAACACGAAGCCGTCGCGCTCGACGACGTCGCCCGGGCGCACGTCGATCGGTCGGTCGAACATCGGCCCGTGGGTCACGAACGTGTGGAACTCGCCGTTCTCGCCGCACGCGTCGACCGTGGTCGGCAGGTCAGCGAGGAGCTGCTCGTCGAAGATGCGACCCGCAAACGAGCGATCGAGAGCGCGCGGATCGACGCACGTCAGGTGCGCGCGCAGGCCGGCGCCGACCATCTCTCGCGCCAGCGCGCGCGTGTCGCGCAGCCACAGCGGGAAGACCGGCACGAGCTCGAGCGGTGCGAGCACGCGCTCGCGATAGGCGCGGACGTCGGCGAGGTACAGGTCGCCGAACACGACGTGCGTGACGCCGTCGACGCGTGCGGCACGCAGGATCGCGCAGAGGCGGCGCTCGTACTCGTCGTTGGTGCACGGCGCCGGGATCTCGACCTTGTGGACGGGCACGCCGGCGGCTGCGGCCTGGCGATCGAGGAGCTGTTCGCGGACGCCATGCATCGAGACCCGGCCGTAGGCGCTCGTGACCGTGGTGACGAGACCGACGATGTCGAGGTCGCCCGCGCGCCGAACGACATCGAGCGCGAACGCGCTGTCCTTGCCCGAGCTCCACGACAGCCATGCCTTCGGTCGCGTCATGTCAGACCTCGGATGTATCTACGCGCGTGCAGGGGCTACCGCTAGTGCGATCAGATCTCGGGCAGCCACAGATCTAGGGTCGAATAGTTGTAGTTCCGAACGTGCGTTCGTTAGAAGTGAAGTGTCGCGAGGAGACACCACCGAAGAATCCAAGCTGACATATCCATGCTGGTGCCGTGCGGCGATGGTGCCGCCGGCTGAAAAGGGAACCCGGTTCGATTCCGGGACTGCCCCGCAGCGGTAAGCGAGAACGACCTCCACACAAAGCACTGGCGCAAGCCGGGAAGCGTGGACAGTAGGAACCGGCCCTGGCCGGCGAGCTCGCGAGTCCGAAGACCTGCCAGCACGGACGCATCCGACACCTCGGGGGAGGTTGTCTGCCGCGCGGCGAGTCCGCGCGAGCTGCTCCCCCTTCGTGTCTTCACGTTCCGCGAA
This sequence comes from Kofleriaceae bacterium, assembly GCA_013368795.1. Classification (GTDB taxonomy): domain Bacteria; phylum Myxococcota_A; class Polyangia; order Haliangiales; family Haliangiaceae; genus JABFXX01. Next base: position 4,164 of record JABFXX010000170.1, read on the forward strand.
GGAGGACCGATGCAGACCGAGCTCGAGAATCAGAACGTCGACAGTCAGATCCAGCGCCGCGAGCCGCGCGAACCCGACAGCGCACCTCAGACGATGATGCGCGTCACCAAGCGCGATGGCTCGACCGAGCCCGTCGACCTGAACAAGATTGTCCGCGCGGTCAATCGCTGCTGCAAGGGCCTCGAGGACGTCGACGCGATGCGCGTCGCCCAGAAGACGATCAGCGGCCTCTACGACGGCGCGACGACGAGCGAGCTCGATCGGCTGTCGATCCACACCGCGGCTGCACTGATCGCCGAGGAGCCGAAGTACAGCAAGCTCGCGGCGCGACTGCTCGCGACGTACATCGACAAGGAAGTCCGCAACCAGGAGATCCACGCGTTCAGCCAGTCGATCGCGACGGGCCACCGGCTCGGCCTCGTCAACGCGCGCCTCGCCGAGGCCGTCGCCAAGAGCGCGCGCAAGCTCAACGACTCGATCGTCGTCGAGCGCGATCGCGAGCTCGAGTACTTCGGCCTGCGCACGCTGTACGACCGGTACCTGCTACGTCATCCCGAGACGCGGCTCGTGATCGAGACGCCGCAGCAATTTTTCATGCGCATCGCGTGCGCGCTCGCCGAGACGATCGCGGACGCGCTCGAGCTGTACCGGCTGTTCTCGACGCTCGAGTACCTGCCGAGCTCGCCTACCTTGTTCAACTCGGGCACCTCGCACGAGCAGCTGTCGAGCTGCTTTCTGCTCGACTCGCCCGCGGATCACCTCGAGTCGATCTATCAGCGCTACACCGACGTCGCGCTGCTGTCGAAGTTCTCGGGCGGCATCGGCCTCGCGTATCACCGCGTGCGATCGCGCGGCTCGCTGATCGAGAGCACGAACGGGCACTCGAACGGCATCGTGCCGTGGCTCAAGACGCTCGACGCGTCGGTCTCGGCGGTGAACCAGGGCGGTAAGCGCAAGGGCGCCGCGTGCGTGTACCTCGAGCCGTGGCACGCCGACATCGAGGCGTTCCTCGAGCTGCGCGACAACACCGGCGACGAGGCGAGCCGCACGCACAACCTGAACCTCGCGAACTGGATCCCCGATCTGTTCATGCGTCGCGTCGAGCAGGGCGGCGAGTGGAGCCTGTTCGATCCGAAGCGCGTGCCCGAGCTGCCCGACCTGTGGGGCGAGGAATTCGAGCGCGCGTACGAGGCGGCCGAGGCAACCGGGCTCGCCGCGAAGACGGTGAAGGCGCGCGAGCTCTACGCCCGGATGATGCGCGTGCTCGCGCAGACCGGGAATGGTTGGATGACGTTCAAGGACCCGTCGAACCGTGCGTGCAACCAGACGGCGCTGCCGGGGCGGACGGTTCACCTGTCGAACCTGTGCACCGAGATCATCGAGGTGACGTCGCAGGACGAGGCGGCAGTGTGCAACCTCGGCTCGATCAACCTCGCGCGCCACGTCGGCGGGACCGGCTTTGACTTTGCCAAGCTCGCGCGCACGGTGCGGACCGCGATCCGTCAGCTCGATCGCGTGATCGATCTCAACTACTACCCGATCGCGGCGACCCAGCGCTCGAATCTACGCTGGCGACCGGTCGGGCTCGGCGTGATGGGCCTCCAGGACGTGTTCTTCCAGCTCGGCTGGGCCTTCGACGCACCCGAGGCACGCGCGCTGTCGGCGCGGATCGCCGAGGAGGTGTACTTCACCGCGCTTCAGGCGTCGGTCGACCTCGCGGCAGAGAAGGGCACCCATCCGGCGTTCGCCGAGACCCGCGCGGCGCGCGGCGAGCTGCAGTTCGACGCGTGGGGCGTGACGCCGAGCGAGCCGGCCCGCTGGGACGAGCTGCGCGCGCGCATTCGCGAGGTCGGGCTCCGCAACTCGCTGATGATCGCGATCGCGCCGACCGCGACGATCGCCTCGATCGCCGGCTGCTACGAGTGCATCGAGCCGCAGGTGTCGAATCTGTTCAAGCGCGAGACGCTGTCGGGCGACTTCGTCCAGGTGAACAAGTACCTCGTCGACGTACTGAAGAAGCTCGGCCTGTGGAGCGAGCCGACGCGCGCGCGCCTCAAGCTCGCCGAGGGCAGCGTGCAATCGCTCGTCGAGCTGCCCGAGGACGTGCGCCGCGTGTTCCGCACGGCGTGGGAGATTCCGATGCGCTCGCTGATCGACATGGCCGCCGATCGCGGTGCGTACATCGATCAGAGCCAGAGCCTGAATCTGTTCATCGAGAGCCCGAACATCGGCCAGCTGTCGAGCATGTACATGTACGCGTGGAAGCGCGGGCTCAAGACGACCTATTACCTGCGCTCGCGGCCTGCGACGAAGATCGCGAAGGCGACGGTCGACGCGCCCGCCGCGGTCGCGTGCTCGCTCGAGAACCCCGAGAGCTGCGAGGCGTGCCAGTGACCCGCCTCCTCGATCCCGGCATGCGCCTGACGCTGCGGCCGATGGCGTACCCGCAGTTCTTCGAGATGTATCGCGCCGCGATCAAGAACACGTGGACCGTCGAGGAGGTCGACTTCTCGACCGACCTCGCGGACCTCGCGAAGATGTCGCCGGCCGAGCGCCATCTGATCCAGCGCCTCGTCGCGTTCTTCGCCACCGGCGACTCGATCGTCGCGAACAACCTCGTGCTGAACCTCTACAAGCACGTCAACGCGCCCGAGGCGCGGATGTACCTGTCGCGCCAGCTGTACGAGGAGGCGCTCCACGTCCAGTTCTATCTGACGCTGCTCGATACCTACGTCCCCGACCACGCGGATCGCCAGCGCGCGTTCGCCGCGGTCGAGACGATTCCGTCGATCGCGAAGAAGGCGGCGTTCTGCATGCGCTGGATTGACTCGATCCAGTCGCTCGGCCGGCTCGAGACCGCGGCCGATCGGCGGCGGTTCCTGTTGAACCTCATCTGCTTCGCGGCCTGCATCGAAGGCCTGTTCTTCTTCGGCGCGTTCGCCTACGTGTACTTCCTGCGCAGCAAGGGCCTGCTCCACGGCCTCGCCGCCGGGACGAACTGGGTGTTCCGCGACGAGAGCGCGCACATGGCGTTCGCGTTCGAGGTCGTCGCGACGATTCGCCGCGAGGAGCCCGAGCTGTTCGACGCCGGCCTCGAGCGCGATATCGCGGCGATGCTCGACGAGGCGATCGCCTGCGAGGTGCAGTTTGCCGAGGACCTGCTGTCGGGCGGCATCGCCGGGCTGTCGGTCCTCGAGCTGCGCACCTATCTCGAGTACTGCGCCGACCAGCGACTCCTGACGCTCGGCCTGCCGAAGCGCTACCAGGCGAAGAACCCGTTCGGCTTCCTCGCCCTCCAGGACGTGCAGGAGGTCACGAACTTCTTCGAGCGCCGGGTGAGTGCCTACCAGGTCGGGGTCGAGGGCGAGGTCACGTTCGACGCCTCGTTCTGACTACATCCGTCCCCGTGCGGATCTTGGGAATAAATTAGATCGACCCGTGGGGGCGGTGCGTTTGCCGCGGGAATGAAGAAGAGACTGGCAGGGTTCCTCCTGGCCGCGGCCCTCACCGGCTGCGGGCCGAAGCATGCGTCGTTCGTGAAGGTCGACGACGTCGCGCTCGGGCGCGTGGTCGTCTACCGCAACGGTGTCGCGTTCTACGAGCGCCGCGCGACGGTGACCGGGGGGACGCTGACGGTCTCGGTTCCGCGCGACCGCGTCGACGACTTCCTGAAGTCGCTGACCGTGGTCGACGCGATCAGCGGCAATCCGCTGCCGGTCTCGATCCCGCGCGACCAGGCGGCCGACGGCAACTACCTCGTCATGAAGCTCCAGCTCCCGACGAAGGACAAGGCCGACGTCGTGCTGACGTACGTCACCGAGTCGCCATCGTGGAAGCCGAGCTATCGCGTCGTCGTCGCCGAGCCGGGCAAGGTCATGCTCGAGGGCTGGGCGATCGTCGACAACACCTCGGGCGAGGACTGGAAGGGCGTGCGCGTCGGCGTCGGCTCGTCGTCGGCGCTGTCGTTCAAGTACGACCTGTGGAGCGTCCGCCAGGTCCAGCGCGAGACGCTCGCCGCCGAGGAGAAGTTCGCCGTCGCACCGCCGAGCGGTATCTCGCCATACGGCGGCACGCGCCCCGGCGACCTCGCGCAGGGTGGCGAGGCCGTGATCACGCAGCTCGACGACGCCGAGATTCGCCGGCCGGACGGTCACCCCGAGAACGCCGAGAGCGAGCGCGTCGCGATGAAGGATATGGAGGCGCCGGCACCGATGGCCGACATGGCGGGTGCGAGCGAGGTGGTGACGATCAGCGGCGGCGGCGGTGGCGGCGGCCGGCACATGCGGTCGCGCCCGTCGAAGCGGGCAATGCCGAAGACCGAGCCGACGGTCGTGCAGACGACACCTCCTGCGCAGCCGGGCGGCGCGCAGTTCCAGGCGAACCAGACGCGCGTCGCGGCGGGCGACACGAAGATGAAGGCGGCGTCGACCTCGCTCGTCAACTCCGACAAGCTGATCGTCATCGAGGGCTACGCCGACGAGAACCGCGCCGGTGCGCTGTCACGCGCGAACGACCGCGCGAACATCGTCCGCAACCAGCTCATCGATCAGGGCGTCGCGCCGGCGCGCATCAAGATCGTGCCGAAGGTCGGCCCCGGTAACTCCGAGGTCGTGCGGCTCGTGGCGCAGGCGCCGTCGCCGACGGAGCAGCAGGCCGCCCAGCGGCAGAAGGGCATGGAGACCGACGCGCAGCCGGTCGGCGAGAGCCACTTCTTCAACCCGACGCCGATGACGGTCGAGCGCGGCTCGAGCGCGATGGTGTCGATGCTCCGCGACAAGACCGACGGCGAGGTCGTCTACCTCTACACGCCTGACAGCGAGCGCGGTAACGCGAACTTCGCGTTCCGTGCGGTCCGGTTCAAGAACAAGTCGGAGTCGACGCTCGAGGCCGGCCCGGTCACCGTGTACGGCGAGGGCAAGTTCATCGGCGAGGGCATCACCGAACCGATTCCGCCGCACTCGTCGGCCGTCGTCCCGTACGCGCTCGATCGCCAGATCGTCGTCGAGCGCAACGACGGCGAGGAGAACAAGCTATCGCGCCTCGTCACGCTGCAGCGAGGCGTCCTGACCGCGGAGGTCCAGCACATCCGCCGCCAGAAGCTGACGATCACGAACCGCCTGCCGGATCTCGCGAAGGTCTTCATCCGTCACACCGTCAACAAGGGCTGGAAGCTGATCGACTCTCCGCCCGCGTTCGAGCGCGTCGGCGAGGCCCATCTGTTCGAGGTGCACCTGAAGCCGGGCGAGACCAAGGAGGTCGAGATCGCCGAGGCGACGCCGATGGAGCGCACGCTCGATCTCAACGCCGACGTCACGCTCGACATGATGAAGGTGTGGGTCGAGGCGGCCGAGGGCTCCGCCGACCTCAAGACGCAGCTCAAGAAGCTGCTCGCGGTGCACAAGACGCTGATCGACCTGACCGAAGAGCAGGTGAGCCTGAACCGCCGGCTCCGCGACTACCGCGAGCGCATGGACGAGCTGCACGCGCAGATCGTCACGCTGCAGGCGGTGAAGACCGGCGGCGATCTGATGACTCACCTGAAGACGAAGATGAAGGACATCTCCGAGCGCGTTCAGAAGTCGACAATCGCGATGGTCGACACCGAGGAGAAGATCATGCTGACGCGCGTCGAGTTCCAGGACGCGCTCGCCGAGCTGACCCTCCCCGACGTGACCGCGCAGGCCGGCGCGACGGCAGCCGCCGCGCCCGTGAAGCTCGACAAGCGCTAACGGACGGTGATGTACGTGAACTTGCCGGCGGTCAGCGGAATCGTTCCCGCCGAGGTGCCGCCGACCGATACCGTCGTTGTCGCCTGCGGATCGACGTTCCCGAAGTAGACGTCGGTGCCCGTGTTGCCGTCGACCCACGCCGAGCCGTCGAAGTGCTTCGTCACACCGGCGGTCGCGCCGAGCGTCACCGCCTTCGCCGAGGTCGCGACGTGGACGAACACGTGCGCCATCGAGGCCGAGAAGCCGAAGTCCGCGGCGCGCGTCGTCGTGAAGCTGCGATAGCTCTGCATCGCGCCCGACGAGATCACCGCCTTGTTCACGACGACGGTGCCGCCGACGTAGTCCGAGCCGGTCATCGGAGTGATGTCCACGAGCCCATCTGCGGCAGGGATGCACATGACGAATCGGCCGTTCGGCGCAGTCATCGCCATCTTCGAAGGATCGCCGCGGTGGACGAACTGCGCGGCGAAGATTCCGTGGAACGCGGTCTCGGTCGAGTCCCAGTCGATGTACTCGCCGGTCATCGTCATATCCGGCGCGCACTGATCCGGCGGGCCATCGATCGACGCATCGGCGGTGGTGCCGCTGTCGTCCCCACAGGCGGCAAGCGCGGCAAGTCCAGACATCAGCAAGGCGAGGCGCTTCATGCCCGTGGACGCTAGCAGATGCTCCCGGCATGTGCCGGTGTGCACGTCACAGAGAGGCCGCTCCTGGCATGCAGCTGGCATCACCGTGCGCGGATGCAGCGATCTGTGTGGGCGCCGCGCGCGAGGCGAGTCGAATACGTCATCGATGGCAGGCTGGTGAGCGCTGTCGCACGCGATGGCGGCTGGTGGGACTCACCCCTCGTCGAGCCAGGCCGCCACTACGCGATCAGCCTCGACGGCGGTCCGCCGCGTCCAGACCCTCGCTCGGTATCGCAGCCCGAAGGCGTGCACGGTCCGTCGTGCTGGATCGATCTCGGTGCGATGGGGCCTGCGCCGACGATGAAGCCGGCTCCGGTCGCGCTGCGCGATGCCGTGATCTACGAGCTTCACGTGGGGACGTTCACCGAAGGCGGCACGTTCGAGTCCGCGATCGCCCAGCTCGATCATCTCGCCGCGCTCGGCGTCACGCACGTCGAGCTCATGCCGGTGGCGCAGTTCTCCGGCGGCCACGGCTGGGGCTACGACGGGGTCGACCTGTTTGCCGCGCACACGCCGTACGGTGGTCCTCGCGGGCTCCGCGAGCTGATCGCGCAATGCCATGCGCGTGGCCTCGCCGTGCTCGTCGATACCGTGCTCAATCACTTCGGCCCCGACGGTGCGTACGTGTTCGAGTTCGGGCCGTATCGAACTGATCGCTACAAGACGCCGTGGGGCGACGCGGTCAACCTCGATGGTGAAGGCAGCCGCGAAGTCCGGCGGTTCCTCATCGACAGCGCGCTGACCTGGTTGCGCGACTACGGCGCCGATGGCCTGCGCCTCGATGCCGTGCACTCGCTCTACGACGCGAGCGAGCGCCACCTGATCGCAGAGCTCGTCGACGAGGTGCGCGCACTCGAGAAGACGCTCGGCCGGCCGCTCGTCCTCATCGGCGAGTACGACGAGCACGATCCGAACGTCGTCACCGAGCGCGCGCGCGGAGGCTGGGGGCTCGACGCGCACTGGGACGACGACTTCCACCACGCCGTCCACGCGCTCGTCACGAACGAGACGAACGGATACTACGCGGACTTCGCGGATCGCGATGCGCTGCGGGGAATCGTCGAGCGCGGCTACTGGCTCGATGGCCGGCTCTCCGGCTTTCGCGGCGGTCCTCACGGCAAGCCCTATGGCGTGCTGCCGCGCGACCGCCTGGTCGCGTACGTCCAGTCGCACGATCAGATCGGCAACCGCGCCGCCGGCGAGCGGCTGCACGAGCTCGCTGGCGTGAAGCGGGCGATGATCGCGGCGGGCCTGCTGTTCGCGTCGCCGTTCGTGCCGATGCTGTTCCAGGGCGAGGAGTGGGCGGCGTCGACGCCGTTCTGCTACTTCGCCCAGCCAGAGTCGGCCGACCTCGCAAATGCGATCCGCGAGGGCAGGCGCAAGGAGCACGCGGCCTCGGGCTGGACGTCGGCGCCGATCGATCCGATCGATCCGGCGACGCGCGACCGTTGCGTCCTGCGCTGGCCGGAGCGCGACACCGGTGACCATCGCAAGATGCTCGCGTGGTACCGCTCGCTGATCACCGCAAGGCGGGCGCATCCCGGGCTTCGCGACGGCGCACCCTCGTCGGCGAGGCTCGTGCGCGACGGTGACGTGCTGCGCCTCGAGCGCGGCCGGCTCGCGCTCGTCTGCAATCTCTCGGAGCAGGCGCTCCAGGCGGATCTCGGCGGCGAGGTCGTCACCGCGACGGAGGGCCTCGCTTCGAATCGCGAGCTGCCGCCGCTCAGCTGCGCGCTCGTCGCCGGCTGATCACTTCGCGAGCGAACCGAGCAAGCTGCGCAGATCGACCGGCTTCACGAGGTGATCGTCGAACCCGGCGGCGATCGAGCGCTGGCGATGATTCGACTGGCCGTAGCCGGTGAGCGCGATGAGTCGCGGCTTCGCGTCGGGCATGAGCGCGCGGATCCTCTCGCCGAGCTCGTAGCCGTCCATGCCGGGCAGGCCGATGTCGAGGATCGCGACGTCGGGCTTGAACGTCAGCGCGCGCTGCAGCGCCTCGTGCGGATCGCCGACGGAGCAAACCTCGTGGCCGACGCTCTCCAGGATCTCGGCGAGCAACGTCCGTGCATCCTCGTTGTCGTCGACGAGCATGACGCGGTGCGCGTGCTTCGTGAGCTCGTAGGACAGCGGTCGCATCCCGCCGCTAGTCTGCTGCCGGCGCACCTCGGTGATCGGGATGCGCACGGTGAACGTGCTGCCCAGGTTCTTGCCCGGGCTGTGCGCCGCGACGCTGCCACCGTGCAGCTCGACGAACTGGCGGACGAGCGTCAGGCCGAGCCCGAGGCCGCCAACGGCACGGTCGGCGGGCTGCAGCCCCTGGACGAACATGTCGAACACGTGGGGCAAGAGAGACGGGTCGATGCCGGTCCCGTTGTCGCGCACGTCGACCGATGCCCAGCCGTTCTCCTCGCCGACGGTGACGCGCACGATGCCGCCCGGCTCGGTGTACTTGGCCGCGTTGGTGACGAGGTTCGTGAACACCTGGGTCAGACGATCGGGGTCCGCGTCGACCACGAGCTCGCGCTCCGGCAGGTCGACCTCGAGCTTGTGGCGGCGCTCGTTGAGCAGCGGGCTCACGATCTCGATCGCCTTCGCGACGATGCCGCGGATGTCGAGGTGTTCCTTGCGCAGCTCGATCTTGCCGCGCGCGATGCGCGAGACGTCGAGGAGATCGTCGACGAGCCGGCTCATGTGCCGGACCTGGCGCTCGATCACCTCTTGCTCCTTGGCCGTGTTCGTGTCGCCGCGCAGCCGCATCAGCTGCAGTGCGGTGACGATCGGCGCCAGCGGGTTGCGCAGCTCGTGGCCGAGCATCGCGAGGAATTCGTCCTTCGTGCGGTTCGCCTGCTCGGCGGCGAGGCGGGCGGCGCGCTCGTCCTCGGCGCGCTTGCGTTCGGTCAGATCGCGCGTGACCTTCGAGTAACCGATCAGCTTGCCCTCGGGGTCGCGCACGGCGGTGATCACGACGTTGGCCCAGAACGTCGAGCCGTCCTTGCGCACGCGCCAGCCCTCGTCCTCGAACCGGCCCTCGCGTGCGGCGACCTCGAGCTCGAGCTCGCAGAGACCGGTCGCCGCGACCTCCGGCGGATAGAACTTCGAGAAGTGCTGACCGATGATCTCGTCGGCGTCGTAGCCCTTGATGCGCTTGGCGCCGACGTTCCACGTCGCGACGTGCCCGGTCGGATCGAGCATGAAGATCGCGTAGTCGCGCACGCTCTCGACGATCAGACGGAACCGCTCTTCGGCGGCGAGCCGGTCGATGCGTTCCCGCTCGGCGTGCTTCCTCGCCGTCAGATCGCGGGTGACCTTGGCAAACCCGACGAGCGCGCCGGTCTCGTCATGGACAGCGGTGATGACCACGTTCGCCCAGAACCGCGAGCCATCTTTTCGGATGCGCCAGCCTTCGTCCTCGAACCGGCCCTCGCGTTCCGCGACCTCGAGCTCGTACTCGCACTTGCCGGCGCGCACGTCGTCCTCGGGATAGAACTTCGAGAAATGCTGGCCGAGGATCTCGTCGGCCGTGTAGCCCTTGATGCGGTGGGCTCCGATGTTCCATGTCGCGACGTTGCCGCGTGGGTCGAGCATGAAGATCGCGTAGTCGCGAACGCTGTCGACGAGGAGTCGGAACAGCCGGTCACTGCTGCCGATGTCGACGTGAGTCATCGGAGGGGAAGCTGGCTTGATTTTGGGGTTGCTCACGACGCGCCCGGTGAGCCGATGATACCCATCACCGTCGGTGACGCAATCGCCGTCTCGTCGAGCTAACTCGCTCACCGAGCGCTACCGCTCGCTTGGAGCCCCAAATACCTCGCGCGGCTACTTCGCAGCCGCGAGCTTCGCGATCCGGGCCGCGGGCTCGCGAACCCGCACCTCCGGGCTCCCGACCAGCTTCGTCGCGAGATCGCGAACGCCGGCCTGGTCGGCGGCGGGGAGGAGCGGGAACAGGGCGGGCACCGCGTCCTCGATCGCCGCGAGCAGGCGCACGCGATCGCGAACGGCGACGAGGTTGTTGTCGGCGACGAGCAGGCCACCCTGCAGCATGCCGCTCCAGCCCGCGCGCATCTTCGCGAGACCGTCGAGCCTGACCTGCCGCTGAGGATCATCGGCGGGCAGCGACTGGAAGTACGGATCGACGAGCTTGCTCATCGTCGCCGCCTCGTGGAGCGCGACCGTCATCAGCTCGATCCACTCGGTGCTCGGCAGCTCGGCGCCGTCCTTGTTGTAGAGCCGGCTGAGCTCGATCGCGGCCTGGAACCGATCGACGTGCTGGCCGAGCCGTTGATCGATCGGCAGCGAATCGTCGAACGTGCCGAGCTCGATCATCCGCGCGAACACGGCGCTCGTGGCGCGCGGCAGGCGCTCGCGGTGGCCATCAACGATCGTCGCGAGCGCGGTTGCGGCCGTCCCGTGCTCGGCAACGCTCCACACGTGATCCGGTGCAGGAACGCCGGCGCGCGTGTACTCGAGGGCGGTGTACGCCGGCTCGACCGGTGTCTCGCGCTTGCCCTGACACGCGGCGAGCGCGAGCAGCAGCAGCAGCAGGCGCTTCACGCGCGACCTGCGAGTGCGGCGTACTCGCGCTCGTCGTGCGCGCAGAACAGGTCGAGATCGCGGTACGTCGCGGCGAGCTGGCGGAGCGCGGCGACCGATGCCCGGCGCGCCGCGGGAATCATCTCGGTCGCGCGCTCGAACGCGAGGAAGCCGAACGGCACCTTCGCGTTGCCCTCGATCGAGTTGCGATGGAAGTACGCGTCGCCGGCGTGCACGAGCCAGCGCTCGCCGCTCTTCACGATCACCGCGGAATGGCCGCGCGTGTGGCCGTGCATCGGCAGGATGCCGATGTCCCCGTCGACGCCGCGCAGCTTCGTGACCGCGGGCAAGCCGCGCCACGTGTCGCCGTCCTCGGCGTAGACCTCCCACTTGGGACCGTGCGCCCAGTGCGCCGGCAGGTAGCGCTCGCGCTCGCGCAGGTTCGTACGCGCCATCGCCGCCGCGTGCTCGCGGGCGTGGAGGTGGACCTTCGCGTGCGGGAAGTCGCCGATGCCGCCGGCGTGATCGAGATCGAGGTGCGTGATGACGATGTGCTTCACGTCCTCGGGCTGATAGCCGAGCGCCTTGACCTGCTCGATCGCGGTCTCGGCGTGCGACAGCGCCGGGCCGGTCAGCGCGCGAAAGCTCCGCGAGATGCCGGTGCGGCCCTCGATGTCGCGCGTGCCGAAACCGGTGTCGATGAGGACGAGCCCATCGCGCTCGGTCTCGACGAGGAGACAGTGCGCGACCATCCGCCCGCGCCACGAATCACCGCCGAGCAGAAAGCCCGCGATCGGGCACATCGTGGCGCAGTTCAGGTGATGGACGGCGCGAACGGTCATGCGCCGAATCTATCGCGCCGGCTGGCTCAGCGAGGGCCGAGGTCGATGCGAACGACGGTCGGTTTGTGCGTATCGCCCTGATCCATGTGGTGCGCGAGGTAATCCGCCGATGCAATCACGGCGAGCATGCCGAGACCGGCGACGGCGCACGGCACGCTCCGCGGCTTGAACCACGCCCACCGTGCGGCGAGCCAGCGCTGCAGGTCACCGAGGACGGCGACGGCGCGGCCACGCGCTTCACGCGGACGCACGCTCGCCATCGGAAACTCCGCGGGACCGTGATCGAAGGCCACGATCTCGACCGCGGGCGAGGAGGCCGCCTGGTTCTGGATCCGCGGGCGCGAGCGCCGGCGGCGCGTGTAGGGGAGGGTGGCCTTGCGCCTGAACGCACGCCACGGAAAGCGAGGCATCGAACCTGGGCCGATCATGTGGTTCCTCCTAGCTCGGGCGCAGCCTGGCCGCGTTCGGCGAACGAGCCGTTCTGCTGGTACGACTTGCGCTGGAGCTTGTTGAGCGCGACGCGCGCCTTCCACCCGAAGTACGCGCGCGAGAACGTCAGCATGTTCTGGGGATCGTAGTACGGATTCTTGAGACCGCCGATCGTGACGAGCGCGAGGACCTGCTCGGCAACGGAGACCGGGCAGCCCTCGAGGCGGATCACGTCGCCGCGCAGCTTGCCGCGCGCGGTCGCGAGCTTCTTGAAGATGTCGTCGGACTGGATCGTGTGAGGGTCGAGCGAGGAGCGCTCCTTGTAGAGGTTCTCGATCTCGACCGGCTTGCCGTGCAGGTCGCCCTTCCAGTGCGCGCAGTCGCCGATGAACACCACCTTCTCGCCGGGCTTGGCGGGAATCTCGCCGTCGTACGCGCCGAACACGACGTGCATGCGCGGCATCTTCTCGTCGGTGTGCTTGTCGAACACGCGCAGGATCTCGATCGCTTCCTCGATCGCGCCGGGACAGCCGCCCCAGCAGTAGTCGCCGTGCTCGGGCTCCGGCGGAGGCCCCGCGTACGCCGAGATGTGCGTGCCCTCGAAGTACTTCTCGACGCGGATGAGGCCGACCTTGAAGCCCTTCGCGCGCTGCTTCGCCTCCTCGAGCGTGACGTCGCCGGTGATCTCGATGTTCGAGAGGTCCGTCGTGCCAAAGCCGTACTGGGCGGCGAGCCGGATGTGATCGACGCTGTTCGGATCGAGACCGATGATCGAGCAGCAGACCGCGTCGAACGCGACCTGGCTGTTGCCCATGATGATGAGGCCCAGGTCGAACGGCGTCGGCGTGAGCATGCGGCCCTCACCGGCGGTGATGCCGTCGATCGCGATGAACTGCGGCTGGATGATGTGCTGGAGGTCCGCGATCTTCTCGTTGAGCTTGTGATCGTGATCGATCAGGCGATGCCGGTCGTCCTGGATGCCGATGTAGTTCTTCATCGAGAACGTCACCGTCGTCCACGGGTGCGCCTTGAACTTGGGACAGTTGACGAAGAAGTCGGCGCGCGCGATCGGCTCGGGCGTGAACAGGTAGTCGCGGAGCCGGCCTTCGTGCGTCAGCGGGATCTCGACCTGCTGCTGCTCCTCGAAGTGGTACTTCTTCACTCCGACGTTGCCGAGCATGTCGTCCCAGCCGGACTCCTTGAACGCGACGCGGCTCGGTACGGTGATGCCGCAGCGCTCGCCCGCGGCGAGCTCGGTCATGCTCTCGCCGCCGACGTCGCGCAGTGCGCGCAGCACGCCTTCGCCGAACTCCGGGCGCGTGAACGCGTACGGAAACAGCGGGCCCGCCGCGACGAGGTTCGGCTTGACGAGCGTGCGCCCGAACGGCCGGAGCCCTAGCTCCTCGAGGCCCGACCGGATGATGGCGCGGATTTTCTCCGGATCGTACTCGCGGCACGATCGGAGGATGACCTTCGGCTTCGCCGGGATCCTCATGGTCCCAGCATAGCATCCGACTTCTACGGACGGCCGGTCGGCTGCGCGGGGGCAGGCTGCTTGGGCTGCTCGGTCGGCGCCGCAGAGCCCTGACCGGCGTTCGGGGCGACCGCGGTCGGCGGCGCGCTCTCCGTCGGCGGCGGCGACGCCTGACCGGCGGGCGGGGGCTCCGCGACGGGAGTGGTCGCCGTGGCCTTCACTTCCTTCGCGAGGCCCTGGTCGTACAACGCGATCCAGCTCTCGACGCCGTCGAGGTCATCGTTGATGACGCGGAGACCGTTCTCCATCGTCGTCTCGGTGTCATGGACGAGCTTGCGCAGATCCTCGACCTTGCGGTCCTTCGCGGCGACCTCGGCCTGCTTCTCGACGGCGCTCTTGTTGTCAGGTCCCGGGCTCACGATGCCGCGGAGCTGAATGATCGTGTCGCGCGCCTCGGTGAGGCGCTTGCCGACCTCTTCGATCCCCGGCAGGTTGGCCGGGATCGTCGTGCCGCGCTTGAAGATGATCTGAACGCGACGATCGACCGCTTTGAGCTTCGTGTCGTACGCCTTCGCGAGGACGACAGCCTCTTCCTTGAGGTGCTGGACGTCGTTTGACTTGCCGCAGGCCGGCATCAGAGCAAGGACAAGGAGGAGATGGAGGGCCTTCATGATGGCCCACGGTTCATCTCAGACTTACCGGCCTACTTCAAGGGCTCGGCGTCGTCGCTCCACGCGCTCCCGTGGCCGTCGATCTCGTCGACGTACTGGATGAACTGGGCGTAGTACGGATGATCGCCGAGCGTCGCCGAGTCCGCGACGACGAGCAGGAACCGCTTCGCGCGGGTGAGCGCGACGTTCATGCGACGCGTGTTCGCGAGAAAACCGATCTCGCCGGAGTCGTTGCTGCGGACGAGGTCGACGATCACCACTTCCTTCTCGCGGCCCTGGAAGCCGTCGACGGTGCCGACCTCGACCCCGGCCGCGCGCTCGAGGCGGAGCAGGTCGCGCAGTCGCCGTGCCTGCGCAGAGTAGGCGGCGATGATCGCGAGGTCCGTCGGTGCGACGCCTCGCGACAGCAGGCGCCGCGCCTCGGCGGCGACGCGCTCGGCGTTGCCCGAGTTGAACGTGCTCGGATCGAAGCTGAACGACGGCAGATTGTTGAGCGAGCCGGCGGGCTCGAAGTCGGTGCGCTCCTCGAGCCAGTCCTTGCCCGCGGTGTCGACGAGCCACAGCGGCCGGCTGCGCGCTGCATCGGCGACGACGCCGAGGTCCTCGAGCGTGTGCGCGGCGACCTGGGGCGATGCCCGCAGCTTGCCGTCGTACGTCGCGCGCGACGGGAACGTCATGATCTGCGCGTGCATGCGGTGCTGCTGCTCGAGCATCACCGACGGCGCGCCGCTCGCGATCAGGCGCTCGAACACCGTCGAGCCGAGCACGGCTTCGACCGCCGGCCCGCCGATGATGACCGGGCCGAGCTGCTGCGGATCGCCGGCGAGGACGGCGACCTTCGCACGGCCGAGCGCGATGAACAGGAGAGGATCGGGCGCCTGCGTCACCTCGTCGACGACGACGCAGTCGAACTGGGTGTCGCCGAGCATCGGGTGATCGCAGCCGACGCAGGTCGCGAGCACGACCTGGGCTCGCGCGATGATCGCGCGCTCGGCGTTCTGCACCTCGCGGGCGGCGTCGCGGTCGAGCGAGCGAGCCTCCGACCACAGTGCGCGGATCTCGGCGCGCTGGCGTGCGACGTCCTCGCGCGTGCCCTTGCCGATGCTCGTGCTCTGCGCCTGCTTGCGGATCGCGCGCGCGCGGTCGCGCCACTCGCGGGCGAGGTCGAACGCGCCGTCCTCCTCGACCTGCGCGTCGATTGTCAGCGCCGCGAGGGCAGGGGAGACGCGCGCCGGGTGGCCGAGCCGCACCGCGCGAACGCCCTCGCCGGCGAGCCGGATGCCGAGGTTGTCGACGGCGGTATTCGACGGCGCCGCACACAGCACTCGCTCGCCGCGCGCGACGCGCTGCCGGATCACCTCGACGAGCGTGCGCGTCTTGCCGGTCCCGGGAGGTCCCCAGATCAGCGCGATGTCGCCGCTGCGCAGGCCGAGGTCGACCGCCTCGCGCTGGACCTCGTCGAGCTCCTCGTCGAGAGGCTTCCACGTGATCGGCGCGAGCAGCTTCGCGGGACGAGCAAGTGATGCGACCTCGCGGAGCCGTGCGAGGTCCGAGTTTGCGAGCGCGCTTCGCGCCTTGTCGAGCGCCCGGTCGCCGCGCTCGAACGTCAGCTCCGGTGCCTCGGGATCGAGGGCGTAGTCGCGGTCGAGCTCGTCGACCGGGCGGTCGAGCATCAGCCACAGGCTCTGCTCCTCGCGGCGCTCGAATACGCCCCGGATCGCGTCTTCCTCGTCGGGATGCTCGGCCCAGAGGCGGATCGGCTCGCCGGGCGCGAGGCGCAGGTTGTCGAGATCGATCTGCTCGGGGACCGACACGCGCACACGGACGCGGTCGCCCGGCGCCGACTGCTCGTCGACGATCCGTAGGTGCGCGAGTGCGATTCCGAGTGCGACTCGCTCGACGAGCGTCCGGCCGCTGCGCTCCATCGCGACCTTCGCGCGCGCGGCTTGCCTCTCCGCCCGCCAGGCGGCGGCGACAGAATCGATCCATTCGGAGGCAGGAGCCACGGAAGTGAAGGGTAGCGCCGATCCCATGGCGAAGGAATTGCGGCATATTCTTCACCGCTATGGCCGAGTCGAAAGCCCCCGAGAAGCTCACGCGCAAGACCAAGTCCATCGCGCAGCTGTTCGCGCAACGGGTCTCGGAGACGCCGGATCGCGAAGCGTACCGCTACCCGGTCGGCGGGGAGGGCGCCGCCGAGGAGTGGCGCTCGATGACCTGGCGCCAGACCGGTGAGCGCGTCAAGGCGATGGCGGCGGGCCTGCTCTCGCTCGGCCTCCACCGCGAGGAGCGCGTCGGCATCCTGTCGAACACGCGCGTCGAGTGGCTGCTCTGCGACCTCGGCATTCTCTCCGCGGGCGGCGCGACGACCACGGTCTATCCGTCGAGCACCGCCGAGGACTGCGCGTTCATCCTCGCCGACAGCGAGACGCGCTACGTGTTCGCAGAGGATAACTCGCAGGTCGCCAAGCTCCGCGAGCATCGCGGCCAGATGCCGAAGCTCGCGAAGGTCATCCTGATCGACGACGCGCCGCAGGCGAAGGACGGCGACTGGGTGATCTCGCTCGCCGACCTCGAGGCCGCGGGCGCCGCGCTGCTCCAGAAGGATCCGCACGCGGTCGACGATGTCGTGAAGGGGATCGAGCCGACGCAGCTCGCGACGCTCATCTACACGTCGGGCACGACCGGCAAGCCCAAGGGCGTGCGCCTGCTCCACGAGTGCTGGGCATACACGTCCGACGCGATCGACGCGGTCAAGCTGTGGGGGCCCGACGACGTCCAGTACCTCTGGCTGCCGATGAGCCACTCGTTCGGCAAGGTGCTGATGAGCGGCCACATCGCGTCGGGCTCGGTCACCGCCGTCGACGGCCGCATCCCGAAGATCGTCGAGAACCTCGCCGTCGTGCGGCCGACGATCATGGCCGCCGTGCCGCGCATCTTCGAGAAGGTCTACAACAAGGTCCTCGAGGGCGTGAAAGCGGGCTCGCCGATCAAGCAGAAGATCTTCCACTGGGCCGTCGCGACCGGCAAGGAGGGCAGCAAGGTCCGCCAGGAGGGCCGCGAGCCGTCCGGCCTGCTCGCGCTCAAGCTCCGGATCGCCGACAAGCTCGTCTTCTCGAAGATCAAGGATCGGTTCGGCGGTCGCGTCCGCTACTTCATCTCGGGCTCGGCGCCGCTGTCGCGCGAGATCGCCGAGTTCTTCCACGCGTGCAACATCCTCATCCTCGAGGGCTACGGCCTCACCGAGTCGAGCGCGGCCTCATTCGTCAACCGCCCGAGCAAGTACGCGTTCGGCTCCGTCGGCATGCCGATGCCCGGCACCGAGCTCAAGATCGCGGCCGAGGACGGCGAGATCCTCATCAAGTCGCCCGGCGTGATGCAGGGCTATCACAACCTCGCGGACGCGAGCGCCGAGGCCCTCACGAACGACGGCTGGCTGCGCACCGGCGACATCGGCGAGATCGATCAGCGCGGCTTCCTCCGCATCACCGATCGCAAGAAGGACCTGATCAAGACGAGCGGCGGCAAGTACATCGCGCCGCAGGCGATCGAGGGCAAGCTCAAGGCCGCGTGCCCGTACATCAGCCAGGTCATCGTGCACGGCGACAAGCGCAACTTCGTCACGGCGCTCGTCACGCTCGACGAGGAAGCGACGATGAAGTGGGCCAAGGAGAAAGGCTTCAACGGGAAGTCTTATTCCGAGGTCGTGCAGTCTCCCGAGGTCAAAAATCTTCTCGATCCGTATTTCAAGGAAGTGAACAAGACGCTCGCCAAGTACGAGAGCGTCAAGCAGTTCGCGGTCTTGCCGCAGGACCTCTCGATCGATGCGGGCGAGCTCACGCCGAGCCTCAAGGTGAAGCGCAAGGTCGTCGAGAAGAAGTACGCCACGATGCTCGACAAGATGTACGAGGGTTCCGTCGCGGATATGGGATGATGGTGGCGTGCGACGCACGCTTCTCTCGCTCTGTTTCGTAGCTGCATCCTCTCTCGCCGCCGCCGCCGATCCGGCGCCCGTCGCGAAGCCCGCCCCGGCGCCCGTCGCGCAGGGCGATGCCGTCGACTTCATCGCCGACGCGAAGCTCCTCTACCGTATCGCCGCGTGCGGCGGGACCACTGCCCTCGACCCCAAGCTCGAGAAGATCGTCGCCGCACACTGCAAGGCGATCACCGAGAAGCTCGACGCGTTCCGCGCGCAGTACTTCGACAAGAACCGCACCTGGTTCGACAAGGTCGTCCCGAAGGACGTGCCCAAGACCGTCGTCTATCCATTCGGCGGTGGCGACCTCCTCTCCGCGCTCGTCGCGTTCCCCGAGGCCACCGAGGTCACCACGATCTCGCTCGAGCTCGCCGGCGATCCGCGTCGCCTGAAGACGCTCGCACCGCGCTCCGTGCAGACGAGCCTCAACGCGCTGCGCGGCGAGATCGGCGGCCTCATCTCCGTCGGCTCCAACACGAGCGAGAACCTCTCGAACGGCCAGCGCAACGACCTCCCTGCGCAGGTCTCGTCGTTCCTGCTCGGCCTTGTCGCCGGCGGCTACGAGCCCGTGTCGATGCGCTACTTCTCGCTCGACGACGCCGGCAACATCCACTACCTCACGCAGGCCGAGATCGACGCCGCCGACAAGCAGGCCAAGATCCGCCAGGCGAAGGAAGCCAAGCTCGCGGCGAAGGACCCCGAGTACAAGGCGTCGAGTCACCTCAAGGGCGACTGGCTGTCGCCGAACTTCTCGCTCGCGTTCTCCAACGTCGAGATCCAGTACCGCAAGATCGGCGAGACCGCGGTGCGCGTGCATCGCCACATCGCCTGGAACCTCGGCGACCCCTATCTCAAGAAGAACCCGCAGCTGATCCGCCACCTCGAGAAGAAGGGGCAGGTGACGATGCTCGTGAAGGGCGCGAGCTATCTCCTCTGGCGTCCCGACTTCGCGCTGATCCGCGGCTACATCCTCGACCACCTCAAGTGGATGCTCTCGGACTCGACGGGCGTGCCGGTCAAGTAC
This sequence comes from Kofleriaceae bacterium, assembly GCA_013368795.1. Classification (GTDB taxonomy): domain Bacteria; phylum Myxococcota_A; class Polyangia; order Haliangiales; family Haliangiaceae; genus JABFXX01. The sequence continues at coordinate 23,525 of JABFXX010000170.1, forward strand.
GCGAAGGGCGCGGGCATGGTGCAGGAGACCTACGGCCGCTACGACGGCGCCTTTCTCGACGGTGTGCAGGCGACCGCGCACGACGACGAGTTCCGCGAGCTGTGGAAGTCGCAGAAGAAGCGCCCGCTGCCGTTCCGGTTCGGCTACGTCGACATCAACAAGCAGGCGCACCTGCTCGTCACGCGGCCGAAGTCGTAGCCATCACTCGACCTCGGCGCGGTAGCGCCTCTCGTACATCTTGATCCGGACTAACAACACGTCCGTCATGTTCTCGGCTGCAGCCTCGTCGTGCTGGAGCTCGAACCGGTTCTCCGCGAACCGCTTCCTCTGCCCCGTGTCGTCGCGGACGCGAGGGCCGGCATAGTCGTCGCCGAGCTCGGCGATCCCGCGTCGCGCGGCCTGGTACGCGCCCGCGGGCATCGCCATGAGAGCCTTCGCGATCGCGAGCCAAGCGCGCGCGCCTGCAAGCCGGCTGTGCACCGACGGGGTGGAGAACACGCGTGCCTGACCGACCGCTGCGCGTTCGTTGAGCTCGCGACGCTCCGAGATGATGAGCGTCGGATGACGCGGCTCTGCCGCACAACTCAGCACGCTCGCGAGGACGAGGATCGAGATGAGCCGCACCGGCCGATCACTCGACCTCGGCTTCGTAGCGCCGCCGGTACATCTTGATGCGGTGATCGAGCACCCCGATCATCAGCTCGGCAGCGCCTTCGTCTTTCCGCTGCTCGAAGTCCTGTTTTGCGAACCACTCGTCCTCGATCGTGTGATCGCGAACAACTGCCTTCGCGTAGTCGGTTCCAAGCTCGGTGACTCCGCGAAGCGCGGCTCGGTAGGCCCCCGAGGGCTCCTCGACGAGAGCCTTCGCGATCGCGAGCCAAGCGCGTGCTCCGGCGAGCCGGTTATGCGGCGACGGAGCCGCGAAGACGCGCGCCTGACCGACCGCTGCGCGTTCGTTGATCTCGCGGCGCTCCGAGATGATGACCGTTGGACGGCGTGCCGGTACCGCCGCACAGCTCACGAAGAACATCGCAACAACCATCAACGCAATCGGACTGCGTCGAAACGTCACTCGACCTCTGTCGCGTACCGGCGCTCGTACATCTTGATGCGACTTCCGAGTAGCCGAGTCAGGAGCTCGGCAGCGTCTTGATCCTTCTGTTCGTCGAACAGGTCCTTCGCGATCCAAACCTTCTCGATAGTCTCGTCGCGGACGTGGAGTGCCGCGTAGTCGGGACCGAGCTCGGTGATCCCGCGCAAAGCGGCCTGATATGCGCCGGCCGGTGTCTGTGCGAGCGCCTTCGCGATTGCGAGCCACGCACGCGCGCCGGCGAGCCGGCTGTGGACCGATGGCGTTGCAAAGACGCGCGCCTGGCCGACCGCGGTACGCTCGTTTAGCGAGCGGCTTTCCGAGAGCATGATCGTCGGATGCCTCGGTGCCGGATGCGAGCAACTCGCGAGAGCGAGCATGATCACGATGCGCGACCACATTAGCGAATGCGATGCAGGTCTTGTCCCTGACCCCAGTAGTAGATCAGGTGGAACTTGCGGCACATCGCGATGAGGCCTTTCTCGACACACGAGGCAGGGCCACCACCCGCATCCTTCTCGGCCTGAAAGGCCGCTGTATACGTCGTGTGCATCGACATTCGTAGCTCGGAGAGCTTCTCCGGATCATTGTTCGTCTTCTCGACGAGCGCGTCGAATTCCTTGGTCCGCGAGATCACGTAGGTGTTGATGCCGGAGCGCAGAATGTTGAGCGGTTGATCCTCGTCGACAAGTCCGACAATATCGACGGCGCCGAACGTCACGCCGTCCGGGCGCTTGTCGTCGAGCGGATGTGTGTGAACGATGCCGACGTGCGAGTCGAGCCGTCCGACGTTCTTTGTATCGGGCTCGTACGAGTCCTCGTTATCTTCGCTGCTGTGTGTGCGTTTGAATTCGTACTTACCGCCGTACGTGCGGACGAGGTTCCCGCCTTGCTCCTTGTTCGTCGCCTGCGTCTCTGCCCATAGCTGGTCGAGCGTACGGACCAGCGTCGGTGGCAGCCGAATGTGCGACGGCGCGGAGGCTTCAGGCGTGTGCGAGACGGCGATCTGATCGAATGCCGCCATTTTCGAGCGGTCGCTTGCGTGGTCCTCGTCGATGCGGATCGGTCCGTCGTCGTAACCCTCCGGCAGCGCTTTTGCTGGCTTCGTCTCGGCGACGGGCGCTTGCTGCGGCGGCGCCTTCTTCGTCTGCTGGCCGACGGTCTGCGCGGTGTGTGCGCCGTGCGTGCGCGTGATCGCGCCGAGGATCGCCTGGCGCAGCGTCGGGTAGGCCTGAAGCATCTGCGCGAGGTCCGAGACGTCACCCTTCGCGACGATATCGAGGAGCTCCTTCGGCATCATCGGATCATCCGCGTAGGCGCGCTCGGACGCCGACGGGCCGGGCGACTGGAACTCGCCGCCGACCGGCGGAATGGCGCCATCGCGGAACTGCGTCGTCGATGGCGGCATCGAGTGCGCGATCGGCGCCTCCTCGTGAACGCCCGTGGTCCCCGGTTGCCGCTCTCGCTCCGCCGTCCGCATCGGCCCCATCTTACGCGAGCGCCGGGACGAACGATCTTAGGACAGGATCTCGTAGAGCTTGTACGCGGTCCAGACGACGATGCTGACGGCGACGAGTGCGACGAGCAGCGGCTCGACGAGACGCGTGGGCGACGGGCCGCGGCCGACGGAGAGACGCGCGCGGTGCGCGATGCGCTGCGCGGTCGCACCGTCGAGATCGATCGACGGCAGCTC
>JABFXX010000045.1 GCA_013368795.1 Kofleriaceae bacterium
CAGGCGGGTCGCTTTGTCCGACCATCGGTGGGGTGACACCCCGCCGGCGCTCCGCAACGCCCGGCCTACCAGGCGGGGCGCTTTGTCCGACCATCGGTTGGGTGACACCCCGCCGGCGCTCCGCAACGCCCGGCCTACCAGGCGGGGCGCTACCAGGCGGGGCGCTTTGTCCGACCATCGGTTGGGTGACACCGCGACGGCGGACGAAACCCGCGACGGTGACATCGGCGAGGTCCGGCCCACCAGGCGGGGCGCTTTGTCCGACCATCGGTTGGGTGACACCGCGACGGCGGAGATGTACCGGCGGTGAAGGACAAGAAGGTGCTCGCTATGACGCAGCAGTTCCTGAAGGGCCCGTCGCCGCGCGTGAAGGAAGCGCTGGCCGCGCTCGCCGACGCAATACGCTAGCAGCCGTGGATACCCGGGGAGCGCTCCGACGGGGATCTGTCCGACGGCCCCAGCCGGGTTGCCAGCCAAGTGCCTTCGTGTAACCTGGACACCATGACGTTCACGTTCTTCTTCACCGAGGCGTCGCCGTTCTCGCAGTGGTACCGCTGCCGCTTCGAGGTCGACGGCGTGACGTTCAACTGCGCCGAGCAGTTCATGATGCACGGCAAGGCCAAGCTGTTCGGCGACGACGAGATCGCCGAGCAGATTCTCGTGGCGGATCATCCGCGCGAGCACAAAGCACTCGGCCGCAAGGTCTCGAACTTCGACGACAAGACGTGGCGCGCCGAGCGACTGCGGATCGTGAAGGACGGCAACCGCGCCAAGTTCACGCAGAACGACGAGCTCCTCGCGCTGCTGCTCGAGACGAAGGGCACGACGCTCGTCGAGGCGAGCCCGTACGACAAGATCTGGGGCATCGGCCTCGCTGAAAAGGATCCGCGCGCGCAGGACCCGAAGCAGTGGAAGGGACAGAATCTGCTCGGCATCGTGCTCACCGAGCTTCGCGACGAGCTGCTGGCCGCTCGGAAGTAGCGCAGCGCTCGGCGACGAGACTGGCCTCCGCGGATCGCGCGCTTGGCGACGAGGCTGGCCTTCCGCGGATCGCAGCGCTTGGCGATGGCGGATCGCTCACTCTGCTTCGCGACGAGCAACTCGTTGCCAGGCCCCACGGCAACCACGATGCGTCGCGCGTGATATGCCTTCGCCGTGCTGTCCAAACGGGCGATCGTCGTCGGGCTCTGCATCCTCGGTGGCGGGTGTCGCGATGCGTCGGATCGACTTCGACCGGACGCCTCGACGATCGATGCGGTGCCCGATGCCGTCGACAACGAAGCCGGCTGCGTCAGCGAGTTCGGCCAGGACATGGCGAACGGGTTCGGACGCTTCGACGGCACGCTCGTCGCGGTCGTGCCGCCGGGCAGCTTCTGTCCGCGGCCGAACTCGACGCACATCATCCTCGAGGTCCGCGCGAACGATCAGGTGTACCGGATGGTCGCCGCGGTGATGTCGTCGAGCGGCGTGCCGACGATGGCGCTCGCGGAGCGCGATGCAGCGCTCGTCGGGCCTGCGTGGTCCGAGGGCTGGCACGTTGGCGCCGAGTACGCGTTCGACTACGTCGACAACATGAATTTGCACCGCCTCGATTTCATGCCGCTGATGAAGGACGACATGGTCGACGCGATCAACCGGAAGATGATCGTCGGCGGCAAGGTGTCCGTGTTCGCGACCGTCGAGGATCAGCCCGACAGCGCGCACCTGGTCCATCGCAACGCGCCCGGCAAGGACGGCGCGATCATCGTGAACGCCGACGGCGCACCGCACTATTTGATGCTGCGGTTCGACAACCAGCTGTTCTAGAGCAAGCGATCGTCGGCGTTGGGATCGTCGACCCGCGTCGCCTCGTCCTGCAGGCGCGCGTGCTCGAGGAGCAGGTGCGTGACGCTCGTCTCGACCTCGACCTTCGCGAGGTTCGGCGTGCCGGCCGACAGCTCGAAGAAGCCGTGCTTCCAGTCGAGGACCTTCAGCACGACATCGCGAGGGTCACCGTCGGACTCCGAGGAGCGAGCGCGCACGATCTTGCCGTCGATGAAATCGATCCAGGCGACGAGCTGATCGCGCGTGACCGCGAGCTGGCCCGTCTTCTTCTCTTGCTCGAACATCTGCAGCAGCGTCGGCAGGCCGACCTCGACGAGGCTGCCGCGCAGGACGACGCGCTCGGTGTCGCGCTGGAACGCGCGCGCCCAGCGACGAGCGCGCAGGATCACCTCGAGCACGGTGAACGGCTTCGGGATGTAGTCGGCGGCGCCGAGCTGGAATGCCTGCAGGCGCGCGAGGTCGGTCGCGTTCGACGACATGATCATGACCGGGACGCTCGCGAGCTCGCCGTGGCGACCCATCTCCTGGAGGACGTGCAGCCCGTCGACGACGGGCATGTCGCGCTCGATCAGAGCGACGTCCGGCGTCTTCGAGAGGCATGCGCCGATCGCCTCGATGCCGTTGGTCGCGGTCGCGACGACGAAGCCGGCGGTCCCGAGTGCGGTGGAGAGGCGCTCGAGGATGCGCGTCTGCGAATCGGCGACGAGGATGCGCAGGTCGGCCGCCGTGCGCGATGCATTGTGGCGCTCGAGCAGGCGAGCGATCGCCTCGAGGAATTGCTGTTCGCTCGGCCGCATTGGATCGCGGAACATCACGCCGACGCCGGGATAGCGACCGAGCGTGCGTGCCTCGACCTCGCTGAGTGCGTGAGTGACCTGGCCGGTCATCACGTGGCGCTGGCCGTTGGGCGAGATGACGACCTGCAGGATCGTGCCCGCGTCGAGCGGCGGCGACAGCCGGATGAACATGCCCATCGGCGACAGGTCTTGCGAGACGGCACGAACCTTCTTGCCGTTGTGGATGATCTCCACCGGCAGGTTCATCACCACCCGATCGTTGCGCCGACGCACGAGTCCTTGGGTTACCGCGTTTCCGTCGGCGATTCTACTTGGTAAGAACGACTGGTGTGGCATCAACTCACCGATGTCGACGTCGAACTCGGCGGACGCGCCGTCGTACGCGGTGTGAGTGCGAGCGTCTCGCAGGGTGAGCTGGTCGTCATCGTCGGCCCCAACGGTGCAGGTAAGTCGACGCTGCTTCGCGCGATCGCCGGCCTCGTCGAGGTGCGTTCGGGAGCCGTGCGGTGCTTCGGTCACGATCCGGCGCGCGTCGACCGGCGGGTAATCGCGAGGGAGCTCGCCTACCTGCCGCAGCAATACGAGCTTGCATTTCCGTTCATCGTCGAGGAGGTCGTGCTCCTCGGCCGCTACTCGCAGCAGAGCGGGCTCGGACTCGCGAGCGACGCCGACCTTGTGGCGGCACGCGAGGCGATGAAGGTGACCGATATCGAGCACCTCGCAGCACGGCGGTTCGACGAGCTGTCGGGCGGCGAAGCGCGGCGCGTGATCCTCGCGCAGGCGATCTGCCAGGGCGCGAAGGTCGTGTTGCTCGACGAGCCGACGGCGGGGCTCGACCCGGCGCACGCACGTGCGGTGTTCGAGATGCTGCGCGCGCGGTGCGATGCCGGCTCGGCGGCGGTCGTCGTGACGCACGATCTCGATCTCGCGCTGCGCCACGCCGGCATGATGTGGCTCGTCGCCGACGGCCACCTCGCGGCACGCGGCGCACCGGCCGACGTGCTCGCATCGGCGGCGACGCGCGCAGCATTTGCGCTCGACATCCACGTCGGCACCCTGCCCTCCGGCCGACGCTTCGCGGTGCCCGCATGATCGCGCTCGTCGACGTCCTCGCCGTACGCGCCAGCAATCGCCTTTCCAGGCGCAGCGCCGGCATCGATCACCAATCCGTGCACGATGCCCGCGGTGCCGACATGAGCGCGCTCGTCGACGTCCTCGCCGTACGCGCCAGCAATCGCCTTTCCAGGCGCAGCGCCGGCATCGATCGCCCATCTGTGCACGGTGCCGGCATCGCCGAGCTCGTAGCTCGCGACCGGGCGCGTGCGGTTCGTACTGCCGAAAGCGTCGCCGTACGCGTCGACACCATTTCGCGGACCGGTGATGCGATGCGAGGCCGACCGTGAGCGGCTTCGTCAGCGGGCGCGGCAAGCGTCTCACCGCGAAGCGCCTCGTGGTCGTGCTCGGCCTGTGCGCCGCGGTGTGCGCGATCGTCGCGATCCTCGCGCCACAGATCGGCGTCGCGATGACGCGCAACGGCCGCTCGCTCGAGCTGCTCGGGTTCGACGCCTTCGACACCGGCTCGCCCGCGAACAAGATCTTCATGGTGCGGTTGCCGCGCGTGCTCGGCGCGATGCTCGTCGGCGGCGCGCTCGCCGGCGCGGGTTGCGTGCTGCAGGCGCTGTTTCGCAATCCTCTCGCCGAACCGTTCACGCTGGGCATCTCGTCGGGCGCGTCGCTCGCTGCGGTGCTCGCGATCCGGTTCGGCATCGAGGGCTCGTTCGGTGGCGCGGGCGTCGGCGTGTCGGCGCTCATCGGCGCGGTCGCGTCGCTGCTGCTCGTCGAGCGCCTCGGCCGCATCGGCAAGCACCTGCCGCCTGCGACGCTGGTCCTCGCCGGCGTCACCATCTCGATGTTCTGCTCGTCGGCGTCGGTGCTCGTCCAGTACACGAGCGACTTCTCCGACGTCAGCCACATGCTCGCGTGGATGATCGGCGGACTCGATGCGATCCGGCTCGTCAACATCGAGTACGCCGCATTGCCGATCGGGCTCGGCATGCTCGTGATGTTCCTCTACGCGCGCGAGCTCAACGCGCTCGCAGCCGGTCCCGACGTCGCGGCCTCGCTCGGCGTCTCGGTCGCACGCACGCAGGTGCTGGTGTTCGTGGTCGCGTCGCTGCTTGTCGGCGCCGCGATCGCGCTCGCCGGCCCGATCGGCTTTGTCGGCCTGATCGTTCCGCACACGCTGCGGGCGATCCTCGGTCCCGACCATCGGCTGCTGCTCCCGGCCTCGATGTTTGGCGGTGCCGTGCTGCTCGTGATCTGTGACACGCTTGCACGCACCGTGATCGCGCCCGCTCACTTGCCGACCGGCGCGGTCACCGCGGTGCTCGGTGGCCCGTTCTTCATTGTCATCCTGGTCGGCCAGAAGCGCCGCGCCGCGCTGTGGGGACGCGGATGAACGGCAAGAAGCGCCGGGGACGCGCGATGGACGAGTGCCGTGACCACGGGTGAACCAAGACGGTCGTCGCGCCGCTGTTGCCGGCAAAGACGCCCACTGGGGACGCCCGTGAATCGGACACCCGAGTGCGCCCTACGGGGGCACGGATGAGCCAGGTGCTGCAGCACGTGATCGACGCGATCGGTCCGGCGAGCGAGGTGAATGCGGAAGCGGCCCAGAACCGGGTCGTCGCCGCCGGCGCCACCGTCCTCGAGCGACTCGCGCGCGCGCTCGGCGGAGCGCAGCACTCGCCCGTCCCACGTGGGACGCGTCGGCGCATTGTCGTCGCGGTCGGCGACCACGGCTGTGGCGATCCTGGCCTCGCAATGGGGGCCGACCATCCGTCCGTGATCGCCGCACGCGAGATCGCGGCCGGCAGCGCGGCCCTCTGCCAGATCGCCCGTTCCGCGAATCACACACCGATCGTCATCGTCGACGCCGGTGCGCGCGAGCCCGGCCACATGCCGGACATTGCCGTTTCACTCGGTCGTGGTCCGAGCCGCGACCTCATGCGCGAGCCCGCGATGACGATCGTCGATGCCGTGCTCGGCCTCGAGGCAGGTATCGCGCTCGCGATCTCGTTGACCGAGCCGCTCACGGCGGCTCCGCTGCCGTCGTTCGAGGACATGGCAATCGGAACTGAGCCCGGCGTCACGCCCGAGGCAACCGGTTTGGACGAGCGCGCGGGTGTCACCCAACCGATGGCCGGACGCGCGGGTGTCACCCAACCGATAGCCGGGCGCGCGGGTGTCACCCAACCGATAGCCGGACACGCGAGTGTCACCCAACCGAGAGCCGGACACGCGAGTGTCACCCAACCGACGGTCGGACATCCCGATGCGATCGAGGCGGCGGTAGGGCCGGCGCTGGATGCAATCGCGCTCGGAGCGATCGGTGTGGGCTCCGAGGTTGCGTCGGCGGCGTTGCTCGCTGCGATCAGCGGAGACGTGCCCGGTGGGCTCGATGACGATTTGGCCGAGGCAGCGGGCGTTCGGGGTCTCGAGATGCGAGGCGCGTCCGGGCTCGAGGTCCTCGCGACGTTTGGCGGGGCCGAGACCGCGGTCCTCGCGGGGCTCATCCTGGGCGCGGCCTCGATGAACGTGCCGGTGATTCTCGATAGCTACGCGACCGGCGCGGCCGCGCTCGTTGCCGCAGCGATGGCGCCGCCGGTGACGGGGTATCTGATCGCGGCGCACCGCGGAACGTTCACGCACCCCGCGATCCTGGCTTACTTGGGGCTCCAACCGATTTTCGAGGTCGGCCTGGGACACGGCGAGGGCACGGGCGCCGCGATGGTGCTGCCGCTGCTGGATCAAGTAGCGGCGATCGCGTCCGGGCGTTAAAGATCGCGCATGTCCGAGAGGCGGCGCAGCACCCGCACGTTCGAGGTCGAGCGCACGACCGGTTCGCACGAGATCCTCGACCGCCTGTTCGTGTACGGAACGCTTCGCAAGGGACAGACCGCTCGGTCGCTCGTTGCCAATCAGATCACGAAGTGCGTCGCTGCCTCGACGACGGGATCGATGTACGCGTTCCCGATGGGTCATCCGGGCTACACCGAAGGGGACGGCAAAGGCCGCGTCGTCGGCGAGGTGATCTGGCTGACCGAGCTCGCCGCGACCTTCGGCCTACTCGATGCCTACGAGGGCCAGGACTTTGCCCGCGTCATCAAGCAGGTCACGCTCGAGGATGGCGAGGAGATCTGGGCCTGGGTCTACACACTCGCGGACCCGGGAGCGGTGAAGTTCGGGACGCTGATCCCGGACGGCGACTGGGTCCGGTACTGGACCGAGCAGGGCTGACACACGTCGCCGGCGAACAGTGGGGACACCGACCGGCGGGTGTCACCCAACCGACGGTCGGACACACACGTCGCGGCGAGCAGCGGGGATACCGAGCGGCGGGAGTCACCCAACCGACGGTCGGACGCCGAGGATGTCACCGCGGGTGTCACCCAACTGACGGTCGGACGCCGAGGGTGTCACCGCGGGTGTCACCCAACCGACGGTCGGACACACACGTCGCCGGCGAGCAGCGGGGATACCGAGCGGCGGGTGTCACCCAACCGACGGTCGGACGCCGAGGATGTCACCGCGGGT